>JBQCIO010000020.1:0-28626 GCA_051953655.1 Motilibacteraceae bacterium
TGTCGACCCGGTGTTCGCTGCCGACCGGCTGCGCTACGTCGCCTACGCCAGCACGCTGGAGCACCTGCAGGGCAGCGACCCTGCCCTGGCCCGGGAGACCGGCCAGGTCCGCGCGGACGAGCACACCTTCCGGCGCGCCGACCGCACCCACGTCAGCGCCAACCGGGCCCGGGTGGCCCGCGCGGCCGCTGAACGGGCCCGGCTGCAGCTCAACGCGCTGCCCGAGCAGGCACTCGCCGTGCAGGACCAGGTCCGGCGCAAGCGGTCCTTCAAGAGCCTGCGCCAGCTGGTCGAGGAAGCCCCGCAAGCCCTGCTCGCGCTCAAGCCTTGCTGGGCGATGAGCCCGCTGCTGGTCTCGCGCTACCTGCCCACCGTGGTGGGCCTGTTCGACCTGGTCGTGTTCGACGAGGCGAGCCAGGTGCTCATCCCGGACGCCGTCCCGAGCCTGCTGCGCGGCAAGCAGGCGGTCGTCGCCGGCGATGACAAGCAGCTGCCGCCCACCACGGTTTTCACCAAGATGCTCGACGCGGACTACGACCCGGTCACCGGCAAGGGCCAGGACACCCTCGGCGAGGGCGACGTGGGCGAGGGTCTCGAGGAGGACGCGGCGCTCGGCACCCCCGACGACGCTGTTCCGGGCAGCGAGCAGCGCCCCGGGCCGGTGGTGTCGGTGGCCAGCGGCTACCAGAGCATCCTCGGCGCGCTGGGGCTGCTGCTGAACAGCCGCACCCTGTTGTGGCACTACCGCAGCCGCGACGAGCGGCTGATCGCGGTCAGCAACGCCGAGGTGTACGGCGGCAGCCTGGTCACCTTCCCCGGCCCGACGGCCGGGGAGGTCCTCGAGCACGTCGTCGTCGCCCCCAGCGACGGGCTCGGGGAGCACAACAAGTCCCCGGTCGGCGAGGTCGCGCAGGTCGTTGAGCTGGTCCTGGCCCACGCCCGCGCCCAAGCCGTGCTCCCGGAGGGCCGCCGCGCGTCCCTCGGGGTGATCGCGATGGGACGCGAACACGCCGACCGTGTGGAGAAGGGGGTGTTCGCCGCGGTCGAGGCCGCGGCTGACCGGGCGGTGCTCGCGCCGCTGTTCGACGACGACGCCGACGAGCCGTACTTCTTCAAGAACATCGAGCGGGTCCAGGGGGATGAGCGCGACGTCATCATCCTCACCGTCGGGTACGGGACCAGCCGGGACGGGCGCCTGCGGTACATGTGGGGCCCGCTGCTCGGCGAGTACGGGGTCAACCGGCTCAACGTCGCGATCAGCCGGGCTCGGGCCAGGATGACGCTGGTCAGCAGCTTCACCGCGGAGCAGCTAACCGAGGCCGGTTCGAAGGCCGCGGGCTACCAGCTGATGCGGTCCTTCGTGCAGTTCGCCGCCTCTGGCGGCCAGCACCTTCCCAGCTCGGCCAGCCCGGTCCCGATGAACCCCTTCGAACGGGAGATCCACGACCGGCTCACCGCCGCCGGCCTGACCCTGGACCCGCAGTACGGGGTCTCGGGGTACCGGCTGGACTTCGCCGTCCGCCACCCGGACTTCGACGGCAGCACCGGCCCGGTCCGGCACATCCTGGCCATCGAGTGCGACGGGCGGACCTGGCACTCGGGCTGGACCGCCCGGGAACGGGACCGGCTGCGCCAGCAGCAGCTCGAGTCGCTCGGCTGGAGGTTCCACCGCATCTGGTCCACCGACTGGTTCCGTGACCCGGACACCGAGATCGAGGCGGTGCTGGCCGCCTACAGCACCGCGGTGGAACGCGCCCGCGCCGGGCGGCCAGCAGCCGATCCTCTGCCTGCGGCTGATCCCACCTGGATGGGGACCACCGGCACCTCCACCGTCCAAGCAGCAGCAGCCAAGCGGGTGCCCCCGAAGTGGGTCCGTCCTGGAGCGGCCATCGGCACCTACGACGAGCAGCAGCTGGTCTCCCTGGTCCGGTGGTTGCGGGCCGACGGGGTGTTGCGCCTTGCCGACGACGAGTTGAGCGAGCTCATCGCCGCCCTCGGATTTCAGCGGCGAGGCCCGGTCATCACCGCGCGCCTGTCAGCTGCACAGAAGGCATGTGATGCCGGGGCGGGGGGCTAGCCCCCTCTCGCAGCTCTAGGCAAGCGCTAGACCAGGGGAGCTGCATGCTGCTTGCTGTGCGGCTCCCCGTACCAGACCGGTCCAACTGAGCGCCCCATTCCGGGTGTCCCCTCCTCACTGGTGCCGATGAGCGTGTGAGCCGGGTCTGGTCGTTGGTGGGGGTCGCTCGGCCCGGGCCAGCTCGTCGTTCTGTCAAAGAGACGTCCCTGCGGCACCACGCAGGCGTGGGTGAGCGGCAGCTGCGCGACGGACGAAGTAGCTAGTGAGTCCGACGTGTGTTCGAATCCGTGCCACACTGTGGCATGGCCGGTGGCATGCGACCCACGAGAGGCCCGAGTCTGGCCGAGCGCACCGACGCCCGCCGAGCCCAGGAAGCGGGGGCGGGAGGACCGCAGCAACATGCGGGCTCCTGGCCTCGGCATTGCTGGGTACACCCGGCCGACGGTGGGCCGCATCTGCCCGGTCTGCTGCTCGAGTGGCGCCGCGACGGCGACCGGTGGCTCGGCCGGGTAGCCATCGGCAGCCGGGACGGCGCCGGGCGCGCCCAGTTGCTCGAGCAGTGGATCGACGCCGGCCAGCTCGAGCCACGGTAGGCGACATCAACCGGGGGCTGGCCACGGAGATCGACGCTGATCCCGCGGCTGCCTCGGTGAACCCTCGAGTCGAGGGTGACCGTCGGACTCGGCCAGAACTAGCCGATGCGGAGGACGTTGCCGCGCTCAAGAACCGCGCGGCCGCGGCCACGTGCACCGCGGCCGCGCTTCGGCCCCTGACCAAGCACGCGCCAGGTGCCGGTCTCCGTTCGACGGCAGCTATCCGTCTCCGGAGGTGGTCACCGCCGCCACACACTCGACAGGTGCTTGCGGACGAGGGCGAGGCCGCCCCTGGTGTACATCTGCTGATCGAAGTTGAAGCGCCACCGCAGATCGCCCTCCTGAAGCAGCGCGGTGCCGATGCCGGCGCGCTGCCGGCGGGGGCAGACCCACAGGTTGACGTTGCCGGCCTTCTCGAAGGGCGGGAAGTCGTTGGGGTAGTGGTTGAGGATGCCGCGCAGAGCCCCGGCCTCGTCGCGCCAGAGCAGGCAGTCGACGAACCCGTCGGGGCGGCGGCCGAGGAAGTAGGTGATCCCAGGCTTCCCATGCGTGGGGTAGTTGCTCAGCTGCCGGGACCAGGTCCGGTTCATCGCCTCGTCGTCGAGGACCGCGATCATCGTGTTGCCCTTCGGTGGTGTCGTGTTGACCACCGGCGAAGGTCGGCACCTGATGACGGTGCGCAATCCCGCGGCGCACCTCCTGAGCGGGGGGGGGCGGCGAGGCGCACTCATCCGCCGTAGCTGCCGAGAGCGGCTGGGGTTCGGGGTGCGCGTCATGGACGTGCGGAGTGCCTTGTCACCCGGCCCAGCTGCCCGCCTAGCTCAACGCGCACCGCCCGCACCTGCTCGACCGACTCGAGGCGGGACTGCGCACCCACCGCCTGGTCCACTGAGCCACCGAGTCAGACCCCGCCGCCCCCGCTGTGCTGCAGCGGGGGCGGTGACCCGTCGGGGCTACCGGGCTGGGATGGATTCGGGAGCTACACGTGCCTCCAGTCCGGGCACAGGCACCAGGACGCTCCAGTGCCGTCGTCGCGGATTCCGATCTGACCTGCCGTCGACGGACGTGCGAGGGCTGCGATCAGGTCGAGCTCGGCGCGGGTGAGCCGGTCGTTGACCGTGGTGGAAAGGACTCCGGCGCCGCTTGCCGTTATCGCCACACCGACGAGCATGGCCTTCGTCGACGCTGTCCAGAACACCATCGCCAGGCCTACCGCGAGCAGGAGCCACCCCACCGGGATCGGCGCGCGAAGGAACCGCCGGTGACGTGTCAGCGACACAGCATCGGCCAACGAGGTGACGGCCGACAGCTTCCGCCACCGCGGGCGGATCTTCGGCCCCTTCCCCCAACCGACCAGTGCGTGGCACCCCTCATGGACCAGCGTCTCCCCCAGCAGCGCGCAGGCCGCGAAGGCCACGATGTACAGGGCAATCGGCCAGGCCGGACCTCGTGGCGGTGCGAGCGAGGCGCGCAGGCATAGAACTCCCAAGACCGCGGCGATCTGCAGGCCGCGCCACGTCCACCATTGACGCTTCCACCGCTTCTCCTCCTCCGGTGAGGGGCCGGCAAGCTGCTGCATGTGCTGCCCCTTACCTGGTGGCACCACGGCGAGGCTGGTGTAGCCGCACGCCGGGCTCGGTGGCTGCGGCAGCGCCGGGCGCGGCCCGGCCAGGACCGTGCCAAGTGCGCGCTTCACCCACTGACCGCGTGTATCCGTGCTCATCGACATGTTCTGAACCATCTGAGACTGCTCCCCGCCCTCTTCGACGACCCGCGCCCGCGCCCTGTTGACGCGGCAGTGCCGACATCGGCACTCCGGTGACGGCACCGTCCCCCTCGCCCGCGAAGCCCCCTGCCCGGAGCCGCCCGCCCGATCGCGAGCGCGGTCCAGAGGCCCCGACCGAACGGTAGGGCAACCGGCCGGCGCCAGCCTGGCCACGTCTTCGGACCCGCAGGGCACGTCCTCGCCGGACGCGCCGTCGCGCCGGCTGGCGGTCCCGTATGCGCCGTCGCGTGCTCGAAGTCGCTGGTGGGAGCCCCGTGTAATGGACCACAGACGCCTTCATCGGACGGCCGGGTCAGTGTGCGCGGAACGGGGCCAGGGGCAGGCGGTGGGGAGAGCGCACCGCCCCCAAAGGGCCGAGGTCAGACCGGAGCGCCCTGGGCCGCCGGTTGTGCTCCAAACGCCCGGGCCCGGTGCCCTGCCTACCGCCTCGGCCCGACTGCGCGAATTCGCACGTCAGCGGACGGTGCCGTTGGGGTTGTCAGGGCAGAGGGCAGAGGCCGTCCACGACGGCGTCCAGGCGGGCCAGCGTCTCCCAGAACATGACCGTCCGCCTCCCCGGGGTATGGCTGACGGCGGCGTCATCGGCCCCACCGCCAGCGGAGGACTGGGTCGTCCCGTTGCCACGAGCCGCAGCTTCGCACTCCGGGATGCCACGGTCGGGGAACGGGATGGCGAACTCGGGGACCTCCGCTGCGTTGGCGGTCGTCGCCTCGGTGCTGTCGCTGTTGCTACACATGGCAGGACTCCTCGTTGTAGTGGGTGCCGGGGGTTACCGTCCCTGCCGTGCAGACTCGGTAGTCACCCGCCGAGACGGGCGACTGTCGGCGGATGTACCCCACCGGGTGACGTGGACCGGTCGCGGGGTAGTGACGAAACTGCGGAACGCCAGGTCGGGGGCTCACCAGCACCCGCGGCTCCACGTCGTTGCACGCGAACTGGGCAGGGCCTTGCACACCGCCGGCATGAGCTGCCCGGCGAGGGGACGGCGCAAGGCCACGACCCCGAGGAGCCACCTGGGAGCAGGCTTCGCTTCGCTGGTCACTTCGGCCGGATCGGCAGGGTGAGCTCGAGCTCGTCCGAGCGCAGGTTCAGTGACGGCAGCCAGGCGACCACCCCGTAGGAGCCGGCTGGGACGTCGAACTCGCCGTCGTTGACGTGCACCGGCAGCTCCATCGACCGGTGCGGGCCGAGGTCCTCAAGCTGGTGACGCAACGGCGCGTGGGCGAACCAGCCCTGGTGGAGCGCCGTCCCGTCGGCAGCCAGCAGGCCGGCGTGTACGAAGCCGCTGTCCCGCGGGTCAGCCGTCCACGAGCGGTCGGTCTCGTTCGTGAGGGTGATGGTGAGAGTCACCGGGTCGCCGGCGAGGGCGGCCAGCGCGCGATCGGGTCGCCACCGCAGCGCGAGGCCCGCGCGTCGGGCAGGACGGCCGGGCCGGGAAACTACCGGGCCCGGGTCGCCGCTGAGGATGCTCCGGCCGTCGGCTCGGACGACGAGACAGAGCAGAGACCAACCGCCGTCCCGGGGCGCGGCGAAGGTGGTCTGGATCCAGCGGTCGTGCCCGGGCCTGACATCGTGAACTCGCCGCCAGCCCTCGACCGGCAGCTCCACCCGGTCTTCCGGAAGGAGGGTGTCGTCGACGTCGTCGGGCACCGGCAGCTCGGCCAGCGGAACGCCGGGGCCCTCCAGCAACGCCGGCTCGATGTCGACGCTGCCGAGCGTGATTAGGTCCAGCTCCCCCATTCCCGTCCTCCTTCCGTCGTGCCACTGCTGCCCGCCCCAGGCGTCACGGGCCTCCCGCGCGGGCTATGGCTGGTCCCACTCCACGTGCAGGGTGCTGCGGTAGGCGGCCGAGGGAGCCTCGACGGCAGTGCCGGCACCCGGCGCGCGCAGAGGCACGAGGACGCGCACCGCCCGATAGGCGTAGCCGTCCTGCCGGGCCGGCTCGTAGTCCAGCAGCACCACGTCCACATCCGAGAGCGAGGCGTACCCCTCCCCCTCGATCACCGAGAAGTGCACCCAGCAGCCCCCCCGGCGTCTGCTCCGCGTCCACGACGCCCCACCCCAGGTCGTCGTGCCATTCCCGGACCACCGCGTCGATCACGAACCCCCCTGTATCCAGACCGCTCCAGCGAGCGTACGGCTACTGGTTCTCCTGCTCCGGCTCGCCGTCCTGCAGCACTCCCCACCCGTGGTGTCCCAGGATCAAGCGCAGGTCGGCGCGCTGCTGGCGCGCCCACGCCACCACCTCGTCCTCGGTACCGGTGACCTCCCGGCGATCGCGCGCCGCTGTCCACCGGTCGCTTGCCCCGTCGATGCGGCTCACCCACACGATCGTGAGCTCGGGCGCCAGGCCCAGACGCCGACGCCGCATCGCCTCCCGGTGGCCCGGGGCGCGATGGTGCCCGCTGTAGCTCTCGACCGACTCGGCCGTGCCGGCAACCTTCTCCGCCTCCAGACGAGCAGCCGCCTCGCGAAGGTAGGTCTCGAACTCCTCGACGTCGTCGAAGGCCACCTCGGTGACGTTCCTGCGCTCGCGCCGCTGCGGGTCGAACCGGTATCGCTGCACGACGTAGCGCTCGACCGACTCGTCGTCGGGGTCCACGCGCGCCACGCGGTCACGGTGCCAGGCCGAGCCGCCGTCGTCCATGACGGGGCCAGCGCCAAAGCCCCGCGGACAGCACGAAACCCCTCGCACAAAGACCCGGAAGTCTTCCCGCGAGGGTCCACTGCAGCGGCAGCAGCTCGCGCTGTTGCTGGGAGGGGGGGTGCACGCCTGGACGCCGCTGGGGAGGCCAGGTAGCCCGGAGCGAACCCGCCAACGGCCGTGTAAACGTGGCCGGGCTCAGGCGGCCGCGCGCCCGGCGGGTGGCGGCTGGGTGGCCAGGAGGCTCTCGGGGGCAGGGCCGTGCCCCGCGAGCACCAGGTTCAGCGCCCGGGTGATGTTGCTCCGGCCGTGATGGCGGGGGAAGGGGACCGATGGGGCTGGGCGATGGTCCGGGGTGGTCAGAGTGTGCCTGCCAGGCTGCCAAAGTCCGCGCTCCTGGGTCCATCCGTGCCGGGCGGCGAAGTCGGCCAGGTACCAGCGGTAGGTGAAGCGCTCGGCCGCGTGCATCTCGGCCCGGCGCGTCGCCGCGCCCCTGACGCCGAGCTTGGCCGCGGCGTCATGCAGCGCCGTCCACTCGTGGGCCCGCCAGACGGGACCGGCTGAGGTGGTCAAGCCGGCCGCGGCGAGCTTGTTGAGGTGGCGGACGACGGTGCGCAGGGACAGGCCGGTGCGCGCGGCGAGCCCGGCGGGAGTGTCAGCGGCCTGGGTGAGGGCTGCGAAGACGGCGGCGGCGTAGCGGCCCAGGCCCTCGGCGGTGAAGACGTCGTGGGACTGGATGGTGATGGTGTCGGTGAGCGTGCTTGTGCTGGGGGGCGCCGGGCTAGTGACCCACCTACGTCCCGACGCTCCGGTATCACGGGAGGTCTGCCTGGGCGGCGATGCCGGCCCGGTCGCCGGGACGGCGGGCCGGTAGGTCGCGGCCAGAGGTCCCGATGTCGGCGTGCAAGGCACCAGCCATCCGTCGCGGACAAGCCGGCGCAGCGCTCTGGCGACGGCGGACCGGCTGATGCCGCTGCGTTCGGAGAGTCGACGGACGCTGGCTGGCACGTCAGTCCGGTGCCAACGGACCACGTCGTCGAGGAAGGCGTCGAGGACCGCTCGGTCGCTGCGCCCGCCTTGACCGCCCCAGCGCCCGGCCGCCTCGGCGGCAGCCGCGAGGACGGCCTCGACGAGCTGCTCCTGCGACGGGTCCGGGCTTGGGCGGCCGACCGGGGGGTGACGCTCGGCGAACCTGACGCGGCCGCGCCACATCCGCTCGGCGGCAGCCAGGATCTCCGGCTCGGTGCGGGTGCGGTACCGCCCGGGCCCGATGCGCACCCGATGCAGATGGTCCAGCCCCCGGCAGGACGGGTCCAGGGCGGCGGCGCGGAACTGTCCGACGGGCAGACCGGCGTCGACGTAGGCCATCGTGATGGCAGCCGCCAGCCTCGACCGGTCGCGGTACTCGCCGTTGAGGTCGCCGTAGCGCTGCAGCCGTTCCATACGCGGCGCCAGCACTCCTTGCCGACTGGCCGCCCGCTTGGGGCGGCCCCGTTCATCGTGTGACACGACGCCGGCTAGGCGGATCAGCCGGTTGAAGGCCTTCCGGCCGTTTCCTGCGGCCAGGGTTGCGGCCGCCACCGTGGGCGGTGTGATCAGGCTGCTGGCCCCGCCGTTGCGGTGGGGGGCACCGGGTGGCCGGATGCCGCCGGTGGTCGGGTTGCACAAGCAGGTGGGGTCCAGGGTGGGCAGCTGCACCCGGGCCAGATGCGTGGCCAGCTCGCCGACTAGCGCAGCGGGCAGCGGCTCGCGGAAGGTGGCGATGAGGTGTCGCCCGCCCTCCGGTCCAGACACGGCCTCGATGAAGGTGATCCCGGCCTGGGTCAGCAGCTGGCGCAGGGTTGCGGCGTCAGCGCCCACGTCGCCGCGGGCGGCGTCGAGGTCGAATGCCAGCCGAAAGTAGGACCCGTCGCGGGCCAGGTAGACGTAGTAGGGCAGGTCAGGTGTGCTCCGCCCGTCCCAGGGGCGCTCACGGTAGGAGTTGGTGACGATTCCGTCGGCCCGCCGGGCCACACGGATGCGGTCGGGGCGAGCGGTGATCAGTCGCGCCAGGCCGAGGAGGTCATCGGCACCGATCGGGCGGTGAGCGGAGGGGCTGGCAGAGGGCACCACCGGCACCGTGTGGAAGTTCGCGCGGTTGTCACTGACCTAGTCACGGGCGCCTGCGACCGGCAAACACCCGGGTCCTCGCTGCTTCCACCTCCGACTGCTGATGACGTCCGCCGACAGCCGGTTGTGGAGACTGACCCGATCGGGTGGGGCCGAGCGCGGGCTGGGGTACGCGGAACCCCCAGTCGGGCATCGTGGTGCCCCTCGGGGAGCTAGGCGGGCGGGGGAGACGATGCCGAGCAACGGTCGGCACATGGGCGAGCTCCAGCTGCTGCCCGCCGTTGCCGCCCCTTGTGCTGGCCCCCGACCTGGCCCGTGGCCAGCATGAGTGGACCGCTGCCTGAACGTCATCCCGGTCAACCGGCAGGTCGACGACCGATCCAGGTGTACGCGCGGGACCTGCGCCTTCCGAGCGGAGCGCCGCTAGTCAGGCTGCACGCGGGGCAGGCGAACGACCTGCGAGCAGACGCTCGAGCCGGGCACCTGGTCTGCCCGATCGACGGCTGTGCCGACCCGCGTCTGACAACCCGAGCGGGCAGCCGCCGAGACCACTTCGCTCACCTGCGCGCGGAAGGCGGCGGCCACGGGCCCGAGACTCTGGCGCACCACACCGCGAAGCACCTGCTCGCCGACTGGCTGCGTCGTCGCCACCCTGATGCCCAGGTCTACCCGGACACCCGAGACGTCGAGGACGGGCAGCGCCCGGACGTGCTGGTCGAGCTATCCGCCGGCACCCAGGTCGCGTACGAGGTGCAGTTCGCCGCTCTTACTCCACAGGAGTGGACCCGCCGGCACGAGCGGTACGCCGAGGCCGGCATCCGCGACGTTTGGCTGTTCGGCGGCCACCGGTACGACCGGGGACCGGCATGGGTGCAGGACTCTGCAGGCGACCAGGAACGGTACCGGGTCTTGGTGCCGCTGTTCCCGCATGTGCTCGCCCGTCGACACCCGCTGCTGCTCATCGACCCCGAACGCGACCGCGTCGGGTTGGGCACCGGGCACGACGTGGAGCAGTACCTGGCCTGGGAAGCCGTGGACGCCCCTACCGCGACGCACCAGGTCGAGGTGATCTGGTGCCCGCTCGAGGAAGCCCGCAGCGTGCAGGGAGTCATCGAACTGCCGGGGATGCGCGCCATGATGGTGCGCGCGCGGCAGCGCCACGGGGCCGAGGCAGCAGCCCGTGCTCGGCACCGCGCCTGGTGCCGGGAGCAGTCTGCTCGGGCGCAGGCCGCTCTGGACCGCCACCAGGTTAGCGTCGGCGAATGGACGCAGCGCCGCACCCAGCACGAGGCTGAGCACGGGCCGCTGCCGCCCGTCATCGACCAGGAACCCGGAGACGGCGAGGAGTACCTGCCGCTCGCTCCGGCACTGTGGCGCCTGCGGGTCCTCGACGCGCTCGAGCAGCATGCCGGGTGCGCCGTGGACCCCAGCGATCTGCATCGGCTCGTCTGCGACCGGCCGGCCGGCACTGAGCGGGTCCACAGCGCCCTCAACCGGTTTTTGCGGGAGCTCAAGCGGGCCGGATGGGTCTGGTTCGCTGGCAAACGGGGACCCCGTCAGGACGAGGCGGTGATCGTGTTCGCTACCCGCGAGACGCTGCCCGACGAGGCCGACGCGCACGCTGTCGGGCGGGCTGTGCTCGCAGCCGGCGGCGACATCGGCTCGCTGACCCTGTCCGACCCGGAAACCGGCCGGGTGCTGTGGGAGCGGCGCGGGTGGGGCCGGGCGCAGGGGATGGGCGCGCTGGGTTCGCTGATCAGCAGCGGCCGGCGCGGCCGACTGTTCACCGTCGGCCTGCACCTGCCCGCACCGGGGCGCGCAGTGGCCCAGAGCGCCAGCTCGGAGACGGATGAGCCAAGCGGCCGCGACCGGCCGCCGTGACCGGCCGTCGTACGTGCTGCGATAGGCACCGGTCGAGCCAGCTGGTCTTACGAGGTGGCAGCGGTGGCCGGTCGTGGCCGCCGTCACCGCAGATGGTCCCTCGGTCCCGCACATGACCAGCAGGGGTGGGTCAGGTCCTGCCGCGCCCTCGCGCCACCGGCTCGTAAGGGCTGTTCCTCTGCTCAGCCCACAGACGACGCTCCAGATGGGCCTTCTTCAGGGCCTTCCCCCGCCGGAGCTTGGTCAGCATCTGCGCCCGCACCGCCTCTCGGATAACCACCTGCGCATGCAGGATGAGGACATCGGCCGGATCGGGGTCGGGTGCGACGAGTAGACCGCTGCTGCGCAGCGTCGGCCACAGCGTGTCGCAGTCAGCCGCCTGCCTGCTCCGGGTGGGGCCGCTGGGGTCGGAGTCAGGAAGGTGGACGGCCCCAGCAGGGCCAGAGAGGTTGTTCCCGCTGCCGGGGACGGCCGGGCGCGTGCTGACGGCGTCGTTGTCCTGGAGCTGGGCCGAGTTGCGGTTGAACGGCTCGGCGCTGCGGGTGGAACTGGTCATGGTGAACTCCTTGCTGTTCTGGTCTGACGACCCGAACTGTGCGCGGTCTCGCCGCATCGGCAATCCCCTCCAGCCCGCTGCTGGGGCCGACCCGTTCCGCGACGGAACTTGCTCTGGTCGCTGAATCTTCGCGGCCGAGAGCAGTGGAGTACGCCGGGCGGTCCGAGCACTGGACGGCAAGGGCGGCTTGATGACGGGCCACAGGCCGTGCCGGCGTGGGGAGTGGTCAGTGGCGCGAGATCGTCTCGGCTGGTCACGGCGTGCCTGCGCTGCCAGAGGCCGCGCTCCTGGTCCCTCTGTGCCGCGCGACGAGATGGGCCAGGTGTGCAAGCGGTAGGAAGATCGTTTGCTGTCCGCGCCGTCCCTCAGCCTGGTTCCGGTCTCGCCGCCGGTGAGACCGGAACCGATGCGCTGACCTGCCCGTGGGGGTGGGTCCGAGAGGAACTGGGATGAGACCGGGACAGACTAGAACCGTGTGGCTCAGCGGTGGGCTACGCGTCACCGTGATGGCCCTGGACGGGATGGGGACCGCTGATCTGCTTCGCCGGGCCGCGCACGAGGCTGACCTGTACCTGCTGTACGGGTCCACGTATTCGGCGCCGGCTGAACCCGCTGGTGACCGGACCTCGACCGGCCCCGGCTTCTACGTCGGTATGTCGGCTGCGCTGCTGCGGTCGGTCCGTGCTGGCACGTCATTGCGCCAGTGGGCGACGCAGCGGGGCCGGCTCGACCCCAGCCTGGCTATCCTGATTCGCCGCCCTGGCCGCCAACTGAGCCCGGACCTTGTTCGATTCTGTGAATGTCATCTGATCCGGACGCTCTTCGGGGAGTTCGAACTGCTCAACACGGTTAGCGGCTGCCCGACGGCAGCGCGCCGACTGAGCCGGCACCAGGTGGCGTTCGGGCTGCTTCTGGTCGATCAGGTCGTCCGGCTGATCCGTGGCCGGTGGCTCCACGGGGTTAGCGGCACTCCGACGGGTGGCAGCTTGCACGAGCGCATAGTCCGCCTGGTGCGTCAGCGAGGACCGCTGCTGACCACCGAGATCGTGGCACTGGCCCCCACGGTGGGCATCCCACTGGGCCATCACGGGACGCCGACCGCGACGGTCCGTCGTGATGGTGCCACCCGGGAGCGGGATTCGCGGGGCCCCACCAGGATCCGGCACACCCGCGTCTGGGCCGGCAACCGTCGGCGCACCTGCCTGTTCTACCCGCCGACCATGTCCCGGGCTGAGGCCGTTCGCGCTTGGCGGGAGCGGACGGGGACAGCCAGGGGGACCGGCCGCAGACGGCGGCACCACAATCCCCCTGACGGGGGATAGGCTCTTGCCGAGCGTGACCGCGGCGCCCCGACTCTGCCGGGGTGCCGCGGTCCGGTCTGACCGCGCTCAGCCCGCAGTCGGAGCCTGCCTAAGCGCCTCGGACGGATGCACACCGCTGTCCACCGCCAGCTCATAGGCCTTCAGTTGCTCATCCTGCAGGGCCAGGGCCTGCCGGTGCGCCGACTCCGCGACTCGAAGCTCGGAGGCCTCTGCCAGGGACGTGAGGCGGTCATGCTTGGCCTTCTTGGCGCAGTCCAGCGCCCGGCGCAGCGTCCGCTCGGCAACGTCCGCGTCCTCCTCGCGGTTGCTCGCCATGTCGCACGCGGTGTTCACGGCCCTCTCCCACCGCAGGCGCCGAGCCCAGCGGCGCCAGTCATCGAGCTGCAGGGGCTGGTCTTGCGGGATCGTCTGTTCGGCCACCAGGGCAAGCTCCGTTGCGGACCCCGGGAAGGTCGGGGCCAGCGTGGCCAGCACGTCCAGCTGCTGCGCCCCCAGGTCGGGCAGGCTCTCCGCCTGTCTGGCTGGCGACATCGCCTCCGCGAGCGCTCTGCTTCGCGCCCGCGCCGCGGCATCGGGACGCCAGTCCTGCAGCAGCCACCAGCGCTCGTGCACGAGCTGCAGCAGTTCCCGGGCCTGCTCCTGGTCCTCGAAGGCCTGACGGCGAAGCGCCGGATTCCCACGACGCCCCGGGTACGAGTCCACCGCGGTAAATGCCCCATTGCTCGCCCGCAGCAGGGCCGCGCCCACGGCCAACATGAGGTGGGCGGGAAGGAACTCCTCCGCGGCAACCAGCTTCCGAGCCAGGGACAGCGACTCCAGGGGCGCCGGGGCACCCTTCCCGTTGTACTCCAAGATCTCCATGACCCCTACGGTGCGGCTGTCGGCGGCATAGGCAATCACCGTGGTCGGCTCGACCCTGCTGGCGTTTGCACTTCCTAGCCCCGTTGTGCCAGAACGCCCCCATGCCGTCGACCCATCGGGTCGACGGCATGGGGGAGGCCCCGGCTAGCGCTTGCCGGGGGTCGGACCGTGAGCGCGGACCTTGTGGAGGCGCAGGCCGCCCAGCTTCACGACCTTGCCGCAGAGCTCGCAGGCGTCCTTCTCCTCGCGGTGCGCCACCATGTGGCGGCCCAGGTGCGCAGGAAGGGCGAAGACCCGCTGGCACTGGGGACAGGGGTAGTTCTTGGTGATGCCGTGCTCGTACCAGAGGTGGTTCCGCAGCGGCACCTCGACGTAGAAGACGGCGTCGCAGCCCTTCTCGTAGCAGCGGAACTCGGTCGCGCTCTCGCCGCGGGCAGCCTTCGACTTGGACACGACTCCGTGACTCCAGCGCCGGTGCGCCGCCAGCCCGGCCCAGTTCTTCTGCTCCTTCCCGCAGTCCGGACAGTCGATCGCGCCGCCGAGGTCCGGAACGGCCGGCTGGTAGTCATCAGGGGCGACGATGGGGTTGCTGGGATCGTGGTGGGTGTAGATCCGGATGCGGCGCGGGTCCAGGCCGCGGGAGCCGAAGCCGCCCTTCTGGGCACCGGGGCCGGTGGCGGCGGGCAGGATCTCCACCCGGGAGAACACGGTCGCCAGCCAGGCGGCGCGCTGGCCGTGGCTCGCGGTAGCCCAGACGTGCTCGGGGTCCATGTTGACGAACGGCTGCAGGCTCTCGGGGGCGATGCTGTCCTGCGCCAGCAGCTCCTGAAGCTCCGTGATCCTCGCCTCGGTCGTCTCGATGGCGTCGAGCACCAGGTGCAGGGCCCGCCCGCTGGACGACTTCCCACGCTCCTCCAGGTCCTTCAGCTCGGCCTGGTGCCGGCGCAGCTCGGCGAGGTGGTCCGCGGCCCGGGTCTCCTGCTTGCTCAGCGCCTGCGTCACCAGCTCGGCGTGGCGGGCGGCGAAGTCGGGCTGGGCGAGCAGCTGCAGGAAGACGGCGATGACCCAGTTCTCGACCGCGACCTGCGTGATCGTGTTGCCGGCGCACCGCTGACGGTTCTGGGACGAGACCCGGCACGCGTAGCTGCTGGTGGCATGCGGCTCGCCGGAGCCATACATGCGCTGCCCGCAGGAGGTGCTCATCCTGCTGCCGTCGGCGGCGAGGGGACCGGACCCGCACACGATGAGGCTGGAGAGAAGGGGGGCCTGGCCGGATCGGTTCGCGACCCAGGTGGCCTGCTGGGCGATGAGGGTCTGCAGGTGCACGAACTGCTCGTAGCTGATCAGGGGCTCGTTGATGATGTGCGGATTCCCGTCCGCGTCGAGCGCCGGCCGCATCGACCGCTCGATGGCGTGCCCGGTCGCGGAGTCGTAGTCGATCTGCGGCACTCCGCCGAACAGGACGGGGTTGCGCAGGAGCGCGCGCATGTGGTTGTAGCGGAACTCCTCCCCGCGGCGATTCCGGAAGCCCTGCTCGTTGGCCTTGCGAACGGCAGAAATGACGCTCATGCGGTCGGTCATGACCCAGTCGATCACCATGAGCAGGATGTCCTTCTCCGCTGGGTGAAGGCGCAGCCGCTTGGTGTCCTCCTTCGTCTTGTTGTAGACCCGCTCGCCGTTGACGAGGGTGAAGTCGACCTCCCAGCCGAACGGCGGCGGCCCTCCGAGCCAGGCGCCCTTCTGCTTGCGCGCAGCACGGTCCCTGCTGACCCGAACGGAAGTGTTGGCGCTCTCGCCCTGAGCCTGAACTGCAAGGAACAGGGCGAACTGCATCTGCATGGGATCGGACAGGTCGAACGTGCCCTCGCAGGCGCTGATGAGCAGGACGTTGTGCTCGGCCAGCTGCTCGAAGTACTCGGAGACCTCGGAAACGCGACGACCGATCCGGTCCAGCTTGTACACGACCACGGCCTTGTAGCGGCCGGAGGTGGCGACGGAGATCAGCTCCTTGATCTTCTGCCGGTTGGCGCTCTTCTTCCACCCGGAGACGACCTGCCGGAGCCGGCTGCCGCCCTCCTCGATCGGCCGGGGGTCGTAGTGGTAGCCCTCCCGCTCGAAGATCTTGGCCGTCCCCGCCGCCTGCACCTCGAAGGAGCAGTTGTCCTCTCCGGGCTTGCTGCTCTTGCGCAGCAGCTCCAGGGCAGCGTCCTTGCCATGCGTCGTCTTCGTAGTCGCACCGGAGGTGGGTCTGCTCGGCTGCTGGGCGCGCAGGTTGGCGAGGTACGAGTTGCTGTTCGTGTTCACGGTGTTCTCCCTGGCTGGTGTGGCCTGACGGGAGGGCACCGTGCGCGCGCCCAGGTGTAGCGCAATCGACTAGGCGAACATCTCCAAGAAGCTCTGTCCGACGGACGGCCGATCAGGGGCGCGTGCCACAGGCGGGGGTCAGCCTGGCTCCGGGTGCGGTGCCTGTCCGTTGGAGGTCCCACCCGTCGCAGCCGCCAGGTCGCCCACAGAGCCCGGGGTTAGAAGGTGCTGGCGGATCGTGGCAAGTTCGGCGCGCAGGGCCTCCACCGTCCCGGTCAGCGCCTGCACCTGCGCGGCCAGCGCCGCGGCCGCTGCGGCCTGCTGCGCGGTGGCGTCCTGGTCGTCGGCGACCTCCTGCTCGAGTGCGGCCTGGGCCGGCTGGCCGACCACGTTGACGAACCAGGCGGCCACGCTCGCGGTCAGCACGCCGGCCAGCGCGATCCCGGTGAGCATCAGCACCCCGGCGGCGACCCGCCCGGTCGTGGTCACCGGGAACCGGTCCCCGTAGCCGACCGTGGTGACCGTGGCCAGCGCCCACCAGAACGCATCGCCCAGGCTGCGGATGTTCCCGCCGCCGCGGCGCTCGGCGTCGTACACGATGACCGCGGTGGTGGCCAGGATGAGCGCCGAGACCAGGGCGACGAACACGGTCACCTGCCGCACCGCGCGCCCGCCGGCCCGCCTGGTCGCGGACACCACCAGGGCGTAGACGCGGACCAGGCGCAGCAGCCGGGCCAGTCGGGCCAGGCGCAGCGGCCGCAGGAACGGGACGACCACGACGAGCAGGTCCAGCGGGTGCCGGCGCACGAACGGCCACCGCGCGGGCGCCAGGTACAGCCGGGCCAGATAGTCCACGGCGAACCCGAACCAGATGACCGCGTTCGCTACCTGAAGCACCCGGGCCTCGGCCGGTGTGAGCGGGTGGGCCAGCGGCAGCACAAGCACGACGACGAACACGACCGCGAGCAGGGTGAGGGGGATGTCGGTGTGCCGTTCCCACCAGTCGTAGCCGCCAGCGGCGCGCCAGCGGCGCAGCGTCTTCACCGCCGCATCATCCCGTGCGTGGCCGCCATCCAGGAACGGAACGCACCGAAGGGGCGCCGCTCTCACTGGGTGTGTCCCATTTCGATGAGAGGTGTAGAGAGTCTGGTTCAACTCCCAGGCTGGCTGGGGCACCTCTACCTGGGCTAACCGCGCCGCCGATGTCCAACTGCAGGCTTGCGGGTTGACCGGCACACTGACGGCGTGTGGGTGCACCTGGAGAACTGGATCGTGCAAGACGGCGAGATCCCTGAACTTCACGTCGGTAGTGTTCTGCGCGACCACGGGCTGCGTGCCGCGTGCTGGAGCATCGAGGAATCACAGGAATCCGAACGCTGCCTCGAGCTCGCCGGGCCCGACCCGTCGGGCGACCGAGCCCCCCACTATGCGCTCAGCGGCACCGTCGAGTGGGGCCGGGAGCCGAGCCGCATGCTGCTCCGGGTCGGCGACTTCGGAGTCCTCGCCGAACCCCGCAGCTTCCGTCGCGTGCCCGGCAGCTCGCCGCAAGACGACGTGCTGGAGCGGTTCTCGCCCGCCTTCTTCGTGCCCGCACGAGGAACCCGGGTCACGGCATTGTGCAGGCTGGAGGTGCTGGCCGCCTACGAGACCGACGAGAGGTTCGGCGTCATCGACATCCGTCGCGACTGGGACGTCCGGCAGCTCCAGCTCCAGCACCGCACCCTGGTCCCCGTGCCAGGGCGGGAAAGAGAACGCAGTGTCGGCAGAGTCCTTCGCGTCGATGACATCGAACGGATGCACCGCTGGGCCGACGACACGGGCGATGACTACGTCACGTACCTGCTTGACCTGCAGCCAACAACCTAACGGCAGCTTCCACGTCTGCTCGCTGAGCGAGCACGTGGACGGCTCAGGTAGCTGCGGGAAGCTGCCGCTGCCTGGGTGTCACGGCTGACGGCGTTGCAAGGTGGTCGCGATGCAGGCGACCTGGAGCCGTCCGGTGGCCGAGGCGGTGGTGTTCTCGAAGGACTTGGCCAGGCGACGTGCCCGGCTGAGCCGGCCGTGGGCGACCTCGACGCGCCAGGCGTGGCGGAGAGGCCGGAACACCGGCTGCTTGTCGTCCCAGCCGACCCGACACGCAGCTCGACCCCGTGGCCTCGGCCCAGGTGGGGTAGTGACGAAACTGCCGAACGCCAGCCCGGGGGCTCAGCGCCACCCGCGGCTGCACGTTGTTGCACGCGAACCGGGCCCGGCCTTGCACACCGCCGGCATCAGCTGTCCGGCGGGGCAGGGAAGCGTGAGGCCACTCAGCCGGTCGGTCCGGCGGAAGGGAGAGGCGACGTTGCGCCGACAGGCCGCCGTTGCGCGCGTCCTACAGGCACGCGGCACCGCGGCCCAGCGCCCGGCATCCTCCACGCCGTCGTCGCCGCATCGGAGCGGCCCTGTGGACCTGCTGGGTGGGCGGTCAGCGCTTCCTCGCAGTCGAGCCTGACCAGATCCTGGCCAGACTCGACCCGCCTACGCGCCCGGTGCCGTGTCGGTCCCGCCGGCCTCCAGGGAGGTGGTCCGGCTGATGATGTCGCCCTTCCTGGTGCTGCGGTCGGGACCGGAGCTGGACATGATCTCCTGGTTCCTCACGGCGGTCTCGGTCATCTGGAGCGGTCACCCACTGCAACATGAAGGACTCGTCCAGCGCCACGACTGGCACAGGGCGACCCCGGAAGGTCGAACCTGCGACGAGTCGATGGTAGGAACGCAGCGCCCGCAAGAGCTCGCCGTCCGCCGGGTGTGCGTAGGACTGGTGTGCCCCTCAACGCTGAGATGCAAGAGGATCGCGCGGCCGAGTCGTGACGGGTCTTCGTGCGCTAGGCGGCGCGGGCGTCGTCGGAGGTGCAAGCAGTCACCCGGGCGTAAAGCTCGTCAACCAGCCACGGGGTGAGAGTGCTGCGGTCCGCCGGGTCGTGGTTGCGATGGCCGGTCATATCCGGGCGGCGGATGTAGGCCACGACCGTTCCCTGCCCGTCGGTGGCGATCTGCGGCTCAGCAGCTGCGAGGAAGCCGCCTGTGGCCTGGGTGATGAGCGGCATGAGGTGCAGGTTCTTCTCCGGCCGGCTGATCTGCGGCAAGGTGGGGTCGAGCAGCCAGCGTCGCGACCGGCCGTCGGTGCGGGCTGACGCCAGCACCACCGCGTGCCCGTCCCACTGGTCTTCAATGACGGAGTCGGTGCCGGCGGTGCCGACGGTGAACGCGTCGGACGGCTGCGGACCGATACAGCCGCTCATCGCGTAGCGGTGGGCGGCGGGATTGGCCGCGTTGAGGTCGACCGCGCAGACCTCGGAACGGTAGCCCAGGCGCTCCAGCGCTCCCTGAATGGTGTACGAGGCGAGGATGCAGCAGTTGATCGGCAGGCCGACCTCTCGGCGGAGATCGTCGAAGGTACGCACGAGCGCGGGGAAGGTCGTCGGCAGGGCGGCGGCGACCACCTGGTCGGCGACGGCGACGGCGACGGCGTCGCTGGTCTGCGGGTGCGGGAAGCGGAACATCATGTCCTCCTGGCCTGTTGGGTGCCGCTTGCGACCAGGGACCGTCTGGCGCCGGGGAGGATGGGCAGTCGCCGGGTCGAGCAAGTCGATAGGCGGCCGGACGGCGCACTGGATGGCTCTTCTTGGCCGATGGCGGCGGCGCCTAGTTGGCGCCCCTACTGGCGTTGCTGCCGAGGCATCGCTGTCCACGGCCGTCACGTCCTAGTCGCTCTGGCCGGCCAATCCGGAGCCCGTCAGCGACGCGGATCTACGTCGCGATGGGAGGGGCTGTCTGGTCCTGCCCCGCCTCGTGGTGAGCTGTGGTCTCGCCGCCGCCTCCAGCAGCCGCCGGGTCGGCTGCTGGCCGGCCAGTGCGCGCCTACCGAGGAGCCGTCATGTCCGGCGCGTCACTCCGCGGGCATCAGCACCGTGGTCAGCAGGCGGCGGGTACGTCCCTCGGCGGGCAGGGACAGCCGCCGGGTGATCGCCTCGCGGAGTTCGGCCAGCTCGGCAGGGGCGGGGCGGTCAGCAGCGGGCTGTCGTCGCGGCCTTCGCCGGGCCACTGGGATGGGCGGGCGGCTTCTTCGGGCTCACCGGCCGACGCGGGCGGGTCGCGAGTGGGCAGAGGACGTGGGTGCAATCAGCAGCTGGTGCAACGGCCGGCCGAGTACCAGCACCTCGTCCCTGAGCCACGTGTCGACGATCGGCTCCCGCCTGCGAACGAGCGCGCGCAAGTGGTCCTCTTCGATGTGCACGGCGTGGCAGCGGTTTCCCGTCCAGGCCATGACCTGGTCCTCCAAGTCTCGCAGGCCCTCGGCGGTGTCGTCCGGCTCCACCCCGCCGTCGCCGACGATCAGCATGTCGATGTCGCTGTCCGGGCCGGCCTCCCCACGGGCGAAGGACCCGAACACGCTCACGTGCGGGGGCAGAGGCGACAGCTGCCGGGCGGCCTCGGCGAGCCGCTCGAGGATGGAACGGCGCGCCCCGGCGGCCGCGAGCACCGCGGGGGCCAGCACGTGCTGGCGGTTCAGCCGGTACAGGTAGCCCTGGTTGGCCTCGTCGGCGAGCACGAGCCCTTGCGCCACCAGCCGGTCCAACACGTGCGCGTGTCCGGCCCGAGTCCCGCGCGGGGCCAGGCGAGCGATTCGGCTCGCGCTTAGCCCGCGTTCGGTGTCTGCGAGCACCTCGAGCACGGCCGAGTCCAGGCTCGGGGCTAGCGCCGCCAGGGGATGGGACAGATCCACGCCTCGAACGTGCAAGTATCTCGTCACCCTGTCAACTATTTCTGCACCCTTCCAAGCGGACCGGAAGATTCGGGGGACCGTAGCGCGCGGTCGGCGGGTAGGTCGGTGACCGGGACAGGCTGGATCCGTTGGTCCCGACCCGGCAGCGGGGGCAACGGATATGGGCCGTGCTGGGTGGCGTGGCCGTCGCTCAAAGATGTGGGTAACGGCACCGCCAGGCATGACCCGGCTAACCGGGACTGGCAGCGGCACGAACACTGCAGACCCAGAGTGCCAGGTGGATGCCAGGCTGCGATTGCACCGCTATCCGACCCGGCAGCACTGGGCCGTCAACATCCGCAAGTTCGTCGTCAAGGCCACGCACCTCGAGGACCTCGTGGCCCTCGGCACGCTCACTCCGCAGGCCGCCCGGTTCCTCGACGCGGCCGTGGCCAGCGGTCTCAACGTCCTCGTCTCCGGCGGCACCCAGGCCGGCAAGACGACCCTGCTGAACTGCCTGACCGCCGCGGTCCCCGCGCGCGAGCGGGTGGTCACCTGTGAAGAGGTCTTCGAGCTCAAGGTGCCGCTGCCCGACGTCGTCGGGCTGCAGTGCCGCCAGCCGAACCTCGAGGGCGCGGGCGAGATCAAGCTGCGCCGCCTGGTCAAGGAGGCGCTGCGGATGCGGCCCTCGCGCATCGTGGTGGGGGAGGTGCGGCAGGAGGAGAGCCTGGACCTCCTGATCGCGCTCAACAGCGGCCTGCCCGGCATGTGCACGCTGCACGCCAACAGCGCGCGCGAGGCGGTCACCAAGATGTGCACCCTGCCCCTGCTCGCCGGCGAGAACGTCGGGCACGCGTTCGTCGTGCCGACCGTCGCCTCCTGCATCGACCTGGTGGTCCACGCCGAGACCACGGCCGACGGCCGGCGCCGCGTGCGCGAGGTCCTCGCGGTGCCCGGACGGGTCGAGGGGTCCGTGGTGGAGACCGCGGACGTCTTCGTGACCCGCAACGAGCGGCTGGTCCGGGCCGAAGGGTGGCCGCCGCACCAGGAGCGCTTCGCCCGCGCGGGCTACGACCTGCCGCGGCTGCTGGCCCCGGCCGAGGCGGTGGCCTGATGGGGGCCCTGCTCGGTCTCCTCCTCGGCCTGGGCCTCGTCCTGGTCTGGCAGTCCTTCCAGCCCACCCGAGCGACGACGTCGGCCCGGCGCGGTCCCTCCCGGCGGGAGCGGGCGCAGGAGGTGCTGGTCCAGGCCGGGCTCGAGTCGGTCTCGCCCGGGTCGCTCGCGGCGGCCTCGCTCGGCGTCGGCCTGGTGGCCGCGCTGCTGGCCCTCGTGCTGACCCGGTCGTGGGCGCTGGCTCTCGCCTTCGGGCTGATCGCCACGGCGGGTCCGCGCGCCCTGGTGACCTCGCGCGCCCGGCGTCGCCGCACCGAGCTGCGCGAGCTGTGGCCGGAGGCGGTGGACAACCTCGCCTCGGCGGTGCGTGCCGGGCTGTCCCTCCCCGAGGCCCTCGCCCAGCTCGGCGTCCGCGGTCCCGAGCCGCTCCGGCCCGCCTTCGCTCGCTTCGGCGAGGACTACCGGGCCACCGGCCGGTTCGGCGAGTGCCTCGACCGGCTCAAGGCGACCCTGGCCGACCCGGTCGGCGACCGGATCGTCGAGTCGCTGCGGATGGCCCGGGAGGTCGGTGGCTCCGACCTCGGCGCGCTGCTGCGCACCCTCTCGGCCTTCCTGCGCGAGGAGGCCCGGACCCGCGCCGAGCTGCGGACGCGGCAGGGCTGGACGGTGAACGCGGCGCGGCTGGCCGTCGCCGCGCCCTGGGTCGTGCTCGCGCTGCTCTCGGTCAACTCGGCGGCCGGCACCGCCTACGACAGCGGCGCCGGGCTGGTCGTCCTCATCGGCGGGGCCGGCACCTGCTTCGTCGCCTACCGGCTCATGCTCCGCATCGGGCGGCTGCCCGAGGAAGAGCGGGTGCTGCGGTGACCGGCGCCGCGCTCGGCGCGCTGCTGGGCCTGCTCGCGGCCGTCGGGCTGCTGCTGGTCCTCACCCGGGTGCCGGTGGTGCGCCGGCCGCGCCTCGACGACCGGCTCGCCCCCTACCTGCGCGACACCGCGCCGCCGAGCCGGCTGCTCACCCGCGGGCCGGGCACGCCCTTCCCCACGCTCGAGCGGCTGCTCGGCCCGGTGATCTCCGACGGGGCCGCGCTGCTGGAGCGCGCGCTCGGCGGCGGCGCCTCCGTGCGGCGCCGGCTGGAGCAGGCCGGCGGCACCCTGACCCTCGAGGACTTCCGTGCCCAGCAGCTGGTCTGGGGTGCCGTCGGGATGCTCGGAGCCATGGCGCTCAGCGTGCTGCTGCTCACCTCCGGGGCGGTCGCCCAGCCGCTCGCCCTGGTCGTCGGCTGCCTGCTGACCGGGGTAGGTGGGGTCCTGCTGCGCGACCGGGCGCTCAGCGAGGAGGTGGCCCGCCGCGAACGCCTGATGCTCGCCGAGTTCCCGACCGTCGCGGAGATGCTCGCGCTGGCGGTCGCCGCCGGCGAGGGCGCCGTCGGTGCGCTCGAGTGGGTCGCGCGGATCAGCCGGGGCGAGCTGGCCCGCGAGCTCTCCCGCACCCTCGCCGACGCCCGCTCGGGGACCTCCCTGGTCGAGGCGCTGGAGAATCTCTCCGCACGCACCGGGCTGCCGGCCCTGCAGCGCTTCGTGGACGGCGTGGCGGTGGCTGTCGAGCGGGGGACCCCGCTCGCCGAGGTGCTGCGGGCCCAGGCCGTCGACGTCCGCGAGGCGGGCAAGCGGGCCCTGCTCGAGGCCGGTGGGCGCAAGGAGATCGGGATGATGATCCCGGTCGTCTTCCTGGTCCTGCCGGTCACCGTCGTGTTCGCGCTCTACCCGGGGCTGGTCACTCTCGACCTGCCGTCATGAGCGCCCCCGCCGGCCACAAGGCCGTCGCCCCGCAGAAGTCCGCCGCGTCGCGGCGGGTCCCAGGAAGGACGACGAGGATGACCCCGCTCGACGCGTTGGCGCCGCTGCTGCGGCTGTTCGTGACAGCACAGGTGCGCCTGACCCGCACCGGGCAGGACCGCGGCGACGTGCCCGGCTGGGTGCTCGTGACGATCATGACGGCCGGCCTGGTCACGGTGCTGTGGGCGCTGGCCGGCGACCGCCTCCAGACGATCCTCGACGACGCCCTGTCCAGCGTCACCGGCCCCGGTGCCGGCTGACGGCTCGCTCCGGCGAGGGCAGGTGCTCGCACGGGTCCGGGACGAGCGTGGCTCGGCCGTGGTCGAGTTCGTCCTGGTGGGGGTGCTGCTCGTCGCGCTGTTCCTGGCGATCGCGCAGCTGGCCCTCGCCCTGCACGTCCGGAACACGCTGGTCGCCGCGGCGGCCGAGGGTGCCCGCTACGGCGCCAACGCCGACCGCGAGCCCGCCGACGGCGCGCAGCGCACCCGGCAGATCGTCTCCGACGCGCTGTCGGCGTCGCTGGTCGACGATGTGCAGGCGGACTATGAGCCGGTCGACGGGGTGACGACCGTGGTGGTGCGCGTGCGCGCCACGCTGCCCGTCATCGCCTTCCTCGGCCCGGCGCGCGCGCTGCGGGTCTCGGCGCACGCGCTGGCAGAGGCACCCGCCGGATGAGCGTGCGATCCGGACGGCTCGCGACGCGGCTGCGGCAGGACGAGGGCAACGCGATCATCGAGTTCTGCTTCCTCGCCATCCTGCTGATGGTGCCGCTCACCTACGTCGTCATCGCCGTGCTGCAGGTGCAGGGAGCCGCCTTCGCGGTGACCACCGCGACCCGCGAGGCCGGCCGCGCCTTCGCCACCGTCGGCACCGGCGAGGACCCCTCCGCCCGCGCGGCGCTGGCCGCCCGACTGGCGCTGGCCGACCACGACCTCGTCCTGGACCCGGCCGCGCTCGACCTCGCCGAGACCGACCGTCCGCGCGACTGCCTCCCCGGCACGGTCACCTGCCCGCCGGTGCGCAGCGTCACCGTCCGCCTCTCCTACCAGGTGTCGTTGCCGTTCCTGCCCCGCCTGCTCGGCCGCGACCTGGCCGGGGTGCGGGTCCGCTCCGAGCACGTCGAGGTGCTCGACCGCTTCCGGAGCGCGCCGTAATGCGCATGGGCCCCCGGCGCGCCGGCGTCGAGCGATGGCGCGAGGACGACGGCCAGCTCACCGTCCTGATCATCGGCTTCACCGCGATCCTGCTGGCGCTCATCGCGGTGGTCACCGACGCCTCCCGGGTGTTCCTGGTCCAGCGTGCGCTCGCCTCGCTGGCCGACGGGGCCGCCGTGGCCGCGGCCGGGGGCGCCGACGAGGAGCAGCTCTACGCGCAGGGCCCGCCGGCGGCCGACGGCGCCGCGGTGCCGTTGGACGCCGGCGCGGTGCAGGACGCCCTGCAGAGCTACCTGGCCGACGCCGACGCCGCCGCCCGGTTCCCGCAGCTGCAGGACGCGCAGGCCGGCACCGACGGGCGGACGGCCACCGTCACGCTGAGCGCCCGGGTGGACCTGCCCTTCACCGGGCTGTTCCCCGGCCTGGCCGACGGCTGGCCGGTCACGGTCAGCGCCAGCGCGGTCAGCCCGCTCGCCCCGTGACCCCCGGCGGCGGCAGCCTCGGCGCCGAGCAGGCGGCCCCCGCCGTCGCGTACCCTCGACCGACGTGGCCGTCGACTTCCCGGTAGAGATCAAGAACCTCGCGCAGACCCTCGAGAGCATCGAGGCCGTGGTGGACGTCGCCGCACTGCGCCGCGAGGTGGACGAGCTCAACGAGCAGGCCGCCGCGCCGGACCTGTGGGACGACCAGGAGCACGCCCAGAAGGTCACCAGCCGGCTGGCCTACGCCCAGGGCGAGCTGCGCCGGCTCGAGGACCTGCGCCGCCGCGTCGACGACCTCCCGGTGCTGGTGGAGCTGGCCGAGACCGAGGGCGACGCCGACACCCTGGTCGAGGCCGAGACCGAGCTGACCGCGCTGAAGAAGACGATGGCCGAGCTCGAGGTCCGCACCCTGCTCAACGGCGAGTACGACGCCCGCGAGGCGCTGGTCACCATCCGCGCCGAGGCCGGCGGGGTGGACGCCGCCGACTTCGCCGAGATGCTCATGCGGATGTACCTGCGCTGGGCCGAGCGGCACGGCTACTCCACCGACGTCTACGACACCTCCTACGCCGAGGAGGCCGGCATCAAGTCGGCCACCTTCAAGGTGGCCGCGCCCTACGCCTACGGCACCCTCTCGGTGGAGCAGGGCACCCACCGGCTGGTCCGGATCAGCCCGTTCGACAACCAGGGCCGCCGGCAGACCTCCTTCGCCGGCGTCGAGGTGGTGCCCGTGGTCGAGCAGACCGACCACGTCGAGATCCCCGAGGACGAGATCCGGGTGGACGTCTACCGCTCCTCCGGCCCCGGCGGCCAGGGCGTCAACACCACCGACTCGGCGGTGCGCCTGACCCACATCCCCACCGGGATCGTCGTGTCCTGCCAGAACGAGCGCTCGCAGCTGCAGAACAAGGCCACCGCGATGGCGGTGCTGCAGGCCAAGCTGCTCGAGCGCCGCCGCCAGGAGGAGCAGGCCAAGATCGACGCGCTCAAGGGCGACACGTCCGGGTCCTGGGGCAACCAGATGCGCTCCTACGTGCTGCACCCGTACCAGATGGTCAAGGACCTGCGCACCGAGCAGGAGACCGGCAACACCAGCGCGGTGCTCGACGGCGAGATCGACGACTTCATCGAGGCCGGCATCCGCTGGCGCCGCCAGGCCGAGAAGGTCTGAGCCGACCGTCCCCACCAGCGGCGCCCGCGCCGGCCTCGTCGCCGGAGCGGGCGCCGCGGGCGTTCCCGGCCTCAGCGGTCGTCACGGGCGAGCACGTTCCGTCCCGGCTCGTCACGGTGTGTGTTGCACAAACGGGACACGTCCCCCAGGCTCGCCACCACCTGTAGCCGTTCCGGCCGCAGGAGGCACGGGGGAGCCGCTGGACCCTCACGGTCGGTGCCCTGCACCGGTCGTGCCCGACGCACACCTCCGTCAGCCGCAGACAGTCTGCTGAAGGAGAGACGCGCATGCTCCGACGTCGACCGGGCACCACGCCCGGCTCGCACCAGGTCGATCCCTCACCACGCCCCCGTGGCCGCGGACTCCTCGCGGCCCTCGTCACCCTCGTCGCCGCGATCGCCGGCGTCGGCCTGGTCGCCGGCCCGGCCAGCGCGCACGCCCCCTCGGTCCAGGCGGAGTGCACGGCGGACGGCTCCCAGGTCCGCGTCTCGCTGCAGACCTACACCGCCGACGTCACGAACACCGTGACGGTCGTGATCGACGGCAAGACCGTGGCGCAGGACGGGGACTTCGGCTCGTCCTTCTCCCAGAGCTTCGACCTGAGCGCGTCCACCGCCCACACCTACGACGTCACCTACACCGCGGGCGACGACCCGGACGGCTCGCACGGCTGGAGCGGCAGCGCCTCGGGGACGATCGACTCCTGCCTGGTGGCCCCGACGTCGCCGTCGGCCCAGCCGAGCGCCTGCGTCGACGGCAAGGGGGTCCCCGGCTACCTCAGCGAGCCCGCCGACTCCGACTCCGTCACCTACTCCCTGAGCCAGGACCGGAGCACGCTCGTCGCGACCCTGGCTGCCGGCTACTTCTTCAGCACCCTGGAGCAGCCGTGGGTGGTCGCGCAGGACGGCCGGTCGGCGACCTACCACGTCGACGTCGCCGCCGCGCCGACCGACTGCGCTCAGCCGCTGACCGCCCCGACGGTGAAGCCGGGCGTCTGCTCGGCCGGGGTGGGGGTCGCGGGTGCGATCGTGGCGCCGGCGGACACCGACGCGATCTCCTACTCCCTCGATGAGGCCCGATCCACGCTGACCGCGACGCTCGAGAGCGGGTACGTCTTCGGTGCGGTGGCGGCCGGCTGGTCGGTCGCGGCGGACGGGCGGACGGCCACCTACTCGGCGCCGGTCGCCGCGCCGACCGGGTGCAGCGGCGGTAGCACCACCCCGCCGCCGGTGGTCGTGGCTCCGTCCGACCTGCGCCTGGTCAAGACGGTGGACCACGCCGAGGCCACCCCCGGCGACGCCCTCGCCTATGGCCTGGTCGCGACCGTGGTGGCCGGCGCGAGCAACGGCACGGCCGCGCAGACGGCGGTCGTGATCTCCGACAAGGCGCCCCTGGGGACGACCCTCAGCGCTGGTTCGGTGACGTGCACGGTCGTCCCGGCCGAGGTGGGCTGCACCACCTCCACCGCCGGTGGCGCCGTCACCGCCAGCGCGAACGGCGCCCTCTCCGTGGGCGGCACGCTCGAGCTCGACTTCGCGGTGACCATCGACGACCCGGCCAAGGGCGCCGACGGGACCGACCTCACCGAGATCGACAACACCGGCAGCGTGGCCTCGGATTCGGTGGCCGGGACGCCGTCGAACACCGTGGTCACCCAGCTCGCCGACGTCGAGGGTGTCGTCGTCGAGCAGCCCACGCCCGAGCAGCCGGCTCCGGCCCACCCGGTCGTCCCGGCTCCGGTCACCGTCGTGGCCGGGGACGTCTCACCGGCCGTCGTCGAGGGCTCGAGTCTGCCGCACACCGGGGCCGGGTCCGCCTGGCTCCTCGCGTTGGCCGGCCTGCTCCTGATGCTGGCCGGTGCCGGCCTGGTCGTGACCGGCCGTCGCCGCACGGCGCGGTAGCCGCAGCGGAGTGCATCTAGCAGCACAGGCGGCGGGCACCGAGGGCGACGTCTGCACCGGCCTCGGCCAGTGCCTGCGCGACCGCGAGATAGG
>JBQCIO010000021.1:0-3820 GCA_051953655.1 Motilibacteraceae bacterium
TGGCCGCCCTGTCCGCCGCCGGAGCCCTGGCCTGGTGGGCCGACCGGCAGCTGGCGGCGGGCCGGTGGCCTTCGCTGGCCGCGCGGATCGCGCGCACCTCGCTGCCGCCCACCCGTGCCGGCGACCTGCTCGCCGCCCGGCCCGCCGTCGCCGCGGCCCAGCCCGCTGCCGACGCCGCCGCCGTCGAGCGGGTCCGCGGCCAGGCCACCACTGCCGCCGACGTCGTCGGCCCCACCTTCCCGCTGGCCGCCTTCGTGGCCAGCAACCCGCTGGCCGGCCTGGAGAACCTGCCCTTCCGCGACGCCCTCGCGGTGGCCGCGCGCACCTGGGGCAGCGCCCCCGGCCCCGACGCCGCCCTGCTGCGCGCCGCACTGGCCGACGGCCGGATCAGCGGCGCCGACCTCGACCGCAGCGCCAACGCGCTCGACCTGCTCGACGCCGGCCCGGTGCACGTCGGCGGCCGCGAGCTGCCCCGCGCCGACGTCGTCCGCGCTCTGCTGCTCGCCGACCCGGCGTCCGAGGAGCTGCTGGCCGAGGTCGCCCGGCTCGGCGTCACCCCGCCGGCCGCCGACCCGCGCACCCCGCTGGAGGCGCTGGCCGCCACCGGCCGCGCCGGCACCCGGCTCGACGTCCGGGCCCGCTCCGTGGTCTCCGCGCTGTGCGCCCGGGTCTTCGGCGACCCCGTCTGGCCCGCCCCCGACGCCCTCTGGTCCGGCCTGCGGGCCGAGGCCGACGGCCTGGACCAGGCGCTCGGCCTGCGCGGCGCCGGTGCCGCGGTGGCGGCCCTGCCGGCCGACCCGGCCGCGGCGGTGGCGGCCCTGCTCGACCGGCTCGCCGTGCCCGACGCCGACCGCGTCGGCCTGCTCTCCCGGCTGCTCGCCCGCGAGCCCGGCTGGGCCGCGCACGTGGCCTGGCGGGCCCGGCAGGGCGTCGAGGGCGGCGACGTCCTCGAGCTGATCGCCGCGCGCCTCGCCGTCGAGGTGCTCGTGGCGCAGGCGCACGGCCCGCGGGTGCTCGGCCTCCCGGCCGTCACCTGGGCCGAGCTGCAGGGCGTCACCACCCCCGCGGCGGCCCGCCCGCTCGCCGATGCCTGCGCCGCGCTCGACCTGAGCCCGGCCGCGCTCGACCCCGCCTCGCTGGCCACCCTGCAGGCGCTGCGCGAGGACCTCGACGACGTCACCCTCGGCCAGGTCCGGCTGCGGGTGCTGGAAGAGACCTTCCGCCGGCCGCTGCTCGCCGCACTGGCCCAGCGGGCCCGCGGCCTGGCCGCCGAGCCGGCCTCCGCGCTGGAGCACCCGGCCACCACGGTCGCCGAGGGCGGCCCGGACGCCCAGCTGGTCACCTGCATCGACGTCCGCTCCGAGCGGCTGCGCCGGCACCTCGAGGCGCTCGGCCCGTGGGAGACGCTCGGCGCGGCCGGGTTCTTCGGCCTGGCCCTGCACCACGTCGGCCCGGCGGCCTCCGGCGGCGACCGCTGCCCGGCGCTGCTGCGGCCCACCCGCACCGTGGCCGCCGTCGGCCAGGCCGAGCCCGAGGGTCCGGCGCACGCGGTGGAGGCGCGCCCGTTCGCGCCGTTCGCGCTGGCCGAGGCGGCGGGCTGGATCACCGGCCCGCTGGCCGTGCTGCGCACCGTCGCCCCGCGGGTGGAGCCGGCCATCGGCCCGGACAGCGCGCCGCTCGAGGTCTTCAGCGGCACCGGCTTCCCGGTGCACGAGGCTGTCGACGCCGCCGAGGGCCTGCTGCGCAGCGCCGGCCTGCTCGAGCCCGCCCCGGTCGTCGTGCTGGCCGGTCACGGCGGCGCGGCCGCCAACAACCCGCACGTGGCCGCCTACGACTGCGGCGCCTGCGGCGGCTGGGCCGGCGACGTCAACGCCCGCGCCATGGCCGCGGTCCTCAACGACGAGCGGGTCCGCGCCGGCCTGGCCGCCCGCGGCCTGGTGCTCCCGGCGACCACCCGGTTCGTCGCCGGCCTGCACGACACCACCCGCGACGTCGTCCACCTGCTCGACGCCGACGGCCTCTCGCCCGAGCAGGCCTCGATCGTGGCCCGGCTGCGCGAGGACCTGGGCCGGGCCGGCGAGCTGGTGGCCGCCGAGCGCGCGCCCCAGCTCCCCGGGGCCGGCGAGCGGACCGGCGAGGCGCTGCGCCGGCACCTGGAGGCGCGGGCCGTGGACTGGGCCCAGCCGCGGCCGGAGTGGGGCCTGGCGGGCAACGCCTCGATGATCATCGGTCCGCGGGCGCTCACCGCCGGCCTGGACCTGCAGGGCCGGGTGTTCCTGCAGTCCTACCGCCCCGACGCCGACCCGGACGGCTCGGTGCTCGAGGGCCTGCTGGCCGCCCCGCTGGTGGTCGGCCAGTGGATCAACCTGCAGTACTGGTGCTCCACGGTGGACCCGGAGCGGTTCGGCGCCGGGGACAAGACCACCCACAACGCGGTCGCGCCCGCCGAGGGGGAGCCGGTGGCCCTCACCGGCGTGCTCACCGGCACCCGCGGCGACCTGCGCATCGGCCTGCCGTGGCAGGGCGTCGGCGCCACGGCGCCCCGCGACGGCCGCTGGACGGAGGCACCGCTGCACGAGCCGCTGCGCCTGCTCGCCGTGGTCGCCGCCGCGCCGCAGACGATCGAGGCGGTCCTGACCCGCCGCCCCGACGTCGCCCGCCTGGTCCTCGGCGAGTGGATCGCCCTCACCGCGGTCGACCCCGGCACCGGCCGGCTCTGGCGCCGCGACGCCGACCTCGGCTGGCTACCGCTCCCCGTCGTCACCCCGGTGGGGGACACATCGGTGCCGACCTCGGCGCACGACGACAGCGAACCGGCCGGCCGCGAGCGGTAGGTCGAGTGCGGATGGGGTGAGGGTGACCCGGGTTCACGGCATAAGGAACCGGGGTCACCCTCAGTCCCTTCGGCGCGTGGCGGGCTGGGCTGGTGGGTCGGCTGACGGCCTGGCCTCTGCACGGTCAACGGCGCTGGTGACGGCGAGCGCAGGTGGCCGGAGGCGCCGCTCCTTCCCAGCGGCGACGGTGCCCCTCCGGTGCCCGGGCCGGTGCAGGAAGCAGGGAGGGGACGGACGCGAGCGCGTCCGTCCCCTCCGCAGGGCTCGAGGGCCGCCCTGGAGGCCACCGCTCAGAGGCGGACGACCATCTTCCCGGTGTTCTCCCCGCGCAGGACCCCGAGGAAGGCGTCGACGGCGTTCTCGATCCCGTCGACCGAGGTCTCCCGCAGCGACAGGGTGCCGTCGGCGAGCCAGCCCGCCGCGCGGGCGGCGTACTCGCCGGCCAGGTCGTAGTGGTCGCCGACGAGGAAGCCCTCGATGCGGCCGCGGGTCTGGATCAGGCGCGAGAGGTTGCGCGGCCCGGGGGCCGGCTCGGTGTCGTTGTAGACCGAGATCATCCCGCAGACCGCGACCCGGCCGTTCAGGCGCAGGGAGGCGATCGCGGCCTCCAGGTGCTCGCCGCCGACGTTGTCGAAGTAGACGTCGATGCCGTCGGGAGCGGCCTCACGCAGCTGGTCGGCCACCGGGCCGTCCTTGTAGCTGAAGGCCGCGTCGAAGCCCAGGTCCTCCACCAGGTGGCGCACCTTCTCCGCCGACCCCGCGCTGCCGATGACCCGGCCCGCGCCGAGCGCCTTGGCCACCTGGCCGACGGCGCCGCCGACCGCGCCCGCGGCCCCGGAGACGAAGACCGTGTCGCCCTCCTTCAGGGCCGCGACCCGGCTGAGGCCGGCGTAGGCCGTGAGCCCGGTCATCCCGAGCACCCCGAGGTAGGCCGAGGCCGGTGCGGCGTCCGCGTCGACGACCCGCGCGCTGGAGCCGTCGACGAC
>JBQCIO010000022.1:0-13012 GCA_051953655.1 Motilibacteraceae bacterium
GCCGGGCAGGTCGACGTCGACGACGTCGTGCCGGTGCTCGTCGACGGACGGTTCGTGCCGGAGCGGGCCTGACGCAACGGGGGCTGGGCTCAGTCGCCCGCGTTCTCGAAGGGCAGCACGAGGGCGCGCAGCAGGTCGGCCAGCTCGCGCCGCTGCCCCGCGGGCAGGGCGGCGAGGATGCCCTCCTCCTGGCGCAGCAGGTCGGTGAGCGCGGCGTCCACCGCCGCGCCGCCGGCGTCGGTGAGGTGCACCCGCACCCCGCGGCCGTCGGTCGGGTCCGGCTGCCGCTCCACCAGGCCGCGCGCCGCGAGACGGTCGATCCGGTTGGTCATCGTGCCCGAGCTCACCAGGGTCTGGGCGACCAGCTGGCCGGGGGAGAGCGCATAGGGCCGGCCGGCGCGGCGCAGCGCGGCCAGCACGTCGAACTCCCACGGCTCCAGCCCGTGGCTGGTGAAGGCCGAGCGGCGGGCGAGGTCCAGGTGGCGGGCCAGCCGGCTCACCCGGCTGAGCACCTCCAGCGGTGCGACGTCGAGGTCCGACCGCTCCCGCGACCACGCCTCGACGAGCCGGTCGACCTCGTCGCGCTCCACGTCCCGATGCTAGCCGCAATGTCTCTTGACATCGAGAGACCTGCTGCGGGAAGGTGAGATATCTCGATGTCGAGAGAAATGAGAACCGGGATGGCCGAGGTGCGCTGGGACCCGGAGGTCTACCTCCGCTTCGCCGATCACCGCGAGCGGCCCTTCCACGAGCTGCTCGCCCGGGTCGACGTCGCCCTGGCCGGTCGGGTGCCGGGCCGGGTGCTCGACCTCGGCTGCGGACCCGGCACGCTCACCCGCACCCTGCTGGACCGCTGGCCCGGCGCGCAGGTGCTGGGCGTGGACAGCTCGCCGGAGATGGTGGAGGCCGCCCGCTCGGCGGCAGCAGCCGTTCCTGCCGACCGGGGGCGCTTCGACGTCGAGCTCGGCGACCTGCGCGAGTGGGCACCCTCCGACGGCGGGCGGTTCGACGTCGTGGTGAGCAACGCGACCCTGCAGTGGGTGCCCGGCCACCTCGAGCTGCTGCCGCGGCTCGTCACGCTGCTCGAGGCCGGCGGGGTGCTCGCGCTGCAGGTGCCCGGCAACTTCGACTCGCCGTCGCACCTGCTGCTGGCGGGGCTGCGGTCCGAGCCGCGCTGGCGGGACATGCTGGGAGCGGCGGCCGACCGGCCCGCAGCCAGCGCGGATCCCGCCGACTACCTGCGCGTGCTGGCCGGGGTCGGCTGCGTGGTCGACGCGTGGGAGACGACCTACGCCCAGGTCCTTCCGGGCGAGGACGCCGTGCTGCGCTGGATGGAGGGCACCGGGCTCCGACCGGTGCTCACCGCGCTGGACGCCGGCGATCCCACCGGTGCCGACCGGGAGCGGTTCCTGACCGAGTACGCCGAGCTGCTGCGGACCGCCTACCCGCAGCAGCCGTGGGGGACGGTGCTGCCGTTCCGGCGGGTCTTCGCGGTCGCCCGCACCGCCTTCTGAGCTCATCCACGACGATCCGTAGGAGACCCTGATGATCGCTGCACTGCACCACGTCCAGCTCGCCTGCCCGGCCGGCTCGGAGGACGACCTCCGCGCCTTCTACGTCGGCACGCTCGGCATGACCGAGGTGCCCAAGCCGGCCGAGCTGGCCAAGCGCGGCGGCTGCTGGTTCCGCTCCGGCGGCGCCGAGCTGCACCTGGGCGTGGAGCAGGAGTTCCGCCCGGCCCGCAAGGCGCACCCCGGCCTGCTGGTTCACGACCTCGACGCGCTGGCGTCGTCAGTGCAGGCCGCGGGCGTCGAGGTCGTGTGGGACGAGAACCTGCCCGCGCACCGCCGCTGCTACGTGTCGGACCCGGTGGGGAACCGGCTCGAGCTGCTGGAGCCGCTGGCGGGGTGACCGAGCGGCCCCGCCCGTGAGAGGGGGAGGGTCTACGACCCCAGGCGCGGCTTGGGCTCCAGCCCGGCCAGGCCGTTCCAGGCGAGGTTGACCAGGTGCGCGGCCACCTCGGACTTCTTGGGCTTGCGGGCGTCGAGCCACCACTGGCCGGTGAGGGCGACCATGCCGACCAGGGCCTGGGCGTAGAGGGGGCTGTACTTGGCCTCGAAGCCGCGGCGCTTGAACTCGCCGGCCAGCAGGTGCTCGACCTGGGACGCGGCGTCGGAGATGAGGCTGGCGAAGGAGCCGGTGGTCTCGCCCACGGGGGAGTCGCGGACCAGGATGCGGAAGCCGTCCGTTGAGCTCTCGATGTAGTCCAGCAGGGCGAGCGCGGCCTGCTCGAGCAGCGCGCGCGGGTGGGCGCCGGTGGTGAGGGCGCCGGTGATGCTGTCCAGCAGCGAGCTGATCTCGCGGTCGACGACGACGGCGTAGAGGCCCTCCTTGCCGCCGAAGTGCTCGTAGACCACCGGCTTGGAGACGCCAGCCTTGGCGGCGATCTCCTCCACGCTGGTGGCGTCGAACCCCTTGTCGGCGAACAGCGAGCGACCGACGTCCAGCAGCTGCTCGCGGCGCTCCTTGCCGGACATGCGCACCCGGGCCGCCGGGCGCCGGGACGAGGTGGGCTCGCTCACGGGCCCATCCTGCCCGACCTCCCGGCCGGCATGATCAGCCAACGGTCAGGCCGAGACGCGGCGCGCGTCGATCCGCTCGGCCTTGGGCCAGCGGACGTCGGTGGCCCAGCCGCGCCACTCGAAGAACTCGATGATCCGGGCGCTGGAGTCGACCTGGCCGCGCAGCACGCCGTGCCGGGCGCAGGTCGGGTCGGCGTGGTGCAGGTTGTGCCACGACTCGCCCATGGACAGCACCGCCAGCCACCACACGTTCCCCGAGCGGTCGCGGCTCTTGAACGGGCGCTCACCGACCGCGTGGCAGATCGAGTTGATCGACCAGGTCACGTGGTGGAGCACCGCGATGCGCACCAGACCGGCCCAGAAGAACGCGGTGAGCGCGCCCTGCCAGGACCAGGACAGCAGGCCGCCGAGCAGCGCGGGGGCGAGCAGCGAGACCAGGGTCAGGTACGGGAAGGCGCGTGCCACGCGGACCATGTCCCGGTCGGCGAGCAGGTCCGGGGCGTACTTCTTCTGCGGGGTCTGCTCGACGTCGAAGAGCCAGCCGATGTGGGCGAACCACAGCCCCTTGAGCAGCGCCGGCACGGTCTCGCCGTAGCGCCAGGGCGAGTGCGGGTCGCCGTCGCGGTCGCTGAAGGCGTGGTGCTTGCGGTGGTCGGCCACCCAGCGGATGACCGGACCCTCGATGGCCAGCGACCCCGCCACGGCCAGCGCGATGCGCAGCGGCCGGTTGGCCTTGAACGAGCCGTGGGTGAAGTAGCGGTGGAACCCGACGGTGATGCCGTGCCCGGAGATGGCGTAGAAGACGACGGCGAGGACGACGTCGCGCCACCCGATGCCCCACCCCCACATCCACGGGATCGTGGCCACCAGGGAGAGGAAGGGGATCGCGATGAACGCGCCCAGGGCCAGCTGCTCCCACAGGCTCTTGCGGTCGTTGTCGCGGTAGGGGACCAGCTCGTTCGGCTGCAGCTCCTCGAGCAGTGTGCTCACGCGGGTACCTCTGTCCTCGCCGGGGGGTGCTTCCTACGCGACCGTAACTTACGTTTCCGTAGCCGCACTAGCCTTCGATCGGTTTCGCCAAGGCTGCCCCCGCGCGCCGCGGAGCGCACCAGTCACGACGTTCAGCGGCAACGGCCCGCGCGGGCCGTTCGTGCCCGGTCCCCATGCCCTACGCTCGCCGCACGGGGCGGTCCCGGGTCGTCTAAGGGCAGGACACCGACCTTTGGAGTCGGCCGTGGGGGTTCGAATCCCTCCCCGGGAGCCCCTCCCCGCCGCCGGTAGGATCACCCCGATCAGAACGGGCGACCTCAGCGCGCTCGGTCCGGTCGAGCCCAGCGCGCGCCCCTGACCAAGAGGCGCACCGCCCGACGTCGACGTCGAGGAGCGCCCTCAGCGTGAGCCCCACTCCCGCCGCCACCCCTCCTGCCGCGGTCGTCGTCCTCGCGGCAGGCGAGGGCACCCGAATGCGCTCGGCCACCCCCAAGGTGCTCCACCCGCTGCTCGGCCGGACCCTGGTCGGCCACGCCGTCACCGCCGCCCGGTCGCTGCGGCCCGAGCACCTCGTCGTCGTCGTCGGTCACGGCCGCGACCGGGTCACCGAGCACCTCGCCCAGGTCGACGCCGAGGCCCGCACCGTGGTGCAGGAGCAGCAGCTCGGCACCGGCCACGCGGTCGGCTGCGCCCTGGACGCGCTGCCGCCGCTGCAGGGCACGGTGGTCGTCACCTATGGAGACGTCCCGCTGCTCACCGGGGAGACCCTGGCCGCGCTGGTGCAGGCGCACGCCGAGGGCGGCAACGCGGTCACCGTGCTCACCGCCGAGGTCGAGGACCCCACCGGCTACGGCCGGGTGCTGCGCGCCGCCGACGGCTCGGTCACCGGCATCGTGGAGCACAAGGACGCCGACGACGCCCAGCGCGCGGTGCGCGAGGTCAACTCCGGCATCTACGCCTTCGACGCCGAGGTGCTGCGCGCGGGCCTGGCCCGGCTCTCCACCGACAACGCCCAGGGCGAGCTCTACCTCACCGACGTCCTCTCCCACGCCCGCGCCGACGGCGGCCGGGTGGCCGCCCTGGTCACCGACGACGTCTGGCAGGTCGAGGGGGTCAACGACCGGGTGCAGCTGGCCCGGATGCGGGCCGAGCTCAACCGCCGGCTGGTCGAGGCCGCCATGCGCTCCGGCGTCACCGTGGAGGACCCGGCCAGTACCTGGCTCGACGTCACCGTGCGGCTCGAGCGCGACGTCGTGATCCGGCCCGGCTGCCAGCTGCTGGGCGCCACGAGCGTGGCCGAGGGGGCCGTCGTCGGGCCGGACAGCACCCTCGAGGATGCCGTCGTCGGCGCCGGGGCGAGCGTGGTCCGCTCGCACTGCAGCGGCGCGACGCTCGGCGAGGGCGCCACCGTGGGTCCGTTCAGCTTCCTTCGTCCTGGCGCGGTGCTGGGGCCCGCGGCCAAGGTGGGCGCGTTCGTGGAGGTCAAGGGCTCCACCATCGGCGCGCACTCCAAGGTGCCGCACCTGTCCTACGTCGGCGACGCGCAGATCGGCGAGCACAGCAACATCGGCGCGGCCACGGTCTTCGTCAACTACGACGGCGTGCGCAAGCACCAGACGGTCGTCGGCGACCACGTCCGGGTGGGCAGCGACAGCATGATCGTCGCGCCGGTCACCATCGGGGACGGCGCCTACACCGGGGCCGGCTCGGTCATCACCAAGGACGTCCCGGCCGGCGCGCTCGCCCTCAAGGAGGGCAGCCAGCGCACCGTCGAGGGCTGGGTGGAGCGCAAGCGGCCCGGCAGTCCGGCGGCCGAGGCGGCGAAGCGAGCCAGAGCGGTCCAGAGCGCGGGGGAGCAGGGCGGCGGGGGCCAGGGTCAGGGCGAGGGCGAGGAGACCGGCCAGTGAGCAGCGTCATCAAGACGACCGGCGAGAAGAAGCTCATGCTCTTCTCCGGCCGGGCGCACCCCGAGCTGGCGGACGCGGTGGCCGAGGAGCTGGGCACCAGCCTCACGCCGACGGCGGCCTACGACTTCGCCAACGGCGAGATCTTCGTGCGCTTCGAGGAGTCGGTGCGCGGCTCGGACGCCTTCGTGATCCAGAGCCACACCGCGCCGCTCAACAAGTGGATCATGGAACAGCTGATCATGATCGACGCCCTCAAGCGGGCCTCGGCCAAGCGGATCACCGTGGTCATCCCCTTCTACGGCTACGCCCGGCAGGACAAGAAGCACCGCGGCCGCGAGCCGATCTCCGCCCGGCTCATGGCCGACCTGTTCAAGACCGCCGGCGCCGACCGGCTCATGGCGGTCGACCTGCACACCGCGCAGATCCAGGGCTTCTTCGACGGCCCCGTGGACCACCTGTTCGCCCTGCCGCTGCTGGCCAACCACGTCTCCAAGCGGATCGACCGCGCCCGGATCACCATCGTGTCCCCCGACGCCGGCCGGGTGCGGGTGGCCGAGCGCTGGACCGACACCCTCAACGCGCCGCTGGCGATCATCCACAAGCGCCGCGACCCCCTGGTGGCCAACGAGGTCAAGGTGCACGAGGTCGTCGGCGACGTCGAGGGCCGCGTCTGCGTGCTGGTGGACGACATGATCGACACCGGCGGCACCATCGTGAAGGCGGCCGACGCGCTGTTCGACAACGGCGCGGCCGAGGTCATCGTCACCGCCACCCACGGCGTCTTCTCCGGCGAGGCCGTGGACCGGCTCAAGAACTCCCGGATCAGCGAGGTGGTCGTCACCGACACCCTGCCGATCGCCGAGGAGCGCCGCTTCGACAAGCTCACCGTGCTCCCGATCGCTCCCCTCATCGCCCGGGCCATCCGCGAGGTCTTCGACGACGGCTCGGTCACCAGCCTGTTCGACGGGCACAGCTGAGGGGTCGGGCTGGACGGGGGGTTGCGGCTCGCCCTGCCGCGTTGGTCGCCGTACGCGCTCGCCGGGCTGAGCGCGGGGCTGCTGCTGGCTTGCGCTGCCGCTCCCTCGCTCTTCCCCGCCGGGCGCAGCGACGACGCTGACCGGATGCGCGCGGCGCTGGACCTGGAGCTGCCGCAGGGTGCGGGTGCCTGGTGGACGACCGTCCTGCTGCTGCTGGTCGGTGCGGCCGGGTGGGGGCGGGCCGAACGGTCGCGCGGTCTGGGGCAGCGGGCGGACGCCCGGCGCTGGGGCGTCTTCGCCGCGCTGCTCGCCTGGGCCTGATTCGACCACGCCGTCCGGGCGCACGTGGCCGTTGCCCGCCTGGCAGCGCACCTGAGCCCTGGTCTCGGCCGGGTCGAGCCGCTCAGCCTCGTGCTCGCGGCCATCGCGGCGGCGGTCTGGCTGCCCCTCGTCCGTCGCGCGCGCCAGTCCCTGCGGTCGGCGGCCGTGCTGGCGTCCGTGCTCGTCGTGGTCGGGGACGTCGCGGTCGACGTCGTGGTCAGCGTCGCGGGACTCCACCAGCACGTCCTGGGCTCCACGCTGGTCGAAGCCGCCTGCACCTGGGGCGGTCTCGTGCTGCTGCTGGCGGTGCTGGGCCGCCCGGGCCCGTGGACGTCGACGTCGACGTCGGATGCGACAGCGGCCCGCGGGGCCGATTGGGCGTCGCGAACACCGCCTGGCTAGACTGCTCCAGTTGCCCGGCGAGGGAGACGACCCGCACCGTTCGCGATGCGGCCTCCGTGATCGACGGTGGTGCGGTCCGTGCGCCCGCCTGGGTGGCCGCCGATGTCTCGGGACGTCTCATCCGTCCCGACGCCAGCACCACCGATGTTGCGCACCAGCGCAGACTGTTCCGCCCAGATCGTCACAGGAGTTTCGCCGTGTCCGAGGTCCGCATCGCCGCCGAGCCCCGCACCGAGTTCGGCAAGGGCGCCGCCCGGCGCATCCGCCGCGCCGACAAGGTGCCCGCCGTCCTCTACGGGCACGGCACCGCCCCGCGCCACATCGCGCTGCCCGGGCACGAGCTCATGCTCGCCCTCAAGCACGCCAACGTGCTGCTCACCCTCGAGCTCGAGGGCGGCACCGAGCTGGCCCTGCCCAAGGACGTCCAGCGCGACCCGGTGAAGGGCTACCTCGAGCACGTCGACCTCGTCGTGGTCAAGCGCGGCGAGAAGGTCGTCGTCGACCTGCCGGTCGTCACGGTGGGCGACGCCCCCGCGGGCGGCCTGCTGACCGTCGAGCACAACACCGTCCAGGTGGAGGCCGAGGCCACGCACATCCCGCAGTCCGTCGAGGTCGACCTGTCCGCTCTGCAGCTGGGCGCCCACGTCACCGCCGGGCAGCTCGCGCTGCCCGAGGGGACCACCCTGGTGACCGACCCGGAGGCGCTCGTGCTCGCGGTGTCGGCCGCGCCGGCCCCCGAGGCCGAGGGCGAGGCCGCTCCCGAGGCCGAGGCGGCCGAGGGCCAGGCGGCCGAGGGCGAGGCTCCCGCCGAGGGCGCCGAGGGCTGATTCCAGCCCCTACCCAGCTCGCACGAAGGACCGGGACCCGTGGCTGCCGACGACCTCTGGCTCGTCGTCGGCCACGGCAACCCCGGTCCTTCGTACGCCGGCAACCGGCACAACGTCGGCGCGATGGTGCTCGACGTCCTCGCCGGACGCAACGGGGGCCGGTTCAGCGCGCACAAGAAGGGCCGCTCCGACGTCGTCGAGGGCCGGCTGGGCGGGCCCGGCGGCCCGCGCACGGTGCTCGCCAAGCCCCGGTCCTACATGAACGAGTCCGGCGGCCCGGTCGCCTCGCTGCGCGACTTCTACAAGCTCGACCCCGCTCGGATCGTCGTCGTCCACGACGAGCTGGACATCCCCTTCGGCACGCTGCGGCTCAAGCTCGGCGGCGGCGACAACGGTCACAACGGGCTCAAGTCGATCCGCCGCTCGATCGGCTCCGGGGAGTACTACCGGGTCCGGTTCGGCATCGGGCGTCCGCCCGGGCGCCAGGACCCGGCCGACTTCGTGCTGAAGGACTTCAGCGGCACCGAGCGCAAGGAGCTGGACTACTTCCTGGACCGGGCCGCCGACGCCGTCGAGGCGCTGATCACCGACGGGCTCGAGCGGGCCCAGCAGGAGTACAACTCCTAGGTGATGTAGGAGACAGCCGGGGCCGGCGCGGGCGGCCACCCCTGCCGCCAGCCGTGCCGTCCGGCCCAGACCTCGCGCCAGTGCGGAGCCCGGCCCGTCGCGAGCGAGCCCGCCGCGCGCAGCCCCACCCCCGTCTGCAGCAGCGCGAGCGCGGCCGCGGCCTTCCGCCGCGGCCACTGCTTGCGGACGTAGGTGCACTTCCCTCGCAGCACCATCTCGGCCTTGCCGGCCGTGCTTGACGAAGCCCCGCTCTCGTGCACGGCGCCGGCGGTCGGCACGAGCAGCGGCGGGCGGCCGTGCCGGTGCGCCCGGGCCGACAGGTCGGTGTCCTCGCTGTACATGAAGTAGTCCGGGTCGAAGCCCTCCACCTCGAGGAACTCGGCACGCCGGAACAGCAGGAAGGCGCCGGAGACCGCTGGCACCACCCGTTCGTCGTGGCGCGCCCAGCGCCCCAGCGACCGTGGGTCGAGGAGCCGGTTGCCGGGGAACGCGGTGGACAGCCCGGTGGCGAAGCAGAGGTACTCCCGCAGCGACGGCAGCGCGCTGCAGCAGCCGGGGTCGACGTCTCCGGCGGGACCGACGACCCGTCCGCTGTAGAGCAGGTGGCCCGGCCGTCGGCGAGCCGCTGCCACCAGCTCGCCGATGGCGCCCGGTGCGGGGTGGGCATCAGGGTTGAGCAGGCACACGAACTCGCCGCTCGCCTCCTGCACCCCCAGGTTCACCGCCCGGGCGAATCCCACGTTCTCGGCCAGCTCGACGAGCCGGACAGGCAGGGCCGACACGTTCACCGCCTCGCGCGTGCGGCCGTCCGGCGAGGCGTTGTCCACGACGACGAGCTCGTGCCGCAGGCCTCCCGCGGCGGCTGCCGCCGAGCTGAGCGCCGGCGCGAGGAGGTCGCCGCTGTTGTAGGCGACCACCACGACCGAGACGACCGGACCGCTCACGGCACGGCCGTCCGGCTCGCGTCGCGCTGCCAGGTCGTGGTGATGCCCCGCGCGTCCCGGACGGCGAGGACCAGCCTGACCCAGGTGGACACCGCAGCGAACAGGGCGAGGTCGAGGCTGCGCCCCGGGTGCTGCCGGGCCAGGGCGGCCACGCTGGTCGAGGCGGGCACGAACGGAGTCGGGTGCCGTCTGCGGACCTCCGCGTTGCCCGCCTGCACGCGCACTTTGCGGCGGACCAGGTCGGAGAGCCGGGCTGGGGCGGCGACGACCACCCGGGCGTCCGGGCAGCGCGCCTTCTCGTGGTCCGCGAACCGGGTGTCCAGGAAGAAGTCGTCGGCGAGGACATCGGGCCAGCCGGCGAAACGCTCGCGCCCGATCCGGGCTACGGCGATCGCGCCGCTCCCGTTGACCGCCCTGCACCTGCCGGCCGCAAGCTCCGACGCGGTGTAGTAGTGCCGCACGAGCCGGCTGCTGCGACCGGTGTCGCTGAGCACGGTCGGGGCGGCGGCGAGGACCGGCAAGGACAGGGTGGCGGCGAGCGCAAGCACGTCGGCGCCGTCGATGAGGACGTCCGCGTCCAGGTAGACCCGGGGCCACGCCGTCAACAGGGAGTCGGCGACGTCGAGCGCCTCCGGCTTGGACGCCTGGGGGATCTCGACCACCTGGGCCCAGGGAGCGGCGGAGCGGGCTGCATCCGCCGTGGCGTCGGTGCAGCCGTTGCAGACGACCACCACCTCGAGCCGCCCGGTGAGGGCCTGCGGAGCCAGCCGCGCCAGCAGCCGGGGAAGCTGGTGCTCTTCGTCGTGCGCCGGCACGGCGACACCGACCGGGCCGCTCATCCGGGGACCTCCTCCGCGCCCGCGGCCCTCGGCGCCGTCGTCCAGTCACGGGACGCCCGCTCGGGCGGCCGCGGCACGACCAGCGAGGGGAACCAGCGACGGAACAGCCCGACGTAGGCGACCGCCTGGTGGTCCCAGGACAGCTCCTCGGCCACCCGGCGGGCTCCGGCCCGGCCGAGGCGCTCGCGCAGGGCCGCGTCGTCGACGAGCCGGACCACGGCGTCGGCCAGCGCCGCCGGGTCGTTGTCGGCCACGTAGAGGGCCGCGTCACTGCACGTGCGCCGGGTCTCGGCCAGGTCCACCGCCACCACGGCCAGTCCGTGCGCGAGGTACTCGACCGTCTTGGCCATGGTGGACAGCTCGTTCATCGCGTTGCGCGGGTCCGGCTGCACACCGATGCTCGCGGCGGCGAGCTCCCGGGCCACCGTGTGGGCGGGGACCCAACCGGTGAACCGGACGACGTCGTCGAGCCCGGCCGCTCGGGTCAGCGCGCGCAGCGCGGGCAGCTGCTCGCCGTCCCCCACCAGCGCGAAACGGACCCGAGGACGGCGGTCGTGCACGAGCGCGGCCATCCGGACGAACGCGTCGACCCCGTCCTGCCGCCCCATGACGCCGAGGTAGGCGACGACGGGTGCCCCCGGCGGCGCGGTCCGGTGCGCCGGCAGCTCGGCCAGCCGCGGGCCGTTGCGCACGACCACGACGTCTCCGGCGTCGCGGCCGCCGCGACGCACCGCGACGTCCCGGAAGGAGTCGTTGGTCGCCACGACCGCGTCCGCGCACCGCAGCGACCAGCGTTCGAGCAGCAGCAGGAGCCGGTTCAGCGCGGGCAGGGTGCGGCCCCGCGCCTGGTAGATCTCCGGGCTCAGGTCGTGGTGGTCGAACACCACGCGGCAGCCGAGGCGGCGCAGCCGCACCATGAGCGGCGAGAAGACGTCCGGAGGGTTGCAGAACTGCACCGCGTCCACCGCGTGCCGGCGCTGGATCCGCGCCAGCGCCCGGGAGACCCCGACCAGCGCCCCGGCGAACTCGGCGGCGAATCCGGCCGGGCCGCTGCCCTCGATGCGGCGGCGGTAGGTCATCAGCTCGACGCCGGCGAGCCCGGGCAGCGTGTCCGGGCGCGCGCCGTCGCGAGGCGACACCACCGTCACCCGCGCTCCGGCCCGCAGCAGCGCACCGGCCTCGCGCAGCACCCGGCGGTCGCGCGCGGCGGGGATGTTGGCGACCACGATGACGACGTGCGGCCGGCCGTCGGCGCGGCGTGCCGGCCCCCTGCGTCGCCGCACCTGCCGCACCTGCCGCACCTGGTGGATCCGGTGACCGCCGCCCCCGACGGCGGTCACCGGGCCACGGACCGGCCGACCAGCACGCCCAGGGTGCGCAGCAGGATCGACAGGTCGAGCAGGAGCGAGCGCCGACGGACGTAGTCGACGTCGAAGGCGAGGGCGCCCCGGTAGTCGACGGTGCTGCGGCCGCTGACCTGCCACAGGCCGGTGATCCCGGGCCGGACCCGGAAGCGGAGCGCCGCCCAGCTCGGGAAGAGCTCGGCCTCGTACTCCAGCACCGGGCGCGGCCCGACCAGGGCCATGTCGCCCCGGATCACGTTGATCAGCTGCGGCAGCTCGTCGAGGCTGGTGCGGCGCAAGATGCGTCCGACCCACGTCACGCGAGGATCGGCGACGAGCTTGTAGACCCCCTGCTCGCCGCCGTCGCCGGCGACGCCGGTCAGCAGCTGGGCGACGTAGTCGCGATGGATGCTGTCGTCGTTGTCCTGCGCCATCGTCCGGAACTTGAGCATCGTGAAGGGCTGGCGCAGCAGCCCCAGCCTCTGCTGGCGGAAAAGCACCGGCCCCGGCGAGGACAGTCGCACTGCGGTGGCGATGACGAGCAGCAACGGTGTCACCAGGAGCAGCAGGACCAGTGCGGCCAGCCGCCCGGCCGCTCGACGGAGTGAACCCTTCAGTCGGCGTGCTTCGAGTTCCAGGTCGATGGCGTGCGCGCCGCCCCAGGCGGCGCTCGTCTGCTCGGCCACGTCGTTCTCCCCCCTCGTGCTCGGGGAATGTAGAACGCCTCGGCGCCTCTGTGGAGGGGCTCACGGCGCTTGGGTCGAGGTCCTACTACTAGTCGTAGGATGCTCACTCTTAGTCACTGGACCGGCTGCTGCCGCTTGCCCCGGGCAGCCCGGCTGCCTGCCTGATAGGCCCCGCCGTGCAGGATGCAATCCCGGACTCGGTATGAAGACAGGCATATGCAGCAACAGTTATCTGCGCTCCGCGCTCACCAGGTCACGAGCAGCGACGTTGTCCGGAACGCATCGACTCGAGCGGCCGGGCGACCTAGGGTGGGGCGACGCCCGCCACTCAGCGTGACGGGTGCCTGAGGGGGACAGGACGGTGCACTGACGCCGTCAGGGGGATTCGGGCGAGCCGGGACGGTCGCGCCACCGCTTCCCGTCGAGCATCACGTGGGGGGACACATGCACCTGCCGACGCGGGTCCGGACGGGCCTCGCGGCCGCCGCCCTGGTCGGGGCCGCACTGGGCCCGGCCGCCGCCCAGGCCGCCTCGACGCCGGCGCCGGCGGCGAAGGCCGCGACGGCC
>JBQCIO010000023.1:0-16146 GCA_051953655.1 Motilibacteraceae bacterium
GTCGGGACCAACGCGAGGCAGGTCCTGGCCGCCCGCTGGTTCGGCAGCGAGGTCGGACGCTTCTCCGGGCTCAGCAGCGCGCTCACCGGCGCCACCGCCGCGGCCGGCGGCGGGCTGGCCGCGCTGCTCGTCGCCGCAGGAAGCTCCCTGCGGCCGATGTTCGCCGTCGATGCCGCCACGTTCGCCGTCGCAGCACTGATGCGCGCGCTGCTCACGGGCACCGGCGCCCGCGCCGCCCGCACTCCACGCCCGGGGCTACAGAACCTGCCGCAGGGGTTCGGGATTCTCACCACGCGCGGAGTCGGGGCGCTGGTCGGGGTCTTCTGCCTGGTGCAGCTGGCCGAGGCGGTGGCCGCCCGGATGTTCGTGCCCGTGGTGCTCACGGTCTTCGCCGCACCCGCGGGATGGGTGCCGCTGCTGGAGGCGGTCGGCGTGGTGAGCGCGCTGGGCGGGGTCGCCGTCGTCCCCTACGCGCGCCGCCTGAGCCCACGCCCGAGCACGCTGCTCGCCGGCACCCTGCCCGGGCTCGCCGTCGTCGTGGCGGCCTACGGACTGGTCCCGCACGTGCAGGCGCTGGTGCCGCTGGAGGCTCTGCTCGCGGTGCTCGGCACCGTCGCCGGTGCGGCCCTGGTCGACGCCCTGGTGCTCGTGGTGCCACGAGACCGGCACGGGCAGGCGTTCGCGGCGCTGCTCACCGTCGGGAACCTCGCCCAGGCCGGCGCCCTCGTGGTGCTCGGCGTGAGCGCGGACCGGCTGGGCCTGCGCACCACGCTCGTGCTCGGCGGGGTCCCGCTGCTGGCGGCGGTCCCGCTGGCCCTGTCGTCCGGACGGGCCCCGCGACGGGTGTCTGGACCGGCCGGGGTCGACGACCTAGCCTCCCGCGCATGACGGTGATCCCCTGGCTGCTCGACGCCGACCCAGCGGTGCGCTGGCAGGTGCTGCGCGACCTCGAGGACGCACCCGCGGGCGTCGTCGCCGCCGAGCGGAGCCGGGTGGCCACCGAAGGCTGGGGTGCGCACCTGCTGTCGCTGCGCGACCCGGACGGGCAGTGGGCCGGCGGCGCCTGCTTCCCCGCAGGGTTCCGCTGGTCCGAGGCCGGCGAGGGCCAGCCATGGACGTCGACCCTGCCCACGCTCGAGCTCCTCCGGGACTTCGGGCTGGACCCGGCCTCGGACCAGGCGCGCAAGACCGTCGCGCTGGTGAGCGAGAACTGCCGCTGGGAGTACGACGAGGCGTCGTTCTTCCAGGGCGAGGTAGAGGCCTGCATCAACGGGTGCACCCTCGCCCTCGGCGCCTGCTTCGGGGTCGACGTCGACGCGCTGGCCGCCCGGCTGGTCGGCGAGCAGCTCGAGGACGGCGGCTGGAACTGCGAGACCCAGAACGGGTCGGTCCGCTCCTCCTTCCACAGCACGATCTGCGTGCTGGAGGGGCTGCTCGCGCACGAGCGGGCCACCGGCGGAAGCCCGGCCTCGAGGGCTGCGCGTCGCCGCGGGGAGGAGTACCTGCTCACGCGCCGGCTCCTGCGCCGGCTGAGCACGGGCGAGGTGGTCGACCCGGCATGGACCACGTTCTCCTTCCCGGTCCGCTGGTTCTACGACGTGCTGCGAGCCTTGGACCACTTCCGCACTGCCGCAGACCCTGTCGACGAGCGGCTGGGCGAGTCGATCGAGCTCCTCCGCGCCAAGCAGCAGCCCGACGGCACATGGCTGCTGGAGAACACGCACCCGGGGCAGCTGCAGTTCGCTCTCGAAGACGGCGACGGACGACCCAGCCGGTGGAACACCCTGCGGGCGCTGCGCGTGCTGCGCTGGGCCGCCTGACGCCGATCACCAACGAGAGGCGACCACCCCCGCCGATTGCGGACGGAGGGCGTAGGCGGATTGGGCTCTGCCGGCGTCTGTGCCATACCTGGACCGGGTGCTGGTCCCGAACCCCTCGACCCAGCTGCGAGGATCGTGAGACTGCCGTGCGTCCGATTTCTTGACACCGGGTCAGAACGGCGGATCTTCACCCGCCGCACCCCAGCCTCGACCGGTCTCGGGCAGGAGTCGGTCGGGTTCGCGCCGGTACTCGTGCCCGGAGTGGGTGATGACGCGGTGGCCGCCGTCGTCGTCGCGGACGACGTCGAGGTGTTTCGCGGTCTTGAGCGGGTGGGTGGTCTTGCACTCGGGGTGCAGGTTGTCGGTGCTGGTCGGCCCGCCCGCCGGTCTCGATCTCGGGTCGTCCGGGTCGGGCGGTGGTCTCCATTCCTCGAGGTGGTCGTCCTCGGCCCACTCGACCGGGGAGTCGCACCACGGGGCCGCGCAGGTGGGCTTGGTGGCGATCAGCCAGTCCCGGATCGCCGCGCTGGGCTTGTATCGCTGCACCGAGAGGGCCTGTCCGGCCTTGTCGACGACCGCCACCAGCCAGGACTTCGCGCCGGCCATCAGGTCGCGCAGCACCGGGGCGGGCAGGGTGCCGTAGCCGCGCAGCTCGCCGGGGTCGGTCGCGAGCCCGAACGCGGTCTCCGCGCTGAGCACGACCACCGGCAGCACCTCGCGGTCCTTGGCGGTCAGGGGTGCGCCGTCGTGGGCGGCGAGGGTGCCGCGCTCGGCCAGGTCAGTCAGGGCGTCGAACCTCCACGCCCCGACGCGCTGCTTGTAGACCTGCTGGCGGCGCTTCTTGGCCTCCTGCCAGACCGCGATCGCATCGGCGTGCTCGCGCGAGCCGTTCCCGTACTGCTTGCGGGCGGCACGCATGGCGAGCAGCGCATCCTTCTCGGTCGCTTTCGCCTCCGAGCGGGCCATGTCCCGCATCCAGCGGGCGTGCCCCTCGACCAGCTGGGCGATCCGGTGCACCTGCGTGGGGTCGCTCACCGCGCGCAGGGTGGAGTCGCGCACGATGCGGTTGCCGTCGGCGTCGAGCTGGTCGACCTCGTCGTGCCACACCTCGACCCGCCGGCCCTTGCGCGCGGCCTCGTGCTCGAGCGCGCCGCGGTCGGGCAGCAGCTTGGCCAGGACGCGCTCGATGTGCCGCTGCAGCTCCCTGGTGGTGGACGTCGGCACTTTCGGGAGCACGAGGTCGAGGACCTTCTCGAGCAGCTCCTGCGGGACGGCGCGGGTGGAGGTGCGCAGCACGTGCCACTGCTGCCGGGTCATCACCCCGGCCAGCATCAGCTCCCGCGCCCGGGCGTAGGGGCCGTCGAGCTGGCGGGCCTGCTCGGCGACCGCGTACATCCCGGCCGGGGACAGCCGCATCCCCAGCCGCAGCTCCTCCCGCCGGCACCGGGCGGCCATCTCGGTCGGGTCCTGCCACTCGGCCCACATCCGGTCCGCATGCTCCTGCGAGATCGGCTCCTCACCGAACCCCTCCGGGCCCGGGTCCTGGATGTGCGGCGACGCGTCCCCCAGCGAGGCGTCCCGCTCCGCGCGCAGCGCCCCGGCGACCGCTCGCAGGTGACGCCCCTCGGCAGCAGCGACCCCGGCCTTGGTGGCGGCGGTGAGCAGCACCCGGTCGTACATCCGAAGCGTGGCCGCGTCCAGCTCGTTGAGCAGGTCCGCCACCCCGGTCGACAGCGGGTTCTCGATCGCGAACCGCAGCTTCTGCGCCAGCCCCACGCACTCGGCCAAAGTGCCGGGCAGGACGTCGGCATCGACGTCCTTCTCCTGCACCGCCTGGCCGTGAACCATGAGACGAGACTAGGGACCGGGTCTGACAGTTCTCGTTCGCAGATAACCAGAATCGAGGGGAGCAGGGTCACAAGTTGGCAAAGAATCAAACCCAGCAATGACAACAAGGCGGGCACGTGGCGGAGCTTGATGCAGCCGCACGCTCGAGGTGGGTGCGCCAGGCCACAAGATCCGCGAAGAACCGGCCGCCGGGCAACGAGAACCCGCCCCGCACCGAACCGCCCCCGTCACCAGCCGCCTTGGACCCGACCACAGCAGGACCGGCGGCTGAAGCGAGCAGCCCTCACCATTCCTGCATGATCACGACGGGGTCTCGGCCTCAGTGAAACCGCCCCCGGTGCGCCCCCAGCACATCCAGCCCGAAGTCCGACTCCGGGTCGCGCCACACCGAGTGCGCGTGGTTGGCGCCGCGCTGGGTGTTGTCCCACTCCACCAGCAGCCGCGGCCCCTGCAGCCGGTAGTAGTGCGGCGCCCCGGGCTCGACCGGGCCGGCCCAGGCGAGGTGCACGGCGTCGAGGGCGGCGTCGTCATAGGCGGACAGCGGCGAGACGACGTCGGGGACGCGGCCGAAGTAGGTGTCCAGCAGGGCCCGCAGCAGCTCGCGCTGGGCGGCATCGAGGTCACGGCCAGCAACGCCCTTCGGTGCCGCGGTGTACTCGACGGCGCGGTGGTCGGCGTCGTCGAAGCCGACCTTCTCGTCGATGGCGTCGCTGAGCGCCTGCAGCTTCGCCTGCTCGGTGTCGTCGGGGAACCGCTCGTCGCGCCAGATCCCGGACAGCGGGATGACGCGGTCGCCCTCGGAGACGACGGTGCGGTTGGCGGTGACGAAGTCGGAGGGCGCCTTGGGCAGCAGCACGGCCTGCGCGGCCAGCTCGGGTGGGAGCGAGCGCACCAGGTCCCGGGCCAGGTCCTCCACCTGGGCCAGCGGGCGGTTGACCGCGCCGCCGAGCAGCGGGGACGCGGCCGGGTCGGCGCCGAGGAAGCACGGCGTGGCGGAGACGAGGACGCCGTCGACCACGAGGTTGTTGAGCGAGATGTGGTGGCCGCCGAACCGCCAGCCCCACGCCCCGGTCTCGCCCGGCTGCCCGAACACCCTCAGGTAGTACAGCCCCGGGTCGCGGCCGCGCTCGCGGTCGAAGCGGACGACGAATCCCTCGGCGTGGTCGAGCACGTTCTCCAGGCCCATCACCGTGGCCACGGTGACGTAGCCCGCCGGCGACAGCCCGGAGGCGACCAGCCGCATCGCCGCCCGCTGCTGCGCAGGGCGCTGCTGGTGCACGGTGAGGCCGCCGTGGTCCGTCGGCGTGTAGAACCACCGTCGCCGCTCGGCGTCGGCCTCGCCGTCCTCCGGCACCGCGCCGACCCCCACCGTGCGCTGCTCGGCGTCGAGCGTGTCGAGCCAGGCCTGGGCGGCCTCGGCCATGGCGGCCGCGACCTGACGACGTCCGGTGAGGTCAGCTTCGGCGAGCACGGGCGGACTCTACGCCCGGCGTGCGCCCTGTGCAGCAGCCGTCGAATGTCCTAGCGTCGCCCGCGAGCGAGCTCCGCTCCGCAGTGCCGACCCCCGGAGGACACCGTGCCCACCCCGACCGACGACCGCCGCGACCTGCTCACCATCATCGCCTTCATGAAAGCCGCGCCCGGCAAGGAGTCCGAGCTCAAGGCGGCCCTGGAGTCGCTCATCGAGCCGACCAGCCAGGAGGCTGGCTACGTCAACTACGACCTGCACCAGTCGATCGAGGACCCCGGCACCTTCTTCTTCTACGAGAACTGGGAGTCCGCGGACCACCTCGACGCCCACCTACAGACCCCGCACCTGGTCGACTTCGCCGGGCGGATCCCTGAGCTGCTCGACGAGAACGGCCTGACCATCACCCGGCTGCGCCGCATCGCCTGAGCCGCACCGCCGGAGAGAACGCCGAAGGGCGGGTGCGCCGACCACCGTGGTGGTCCGCGCACCCGCCCTTCTCAGCGCGGGACGGTCCCGGGTCCCGCGCTGACCTGTCCCCCTGTCAGGCGTTGGGGCGCAACTGGAGCAGCACGTACGCGCAGTTGGCTGGGTTGGGCGACGGGTCCATGTACTGGTTGTCCTTCGTGACCCACCCGCTGTAGTTCGAGCTGTTGTACTCGTACCAGCCGGCCGCGTACATGATCGGCGCCACCGGGACCTGCTCGGACATCACCTTGGCCAGGGTGTTGATGGCCTTGCCCGCCGCCTCCTCGGTGCCCGCCTTGGCGTAGTCCGCGAGCGCCGCGGTCGCGCTGGGGTCGGAGAACCGGCCGTAGTTGCCGCTGGCGTTGTTGCCCTGCGCGAGCGCCGGGTCGAGCCATCCGGAGTAGGCGGCGTACGGCGACGGGCCGGTCGAGCCCCAGTGGATGGCGGAGTCGAAGGTGCCCGCGGCCAGGTCGCTGTACCACTTGTTCGCGTCCACGCCGTTCACGGTGACGTCGAAGCCGACCGCCTTGAGGTCCTGGGCCATGATCTGCGCGGCCTGGTAGTAGTCCGTGTAGGCCGTCGGGTCCTCGATCTTGAAGGCCACCTCCTGGCCGTTCTTGGCCCAGATCCCCTTGGCGTCCTTCGCGTAGCCGGCGCCCTTCATGATGCTCTCGACGGCGGCGGCGTCCTGGGTCGGCTTGAGGTCGTTGGCGTACTCCTTGGGAAGCACGCTGGAGAAGTTCGGCAGCAGCAGGCCGCTGGAGGACGTGGCGGGCGCCTCGTAGCCCTGCTCGGCCTGGCCGGCCACCTTCTGCCGGTCGAGGCCCATGCTGACGGCCTTGCGGACCGACGGGTCCTGCAGTGCAGCCGGACCGCTCTTCACGTTGAACTCGAGGCTCACCACGTTGATCGCCGGGAACCAGTAGTGGTGGTTCTGCGGATCCTTGGCGACGAAGCTCTGCTCGATCTGCGAGACGAAGTTGCCGGCGTAGTCGATCTTCCCGGCGGACAGCTGCTGCAGGGCGACGTCGTTGCTGGAGAAGCTGGGCACGTCCACCTCGGGCACCGGCGGGTTGCCGCCCCAGTAGCCCGGGTTCGCCTTCAGCTGCAGGCCCTGCGCCGTGAAGTTCGCCAGCGTGTAGGGCCCGGTGCCCACCGGCTTGGCGTCGGCGAACTTCGACGGGTCCGACGACGCGCTGTAGGCCGACTTCTTCACCACGAAGGTCTGGCCGGCGATGTTGAAGATGTTCTGGAACTGCGGCTGGGTGAAGGTCACCTTCACCTGGTTGGTCCCCACGGCGCTGGCGCCGGAGATCGGCAGGCCGAGCCGGTTGGCGGCCGGGACGTCCTTCATCACCTGGTAGGTGTAGGCGACGTCGTCGGCCGTCAGGGGCGAGCCGTCGCTGAACTTGACGCCGTCCCGGAGGGTGAAGGTGATCTCGGTGCCGGTGTCGTTCCAGGAGAAATTGCGGGTCTCCTGCTCTATCCGTGGGTGTTCTTGCGTTGGTTCCGGCCGGGGAGGGTGGGTCTGTGGTCGCCGAGGGCGAGGGTGGCCAGGGCGATCAGGGCGGCGGAGGAGTGGAAGCCGTAGGCGACTCGGGTGAGTAGCCGGATCTTGGTGTTGGTGGACTCGATCAGGGCGTTGGACAGGCCCAGCTCCAGCGTGGCGTCGATAGCCGGGCGGTGTCGGCGGATGGTGCGGGACAGGTCGACGAACACCGGGATCCGGCAGTGCTGCGCCCACTTGATCCACTTGTCCAGGGCGTCCTTGCCTTCTTCGCCCTTGAGCGCGAACACGTGTCGCAGGCCCTCTTTGAGTAGGTAGGCGCGGTGGAGCCGCGGGTCGGTCTTGGCGATCCACTTGAGCTGCTCTTGCTGTTCCTCGGTGAGGTTCTCCGGGTTCTTCCACAGCGGCCAGCGGGCCTTCTTCAGCGCTTTGGCCTTGCCTTCGGCGATCGGCGCTTTGCGGGCGTTCACCGCACCGCGGGCCTGGTTCCAGGCTCGGCGACGCTCTTCGTCCAGGGCCTTCATCGCCCACGCCACGACATGGAAGGGGTCCGCGCACACGACCGCCTTGGAGGCGCGCTTGCGCACCACCGGCCCGATCCAGTCGGCCATGTCCGCGCTGACCTGTTCCAGCTGGACGGCGCGTTCGGGGCCTAGCTGGTCGAAGAACGCGTTCAGGGTGGCCCGGTCCTTGCCCTCGGCGGCCCACACCAGCCGGCGCCGGTCGTGGTCGATCACCACGGTCAGGTAGTGGTGGTGCTTCTTGAACGAGACCTCATCGATCCCGATCCGGCGCAGGCCGTCCAGCGGGTCCGCCCCGCCGGTCAGGTCCTGCACCACCCGGGTGAGGATCTTGCCCACGGTGCGCCAAGCGATCCGCATCTGCTCGCACACCGCGGTCTTGGAGGCGTGCACCGCCAGCCAGGCGACCATCTGATCGAACTCCAGGGTGTGCCCGGCCCCGTGCCGCGCCCACGGCACCGCGGCCACCACCACTCCGTGCCCGGGGCAGCGCACCCGCGGGGCGTCGGCCTCGACATAGGCGCGGATCGTGCCCAGATCCAGCGCCCGCCACCGCCGGCGCCCCTCGCCCTTGTCATAGCCGGGGCAGCGGTGCCGGCACACCCCGCACCGGCTCCGCTGCCCCGCATGCGGACGGGCGTGCACCACCAGGACCTGCTCGTCCTGGTCGAACTCCACCCCCCAGACCGTCGCCTGCTCCAGCCCCAACAACCGAGCGAATACGCTGGCAGCGCGCACGCCGTCTCCTGCGTTACTGCGATCCCGACTTCGACACTCGGAACCGTAGGCAGGAGACGGCGTGTTGCCCCTCCGCCACGCTCAAGCACCCACGGAAGCAGCAGGAGAGCCGAAATTGCTGGCGAGCCACGGGTAGGCCGTGTTCGCCTTCAGGTCGTTGAACATCAGCAGGGGCTCGTAGAACAGCCCCTCGATGTTGAGCTTGTAGCCGAAGCCGTTGGCGTCGAAGGCGTTGAAGTTGTCCTCGAGCGTCGGGATCGGGTTGTTCTCGATCGTGATGGGCGCCTTGCCCTGAGTGCTGGACAGCGCGGCGCTCTTCACCAGCGTGACGCCACCGTGGTTGCCGGGAAGCGACAGCGGCTTGGCCTCGGCGGCCTGGTTGACCGACGTCCCAGAGGACGACGACGGGCCGGACTTGTTGTCGCTCGACGACGCGGGAGTCGAGGAGGAGCAGGCGCTGGCGGCGAGAGCGAGTACGCTCGCGACCGCGACGCCTGCCATGGATCTGCGGATCATGGATGCCTCTTTCGCGGAATTGGCTCGTCGTGGGATGGGACGGGACGGCTCGGGTCACGCTGTTCGGCGAGCGGACCGCACGGGCTGGCCCCCGGCGGTCCGCCGCGGACGGACGTCGAGCCGTCCCGTCTCCCTGAGGTGCAACAGGGATGGTCGGTGCGAGGTCCGCTCGTCACCTGCCTCTCGGCGGGGCCCGGTCGGCTTGCTGCGGCACCAGGCGGGTGCCCCCGGGAACGCTCACGGGCGCGGCTCCTGCGCCACGGCCGCCGGCCGCGGCGCCTTGTCCGCGTCGTGCAGCCAGCAGGCGGACCGGTGGCTCGTCCCGTTCTGCGCCGTCCCGATCTGCAGCAGCGGCGGGGCCGAGCTGCGGCAGACGTCCATGGCGTGCGGGCAGCGCGGGTGGAAGCGGCAGCCGCTGGGCGGCTGCACCAGCGACGGCGGTGCACCGGCCGCACCCACCCAGGTCTTGCTGGCGGCGTCGGGGTCCGGTGCCGCGCTGAGCAGCAGCTGGGTGTAGGGGTGCGTCGGGTGGTCGGTCACCTGATCAGCCGGTCCGGCCTCCACGACGCGGCCGGCGTACATGACCATGATCGTGTCGGCGAGGTAGCGCGCCGAGGCGATGTCGTGCGTGACGTAGAGGATCGCCAGCCGATCCCGGTCGCGCAGGTCGGCCAGCAGGTTGAGCACGCCGAGCCGGATGGACACGTCGAGCATCGACACCGGCTCGTCGGCCAGCAGCACCTCGGGCTGCACCGCGAGCCCCCGCGCGATCGACACGCGCTGGCGCTGGCCGCCGGACAGTTCGTGCGGGTACTTGTCGATGAACTGCTCGGCCGGCTCCAGCGCCACCCGGCGCAGCAGCGCCAGCGTCGCCGCCTCGAGGTCGCCGCCGTCGCGCCCGTGGATGGTGAGCGGACGCCCCAGGATGTAGCGGACCGTATGCACCGGGTTCAGCGAGGCGAACGGGTCCTGCAGCACCAGCTGCACGGCCCGGCGGTAGTCGCCCGAGGCGCGCGAGCGGGTATCGACCTCCTCGCCGCGGAAGTAGAGCTTCCCGCCGGTCAGCTTGTAGGTGCGGGCCAGCATGCGCGACAGCGTGGACTTGCCCGACCCGCTCTCGCCGACGACCGCGGTCACCCGACCCGGGTGCAGCGCGACCGAGATGTCCTCGGCGGCGTGCACCACCCCGCGCCGCCGCCAGCCCGAGCGCACCGGGAAGTGCTTGGTGACGCCGACGGCCTCGAGGATCGGCTGCTCGCCAGCCGGTGCCGAGCCGTTCGGGTGCGTGCTCTCCACGCGGGCGCTGCTCATCGGGCCTCCTCCCTCCGCGCCGCATCCGTCGGACCGGCCGCCTGCGCGCCCGCCGGTGTCAGCGCGAGCTCCCCGGGCACCTCGTGCCGGCCGTCCTGCAGCCAGCACAGGGCAGATCTCGCACCAGCCGGCTCGGTCAGCTGCACCAGCGGCGGCTCCTGGCTCCGGCACTCCGGCACCGCCCAGGCGCAGCGCGGGTGGAAGGAGCAGCCGGACGGCGTGTGCCGCAGGTCCGGGGGCGAGCCGTCGATGCCGGTCATCTGCCGCCGCTCCCCGTGCAGGGACGGGAAGGAACGGGTCAGCCCGTAGGTGTAGGGGTGGCGAGGGTGGTGGAACAGCGACGTGGCCGGGGCCTGCTCCACCAGCCGCCCGGCGTACATGACGGCGATCCGGTCGGCGATCTCGATCAGCAGCGACAGGTCGTGGGTGATGAACAGGACGCTGAACCCCAGCCGCCGGCGCAGGTCCGTGAGCTCCTCGAGGATCTCGCGCTGGATCACGACGTCGAGCGCCGTGGTCGGCTCGTCCATGATGAGCAGCCGCGGCCGGAGCGCGAGGGCCAGCGCGATCATCACCCGCTGGCGCATGCCGCCGGAGAGCTCGTGCGGATAGCTGCGCAGCCGGTCCGCGCTGATGCCCACCAGCTGCAGCAGCTCGGCCGCGCGCTCGCGCCGCTGCGCCTTGTTCAGCCCGGTCTCGTGGTGGCGCAGGACGTCGTCGAGCAGCTTCCCGATACGCATGACGGGGTTCAGCGCGTGCAGCGCGCTCTGGAAGACGACGGCGATCTGGCTCCACCGCACCGCGCGGACGACCGCGAGGTCCTGGCTCAGCAGGTCCACCGTGCGCGGCTGCAGCTCCCCCCATCCCTCCCCCCGGTCCTCGTCCGACCAGTCGTAGTAGGTGGCGCTGCCTCCGGTGATGATGCCCGGGTCTCTCAGCAGCCGGGTGACGGCGTAGGCCAGCGTGGACTTGCCGCTGCCGCTCTCGCCGGCCAGACCGACGACCTCGCCGCGGTAGATGGTGAGGTCGACGTCGACCACCGCGTGCACCGGGTCCTCGACGCCGTAGTCCACGCACAGGCCGCGGACCTCCAGCAGCGGCCGGCGGACCGGGCGCTCCTCCTCCGACAGGGCGTCGGCGTGCAGTGCAGCAGTCATCGGGCGCCCTCCGTGGCCGTCGCGGTCTCCGACGCCGGTCCAGCCGACGGGACGGTCCGACCGGGCAGGCGACCGGCCGGCTCGCGCCGGACCACCGGGGTGAAGCCGAGCTGCGGACGGAGCCGCACGCCGAGCAGCTGCCGCGAGCGCCGGGGGGACACGGCCATCCGCAGGCGGGGGTTGATGTACTCGTCGATCCCGAAGTTGATGAGCGCGAGCGAGGTCCCGAGCAGCGCGATCGCGAAGCCCGGCGGGATGTACCACCACCAGAACCCGGACTCGACGGCCGAGCTCGACGTGGCGTCGAAGAGGATGGTCCCCCAGTTGTAGTCCGCCCCTGCGCTCACCACCGTGAGGAAGCCGAGCCCCACGTAGGTGCCGATGGCGTAGATGGTGGTGAACAGGAACGACGAGGCGATGATCGCCGTGAGGTTGGGCATGATCTCGGCCACGATGATCCGCCAGGTGCTCTCCCCGCTGACCCTGGCCGCCTCGACGAAGTCGCGGTTGCGCATGGACAGCGCCTGCGCCCGCATCACCCGCGCGCCCCACGCCCATCCGGTGGCCGCGATGATGAGGCCGACGATGACCGGGTTGCCGGTCCGCTCGGGGCCGAGGAAGGCACCCACGGCGATCAGCAGCGGCAGCGCCGGGATGACCAGGAAGACGTTGGCCAGCAGGGACAGGACCTCGTCGACCAGGCCACCGACGTAGCCGGCCGTGATGCCGATGACGACCGCGAGGGCGGTGGCCACCGCGCCGGCCAGGAACGAGACGAGCACCGTGGGACGGGTCCCGGCCAGCAGCTGGGACAGGATGTCGCCGCCGATGTTCGTCTGCCCCAGCCAGTGGTGCGCCCCGGGCAGCTGGGAGGGCGCCGTCGAGCCGGCCACCATGGGCGGCCCGTCCAGCGCCATCAGCTGGGTGGGCTTGTACGGCGCGATGATCGGGCCGATCAGCGCGAGCAGGACGAAGATGCCGAGGATGATCAGGCCCACCAGCATCTTCTTGGACCGGACCTTGAACAGCGGGCGCCGGCGACGCGGCGCCACGGGCTCCGCCACCGCAGCGGAACCGCCGGCCAGCGCGGGATCGGTGAGGGTCATGAGCGCTCAGGCCTCCTGCCGGGTGCGCGGGTCGAGCAGCACGTAGACGAGGTCGGCCACGAAGTTGGCCGCGAGCACCACCAGCGTGATGACGAGGAAGATGCCCTGCACCAGCGAGTAGTCCAGGCTCTTGACCGCGGCCAGCAGCGTGAAGCCGATGCCGGGGTAGGAGAAGACGATCTCGGTGAGCAGCGAGCCCGCGACGACGAAGCTCATGGCCAGCGCGAAGCTGGAGACCTGCGGCAGCACGGCGTTGCGCGCCGCGTACCAGACCACCCTCCGCTGCGGCAGACCGGCGGCCTCGGCGAGCAGCACGTAGTCCTCGTCCCGCACCGTCACCACCATGTTGCGCATACCGATGATCCAGCCGGCCAGCGAGGCGCCGACGATGGTGAGTGCCGGCAGCAGCCCGTGGTACGCCGCGTCCTCGAGGAACGCCCAGTTCAGGCCGACGTGGCTGCTGCGGAAGTCGTAGCCGCCGACCGACGGGAACCACTGGAGGCGCACGGCGAAGACCAGGACGAGCAGCGTGGCCAGGAAGAAGTAGGGCATGGCCTGCAGGAAGGTGGTGACGGGAAGGACCGACTCGAGCCAGGAGCCGCGCTTCCAGCCGGCCAGGGTGCCGATGACCGTGCCGAGCACGAAGGAGATCACCGTGGCGAGGCCGACCAGGATGATCGTCCAGTAGAGGTGCTGGGTGATGACCTGGGTGACCGGCGTGTTGCCCAGGCTGAGCGAGTAGCCCAGATCCCCATGGAAGATCTGGACCCAGAAGTGGAGGTACTGGTCCCAGAGGCTCTGGCTGCTCCCTCCCCCGTAGCGCAGCTGCATGGCCTGCAGCGCCGCAGGCGGCAGGCTCGTGTTCTGCGCGAGCGCCGTCAGCACCGGGTCCCCGGGGACCATGCGCGGGATGAAGAAGTCGAGGCTGACCGCGGCCACAGCGGCCAGGACGTAGAAGCCGATCCGGCGGGCGAAGACGCGCATCTCTAGTCGGCCGCCCCACCTGCCGCGGCGGACCCCTGACGAGCGCCGCGCACCGCGCCGGCGTACCACCGGCCGCTGGCCTTGACCGTGCGCTTCTGGGTCTCGTAGTCGACCCGCACCAGGCCGAAGCGCTTGTCGTAGCCGTAGGCCCACTCGAAGTTGTCCAGCATGGACCAGGCGAAGTAGCCCTTCACCGGAGCCGTGCACGCCGCTGCCAAGGTCGCCTCGATGTGCGACTCGAGGTAGCTGGTCCGCTCGACGTCCTCCACGTAGCCGTCGGCCACCGCCTCGTCGTCCCACGCCGACCCGTTCTCGGTCACGTAGATGGCGCGCGGCTGGTAGTCGTCGGCGATGCGGCGCAGCATGACCTCGAGGCCGTCGGCGTCGACCTCCCAGCCCATCGCCGTGTGCGGGCGGTCAGGGGCGGGGACCGGCTCGGCCCGGGTCACGTGCGGGTGCTCCGGGGCGTCACGGACGGTGGCGATCGTGTAGTAGTTGACGCCGAGGAAGTCCAGCGGCTGCGCGATCGTCTCGAGGTCGCCAGGCCGCAGCGGGAGGTCTACGCCGTACAGCTCGACCATGTCCTGCGGGTATCCCTTGCCGTGCAGGGGGTCCAGCCACCAGCGGTTGCCGTGGCCGTCGGCCCGCCGCGCGGCCGCGACGTCCTCGGGACGGTCGCTCGCCGGCAGCACGGGCCCGTGGTTGTTCACGATCCCGACCTGGGGCGCGAGGGTCGCGTTGGCGCGGATCGCCTGGACCCCCAGCCCGTGCGCGAGGTGCAGGTGCACCGACGCGCGCACTGCCGCGCCGAGGTCCTTCACCCCCGGGGCCATGACGCCCTCGAGGTGGCCGTGCCAGGCGCTGCACTGGGGTTCGTTGAGGGTGGCCCAGGACTGGACCCGGTCCCCCAGGGACCTCACGACCACCGCGGCGTACTCGGCGAAGGCCTCGGCCGTGTCCCGGCTGGGCCAGCCGCCCTGGTCCTGCAGCGCCTGCGGCAGGTCCCAGTGGTAGAGGGTGACGTAGGGCGTGATGCCGCGCTCGAGCAGGCCGTCCACCAGCTCGTCGTAGAACGCGAGCCCCTTGGCGTTCACCTCTCCGGTGCCGTTCGGGATCACCCGCGGCCACGCGATGGAGAAGCGGTAGGCGTCGACGCCGAGCTCGACCAGGAGGTCGAGGTCTTCCTTGTAGCGGTGGTAGTGGTCGCAGGCCACGTCGCCGGTGTCGCCGTTGTGCACCGCGCCCGGACGGCGGCAGAAGGTGTCCCAGATGGACGGCCCCCTTCCGTCCACGTCGTGGGCGCCCTCGATCTGGTAGGCCGAGGTGGCCACCCCCCAGACGAAGTCCGCGGGCACATCTGTTGCAGAGAACACCGGTACTCCTCGTGTCGAGGCACGTCACACGGGCTGTGCAGGCGTGAAGATGTGGGAGAGAAGGGTTGTGGTCAGTGCGGGACCGAGGAGTCCCGCACCACGAGCCGGCTGGGGATCACCTGGCGATGGGTCGGCGCCACTCCCTCGGCGAGGGCGGCGAGCAGCATCGCGACCGCGGCCTCGCCCATCTCGCGCAGGGGCTGGTGCACGGTCGTCAGCGCCGGGTCGGTCTGCTGGGCGAGCGGGACGTCGTCGAAGCCGACGACCGAGACGTCCTCCGGCACCCGCAGGCCCGCCTCCCGCAGCGCCTTCAGAGCACCGACGGCGGACAGGTCGTTGTGCGCGAACACCGCGTCGAACTCGACGCCGTCGCGGAGCAGCGCCTCGACCGCGTTGCGGCCTCCCTGCACCTTGAAGTCGCCGTCCACCACGGCCTCGGGACGCACCGGGAACCCGGCCGCCTCGAAGACCTCGGCGAAGCCGTCCAGGCGCTCCTGCGTGCAGCCGTGCCGCAGCTGCCCGCGCACGACGACCGGACGACGACGTCCCACCGCGAGCAGGTGCTCCGCGGCGGCCGCGGCCCCGTGCCGGTTGTTGGTGGCCACGGCGGGGAAGGCCGGCTCCTGCGCGCGGTCGTCGATCATGACGACGGGCAGGCCGTTCTCGTGCAGCCGGGTGATGTAGTCCAGCGTGCCCATGGGCTCGATGACCAGCAGGCCGTCGAAGGACTTGGCCGAGACCTGGGCGTCGAACTTGCGCATGGACTCGTCGCCGCGCGTGCAGGTGAAAAGGAGCATCCCGTAGGACGCAGCCTCCAAGGTGTCGACGATGGCCTGCAGCACGTCGCCGATCCACGGCCACACCAGCGACGGCACCAGCACCCCGACCACGTTGGTGCGCCCGCGCGCCAGGCCCACCGCCCGCGCGCTCGGGACGTACCCGAGCTCTGCGATCACCTCGCGGACGCGGGCAGCGGTGACCCGGTCCAGGTCGGCCTTACCGTTGAGCACCCGCGACACCGTCGTCTTGCTCACCCCGGCGCGGGCGGCGACGTCGGCGATGGTGACAGCCACAGCGCGACCTCCTCCGCGAGCACGGATGAATAGGTGGACGGGTGATGCGGAACCGGTTCCGTAACCGGTTCCGGCGCGGCCCACTGTTCTGCCGGAACCGGTTTCGCGTCAATGAGCGCCGGATAACGAACAGGTAATGACTCATTCCCCTGCCGCTGCGCGCAGGGACGCCGCCGGGCCACGCGACCCACACACCGCGGACCCCCCCCCCACACAGCCCCCCGCCCCAACGCCCCCGCCCAACCGCCCCAAAAAA
>JBQCIO010000024.1:0-43199 GCA_051953655.1 Motilibacteraceae bacterium
ATGACCACCGCAACCCGGGGGCCGCGCGCGCCGTGAGAACCCACGTGCGGGGCCGGCCGCCGGCCGGGGCCCGGCCCCTCAGTTACGCGACAGCAGACTACGCCGTCGTGGTCGGAGCGGTGCAGGTCATGTCCGCGCTAACGCCGGGCTTGACGAAGGTCGCGCTCGACACCGGCAGGCTCGCCGGGTACTGCCATCCCGAGGAAGGAAGCAGAGCGTCCCCGTAGGCGTAGTTGTGTGACAAGGTCCCCGAGCCATGCACGACGCCGTCGTGGATGACGTAGGTGACGATGGTGCAGCCGATGCCGTTGACCTGGATGACGAGGTCACCGTTGGCGTTACCGGTCGCCGTCACCAGATCGGTGGCCGGCTTCGCCTGCTGCAGCATCCCCGTGATGTCGCCGTCGCTCGACTGCTTCAGAGCGTTCGCGAGAGCCACGTCGGAGCCGTCACCCTGAGTCTTCTTGATCCACTCGGGGTCGTAGACGTTGTCCTTCGACATCTTGTACGCGTAGTACTTGCCGTCGCACTTGACCACGACGATGACGTAAGAGATGTCTGCGCAGACCTCGCCGCCACCTCCCGCCGGTGTACCGGTGGCCGCCAGCGCTGTTCCCCCGAGGGACTGCACGACGGGGGTGCTCCAGACGAGCGCACCACCCAGCAGAGCACCGCGGCGCAGGACCGTCCGCCGGTCCATCCCCGTGGTCTTCTCTTCCGACATGTCCCCTCCAGTTACCTCATCGGTACGGCAGAGACTAACGGAGCGTGAGTAACCGCGCCTACGCATCCTGCGGTGGCTGCAGTACGTCACCCTCAGTGACACCTGCAACAGTCCCGGCGGGCGAAACCGGACGGACCAGTCCGAGCCCGACGAGGTGTCTCGCGAGACCGAGCACGTCGCTGCGCACCTGTGCGGGGTCCGCCTCCAGCGCCGCGGCGATCACCTCGGCGGTTCGCTCCAGCGGCTCGCTCCCGTCCAGCAGCTCGAAGGTCAGTGCCGCGGGACCGTCTAGGCGGTGCAGCTGGCCCGCTGCCGGCTCCCACACGACGAGCTCGCCGCCGAGGACCTCCACCACGAGGCCGGGTGCGTGCTGCAGCACTGAGGCCGGCTCGACGGGGGTCACACGCCCACCAGGGACGGGAGCTGGTTCACGAGTGCCACCGCTTCGTCGAGGGCACCGATGACGAGGCGGTAGCAGGGAGCGGTGCGCGCGAGCTCCGCCAGGACCGCGAGGTTCCGCTCCGGCTGCTCCACGAAGAAGAAGGTGCACTGGGCGAGCTCCATCACCGCCTGCGCCGGGGTCAGCGGCTGGAGCTCTGTGCGGGCACTCTCGCGGTAGGCAGGTAGCAGGAGCACGCCGACCGGCACGTCCGTGGTGACGCACCCGGCCCGGATGCTCTGCGGAGGAACATGCCACTTCTGTCCTGCCGACGACGAGGGCAGCTCCGGGTGCAGCTCGGGGAAGAGGAACTGGCTGCCCGGATCGATGGTGAGCGCCTTGGGAAAAGCGCGCACGCGCAACGTGCCCGGCTCCACGGCGACGGCCTCGTCGGTGAGATAGGACCAGCCGTCCCGCACCAGCCCCGTGCACGTGGTGGTCTTCCCCGATTCCATCGGGGCGGCGAGCACGACGGCTACCTCGTCGCGGGCGACCCCCGCGGCGTGCATGAGAAGGTTCTGCTGGCGTCCGCTCTCGATAGCGCCCTGGTTGACGGCCCAGGTCAGCCAGTCGAGCACCAGGCTGCCCTCCATCGCAGGCATCACCGGTTCCCCGTTGCGCCGCAGCTCGTACCAGTCCGGCAGCTGGCCCTCCACCCGGCTGACCGAGTACTCCAGGGCTGGCGGGGAGGTCGAGCTCAGGGCGTCGAGGGTCCGAGCGATGCATCCCCCGAGACGGTCGTCCGGCGCGGTCACCGTGAAGGTGTGACCGAGGGCGTCGTAGGGACCGAGCGTCATGGTCACGAGGCGAGGCTAGCCGAGGCCACGGTCACGAGGCGTGGTTGTCCGGGAACGCATGACGTACGTCCGAATCCCCCTCGATGCGTAGAGACACCGCTAGGAGCGCTCCGTAACGTTCGGCACGACAACCTTATGGTCAACGACATGAAGGGGGGATCGCGTGACGACGGAACAGCGTGAGCCCGAGGGCCTCGATCGCCGGTCGCTGCTCAAGCGCGGTGCTCTGCTCGGTGGCGCGCTCGTCTGGACCGCGCCCGTGGTCCAGTCCATCGCCTCGCCGGCGCTCGCGACGACGGCCCAGGGCACGCCCGCGGGGGACACCTGCTCGGTCTTCCTCTCGGCCGGTGTGGTGGGCGAGAGCTCGGGCTGCGTGAAGGTCATCGGCACGACGCGGGAGTGCTGCGACGCCATCAACGCGGCTGTCGTCATCAAGGACCCGATCGAGCGGCTGAGCGCCATCCTGGACGCTCTCAAGGGTCCTTGCTTCGGCCAGTACTCCTACGCGACCGACTGCTGAGAAGGGACGACGCATGAGCCAGCTGACCGCGCCGGCCGAGGTGCTCAACAAGATCCTCGGTCCGCTGCAGCAGTCCGTGTCGGCGGGGGACACCGTTCGGGTCACCATCGACGGACACGACATCGACGTCCTCGCGGAGTAGACGCGGGACGAACGTCACGAAGGGGCGCAGCCGACGAGGCTGCGCCCCTTCGTCGTCGTGGCCGGGGACCAGTTCCGTGTCTACGTCTGCGCTGTCTACGCCTGCGCTGCGGCCGTGACCAGGGCGTGGTGGTCCAGCACCGTGCTACGGACGAGCGGCTGGTCGACCCGCCGCACCAGGTCCGAGAGGACCTCGAGGTCGCCCGCGCCACGCAGGGACGCTGCTGCCGCCGCGAGCGTCGCCAGCGCGGCGGCCTCGTCCGAGAGGGCGATGGGGCGCCCGGGTTGCAGGTCGTGCCAGCGGATCTCCCGCACCCGCCAGGGCCCCCGCCCGTCGAGCAGGTCGTCCAGCTCGTTCCTCCGGCGCAACCCCGGAAGCTCGACCGGGTCCACGCAGACGTAGCCGCCCGGTAGGACGCGGACGTGTCGTGGCAGCAGCTCGACACCCAGCCGGTCCAGCTCGCTGCGCCGGTTCGCCACCCAGTGCCGGCCGGTCGCGGGTCCCAGCACCACGGCGCCGCCGGGTCCGAGCAGCGCGGTGCTCTCGAGCACGACGCCCTCTGCGTTGCTCCCATGGACCCCTTCGGCGAGGTCGTGCAGCCCTCGGAGCACAGCAGCGGCCGCCTCCATGGGGCTCGTGCTCCGTACCAGGACGCTGCAGAGGACGTAGCCCACCGCGAGGTCGCGGACCTTGGTGTCCGGAGCGGATGGCGACCAGCGCAACGAGACATTCGCCGGCGTATCGGTGGGGTCGACCACCGGGGCGCCTGGCAGCAGGGACCGGGTGAGCTCGAGCGCCTCCGGGCTCGAGGTGCGCAGGCCCGCCGTCCTTCCCGACCCCAGGTCCACGACCAGACTCGCGTGCCATCCGGCGGAGTCGAGACTGCGGGTGCAGTCGGTCTCGTGCACGGGCACGGGGCCGCTGGTCGGGCTCTGCGGCGCAGGCTCGGCGGGCTCGGCGTCGGAACGGACGAGGCCGTCGCGCCGCCAGGCGGCAAGGACCGGCTCGACGTCGGCCAGGATGGCTCCGGGGGGAGCGCCGGTGAGCTCGGACAGTTCGGCGGCGAGCTCCGGGGGGGTCGTGCCGTCCAGCAGGTCCCAGATCAGGCCGGCCGTCGTATTGAGCTCGTGCGCGGCACCGGCTCGCCGGTCGACGAGGACTCGGGTTCCCCCGAGGTCCGCGCACAGAACGTGCGCGGCCACGCGGAGCCGCGTCTCGACCAGCGGTGTCTCCGGCCAGACCTCGTGACTCATGCCGGCTGCTCCTGGGGCTGGCTGACGAGGCCGTGCCGGCTGAGCTCACCCAAGGCTGCACTCACGTCCTGGCGGATGGTTGCCTCCGGCGCGTCGAAGAGTGTGAGCAGCGCGCGCACCATCTCGGGCACCGTCGTGCTGCCGTCGCAGAGCTCCCACACGGCCTGAGCGGTGGTGTTGAGCACGACCACGCTCCCGTCGGGGTCGCGCACCGATTCCCCGTCGTCGGACAGAGCCCCTCGGCGCACAGGGAGCCAGGTGCTGCCGGTTCCGTCCGCTCCACCGCTCATGCCACGTCTCCCTGACGCGAGATCCCGTACTCGGCGGCCAGGTTGGCCGCCTCCAGCCGGTTGCGGACGGCCAGCTTCTTGAGCAGCCGTTGGATGTGGGTCCTCGCGGTCTCCGGGCTGATGAACAGCCTCTGGGCGATCTGCTTGTGATCCAGGCCGTCTCCGAGCAGACCGAGCACCTCGCGCTCGCGGGCGCTCAGCGTCTCCAGCCGCTGCTCCACGACGTCGAGCTCGCGCCGCCGCTGGACCAGCCCGCGCAGCAGACCGCCGAGCAGGCGACGGGGGACGCACGCCTCGCCGCGCAGAGCCGCGTTCACCGTCTGCTCCAACTCCCGCAGCCCACCGCTGCTGGCCGCGAAGCCGACGGCACCGGCCTCCACCGCTGCCAGCAGCTCCTCGTCGTCGGGGGAGTCCACCAGGAAGAGGACCCGCAGACCGGCGTCGGCGAGCGCCTTGCCGTGGGCCAGGCTGTCGGGCACCTGAAGGTCGAGGACGACGAGGTCGACGGCCGAGGTCCCGACGGCCCCGAGCATCGTCGGCGGTGTCGAGACGACGTCGACACCGCCGCGCGCCTGCAGCGTCGCGGCCAGGGCCGCACCGACGATCTGGTCGGGCGTCACCAGCGTCACCCGGGCCGGCATGTCAGCGGCTCCCGGCCGGCTCGAGCATGCCCGTGCTGCGGGCCGTCGCCACGGCCGCGAAGCGGTTGGAGACACCGAGCTTGCCGAGGATGTTCTGGGTGTGGGTCCGGACGGTGTGCGCCGAGATGGACAGCTCGTCGGCGATCTCGGTGTTGCCGGCGCCGCGCGCGATCAGGCGGAGGACGTCGAGTTCGCGTGAGGTCAGCTGTGCCGTGGACGTGCCGGGCAAGGACCTGGTCGGCGCCAGTGCGGGACGCGCCCGCTGCAGCAGGCCGATGAGCTCGTCGAGACTCGACGGCGTGGCCTGGCGCAGGCCGTGCAGGGCGCCGCGGGTGGCGAGCTGCCGCGGTTCCCCCAGGATCACGTGTGGTCTCCCGGTCAGCCAGCCCCGCAGCACCTCGGCCTGCTCGAGGGTGAGCTCGTGGGCGAGCACCAGCACCGGTACCGTCTTCTCGACATCGGATTCAGCCGCGTTCTGCCACCCCGCGATCGGTAGATCGCGCGCGCGGAGGCCCCGGTGGCACAACTGCTCGACCATCGCTTCGCGATGGAGCAGGTTGGCTCCGGTGACGAGCGCCGAGATCACTGTTGGTCCCCCCACTGCCGCCCTACCGACTCCTGGTCCGATCGTTACTCAGCCCTGATTGCGCATCGCGAGCTGCTCCGACACCGCGTCGGCCTGCTCGTGCGCACGCACCAGCAGCTGCCCCAGGTCGCGCGCCACCGAGTCGGCGACGAACGAGGGGAGCGCGGGGGTCAGCACCGTCGAGGCCAGCGCCTCGGTGCGGGGGAGCGCCCGCGTCTGGTGCTGGCTGTAGGCCTTCTGCTCGTGGATGGCCGGCCAGAAGTACCGGCGCGAGTCCGCGCCCTCGGCGGCGAGGACCCGCTGCAGGGCCGGCGCGTCCAGGCCGTAGAGCGCGGGGTCCAGCTGCAGCACGAGGTCCTTCCAGGTCGAGGTGTCGCCCTCGGCCGGGCGGACCACCCGCACGCCAGGCAGCCCGGCGATCTGCGCCTCGACGAGGTCGACCAGCGCGGCCCGGCGCGCGGCCCGCGCGTCCAGACCGGCCAGCGAGGCCATGGCCACGACGGCGTGCAGCTCGGACATGCGGGCGTTCAGGCCGGGGAAGCGGGTGTCGTAGTCCCCGGGGTTGCCGTAGTTGCGGCCGACGCGGACGGCATCGGCGAGCTCGGGGTCGCGGGTGGCGACGATGCCGCCCTCACCGGCCACCGCCACCTTGGTCGGGGACATGCTGAACACCTCGGCGCTGCCGAACCCGCCGACCGGGCGCCCGGCGTGCGTGCTGCCCAGCCCGTGCGCCGCGTCGTAGACCAGCGGGATGCCCTGGCTGTCGGCCAGCGCCTGCAGCTCGTCGACCTTCGCCGGGTGGCCGTAGGTGTGGGTGGCGCTGAGCGCGGCCGCTCCGTCCAGCTGGGTGGCCGCGTCGGCCGGGTCCAGGGTGAGCCGGCTCTCCTCGACCTCGGCGAAGACCGGCGTGCCGCCGGCCCAGACCACCGCGGCCGCGCTGGCGCTGAAGGTGGCCGACGGCATGACGACGCGGCCGCGCACCCCGAGCGCCTGGTAGACGAGCATCAGGCCGGCGGTGCAGGAACCGACGGCCACGACGTGCGGCACCTGCAGCCGCTCGGCCAGGTGCTCCTCGAGCTCGCGGACGCGGCGACCGTTGGTCAGCTGGCCGCTCTCGAGCACCTCGGCCAGCTTGGCGGTGGTCCCGGGGACGTCGTCGATGACCGGGCGGACCAGGGGCAGCCCGTCGGGGAAGGCCGGCTGGCCGCCGAGGAGGGCGAGGGTTGAGGCGCTCATGCGGAGATTCTCTCGAATGGTCGGTGTGCTGCGCGGGAGTTTCGCGAGGACGAGGTGGTCGGGCGGACAAGGGTCGTTCCGAGCGTGAGAGGAACGAGGAGGAACGGCAGCACCTGGGTGCGCTCGCGGGCCAGGATCCCGAAGTTGCCGAAGGAGCTGAAGGCGAGCACGAAGGCGAGGGTGAAGACGAACGAGGCGACGACGAGCCGGTTCCGCAACGCGGGGCGCAGCGCACGGCGCCACCGTTCCCGGGTCACCAGCCAACCGGACAGCAGCAGCAGGAATGTCCCCTCCGCGGAGGCGATGAGCGACTGCAGGTTGTGGGCCTCGTAGGGGAGTGGTCTGAACAGCACGGTGACTGCGGCCCAGGGGAGGTCCAGCGGGGTGCGCACTCGTGCGGGGGTGAACTCTGAGCCGCCTTGCGTGCTGCGCCGCGCCGCCTCGTCGAGGGTCCCCTGCACGCCCGAGACGGACAGGTCGTTGACCCCGAAGCTGCTCGCTGCCTTCGTCACGACCAGATAGCCGGCGACGGCCAGCACACCGAGCGCGAGGACGGTGCGGAGACGTCCTGCTTTGACCTGCCGCTCGCCGCGCCCCAGCGCCATGCCCGCGATGAGGGCGGCGGCCACCAGGGCTGCGACGTTGGGCCGGATGAGGAGGAGGAACCCCAGGCCCGCCGCGACCGTCACGTACCCGAGATGCCGCTTGGTGTAGACGCGGGCGGCCCCGTAGACGCAGACGCCGATCCCGGCCAGGGCGAGGGACTCCTTGCCGATGCTCGAGGGCCAGAACAGGACCGACGGAAGGAACAGGAGCAGCGCCGAGTAGCGGTAGGCGTCGACCTGCGGAGCGGCCATCCGGACGGCTCGTGTGCAGAGCACGGCGCCCCAGAAGCCGAGCCAGGAGAAGACGAGGAACCCGCCGACGAAGGTCGGGCCCGTGATCGCGTAGACGATGCCGGTGACCTGCTCGACGTGGTGGGTCGCCGCGCCACCGGGGGAGCTCGTCGTCCCGATGACACCGCGCCGGACGCCGTGGAAGAGGATCTTGCCGGCCTGGTCGTATCGGGTGGCATCGCCCCCGCCGCTGTAGACGACCTGCAGCACGAAGTACCGCGCCAGGGTCCCCGCCAGCTTCGCGAACAGGGCGAGGACGAGCAGGCCTGGCATGCGCGGGTCGGGATCCCGGCGCCCGACGGCGAGGAGGATGGGCACGCTGATGGCGACGAGAGCGGGAGCGACCACCAAGGCGCCCCCGACGTCCCAACCTTGTCGGTCGGTGACCCAGAAGACGGCCCCGGCGTAGCCACCGGACGCAAGCGCGGTGCCCACGTTCGTCGGGCTGATCGAGCTCCGCACCTCAGAACACCTCGAGGTCGCCCAGTGACAACGACCATTCGGCGAGGGCGCCGCCGGTGGATGGAGTCGCGAGGCCGGGGCGGACGGTGAGCACCATGCCCTGCCGGGGGACCGGGAGGTAGCCGCACCGGATCGCCGCCCGGCGCTCGGGCACCGAGGGCAGGTGCACCGCGACATGGTCGACACCTGGTGCCTTCGCCGCCGCCGCCAGCACGCGTCGGCGGCCGTCGCCGTCGTCCGGCCGCGTCAGCAGCTCGGCGAGCGTGAGCTCCACCAGCGGGCCGCGCCGGCGCCGCCGACCGATGCCGAGCCCGACCAGCTCGCCATCGCGTCGGGCGGGGAAGACCTCGTACCGCAGACCGGGGACCTCCGCGTAGCGCCAACGCAGGAAGTCCGGGCTCAAGGGGGTGTGCAGTCCGGCCCGCGTGCGGTTCAGCAGCGGTGTGAGGTCCCCGCCGTCGAGCAGGACCGGAAGGACCTCGGCGGCGGGCGCGCCGCCGTCGCCGAGGTTCCCCGGGGGAACCGGCGTGCGCCGGGCTGCCGCCGCGGCCCCCCGGGCGAAGGCGAGCGGCCGCCGCACCCGGAGGCTGATGGGGAGCGCGCCGACTTCCTGCCACCCCATCTTCAGGTAACCGGGGCGGCTGTTGCTGTTCGGCGTGTTGAAGACCAGGTCGATCTCGTCGGCCCAGCGCTCTAGCGCCGCGAGCGTGAGCCGCTTGAAGATGCCGCGACCCTGATGGTCGGGGTGGGTGGCCGTGTCGACCATCCGCACGGCGCGGAGCTCTCGACCCCCGAGCTGCAGGCGCCACCGCAGCAGGAAGCGCACGCCGACGACCCGGCCGCCGTCCACGGCCACCAGGGCGGGGGAGCGGCCGAACGGGTTCTCCTGGTGCTTCCAGCGCAGGAACTCTGCTTCCCGGTGTCCCGTGGGGCCGCCGGCGAGGCTGGCGGTCAGCAGGGCCAGCACGTCGCCCTCGTCCTCGGGCAGCAGCTCCCGGATCTCCAGCTGGGAGGTCGCTGTCATGGCAGCAGCCCGTCGTAGATGCGCTCGAGCTCGCGCACGGTCTGGTCCAGTGAGAAGTCCTGGGAGGCCTCGCGCGCTGCCTCGCCGAGCCGCTGGCGCAGGTTCTCGTCCGCGAGGACGCGGCTGAGGGCGTCGCTGAGCTGTGCGGTGGCGCCGGGCTCGACGATCAGGCCGTTGACGCCGTCGGCGACGAGCTCGGGCATGCCCCCCGCGCTCGTGACGACCGGCGCGGCCCCAGCGGCCATGGCCTCCTGCAGGGAGAGGGGCAGTCCCTCGAACCGGCTGCTGAGGCAGAAGACGTCGAAGGCCGCGAGCAGTGCCGGCACGTCGTCACGCATGCCGAGGAAGTGCACCCGGTCCTGAGTGCCCAGCTCCGCGACCTGCGAGCGGAGGTCCGCTTCGAGCGGCCCGAGACCGACGAGCACGAGGTGCGCGTCGGGAACGGTGGCGTGCGCACGCACCAGCGTCGCGTGATCCTTCTTCGGGGTGAAGTTGGCGACGCAGCCGATCACCGGTGCATCCACCGGGAGGCCGAGGAGCTTCCGGGCCTGTCCCCGGGCGTCGGCTCCGTGAGCCACGGCTCGAACGTCGATCCCGTGCCGCAGGACGTGCAGGGGTGAGCCGGCGCGGACACGATTCCGGTCGATGCTCTCGGCCACGCTGGTGCTGACCGCGATGACTGCGTCGTTGCGCTTGTAGGTGGTCGCATTGGCCCAGCGGGTGGCGCTGCGGTAGCGGTCCCACATGTTGTGCTCGGTGTGCACCACCACCGAGCGACGTGGGACCACGAGCCGGGCGGCGCTGGCCGGCACCGGGGCGTGCGTGTGGACGAGGTCGTACCGCTCCCGCGCGAGCAGCCGCTCGAGCCGCTGCGGCCATAGGGGCACGCGGCCATCACCGAGCGCGTGCACCGTCACTCCGTCGGCGCGCAGGCGTGGCACGAGGGCGTCCTTGCGCCCGAGGGTGTACGCCACTTCGACCTGATAGCGGTGAGGATCGAGCAGGCCCGCGCTGCTGGCGAGGATCTGCTCCGCACCCCCGCGCCCGAGGCCCTTGGTCAGCCAGAGAACGCGAGCCGGGGTCACGCCGGCTCCCCCGCGGGCGGCTCGCCGCCGCGTCGCGTGCTGCCGGACCAGCCGCGCGCGGCTCGTTGCACCCTCTGCTGGAGCGTCAGCTCCCGCCCGCCGAGGCGGCCGCTGCTGGGAAACACGAGGGACCAGCCGAAGCTCAGCCGCTCGGTCAGCGGCAGCGTCTTCAGCGCCAGCCAGGACAGTTCGGCGTACTTCGCGCCGTCCTTGTGGTAGGCCGCCAGCGCCCGCTCCTCCTCCGGGCTCGGCTGGTATTTGCGCGCCCACTCGGACAGAGCCGTCGCGTCGGCGATTGCCAGCGAGCGCCAGCTGCGGCGGATCGCTGCGGCCAGCACCACCTCGCAGCCCCAGCGCCGGGCCAGGTCCCGCACGGCGACCGGGTCCACCCGACCGCTGAGGACGAGCTGGGCGATGTCGCGCTGCGGCACCAGGCGGGGCACCCGGTCGCCGAGGGCGGTGTGGAAGCAGGCGTGCACGAGGCGCAGCTCGGGGACCAGCGCGGTGAGCTGGTGCCCGGCCACCCGGAACGGCTGGGCGTCGGCCCAGAGGTCCTCGATGCGGATGGTGAGTCCGAAGGGCCCCATTGCGAAGGTGCGGTGCAGGTCGAGCTCGAGCCCGGTGCCGGTGACGAAGGTGGCGCCCTTGCCGAAGCGGCGGTCGAAGCCGGGGCGCGGCTCGGCCACCGGCCGGGTGAAACCGTGGTCGGCCAGGTGCCGGGCGGCCGCATCGATCTGGTCAGGGCGCACCAGCAGGTCGATGTCGCTGGACTGTCGCCACGAGGGGTCCGGGTAGTCCAGGTGCGCGGCGGCAACGCCCTTGAGGTTGCGGGTCTCGATGCCCTGCGCGCCGAGCTCCTCGACCATGCGCACCGTGGCGCGCTCGAGGTGCAGGTTCCACCGCATGGCCTCGGTCCACGCCTCGTCCACCGTCACTTCCTGCTCGGGCGTGAGCGGGAGCCGGCCGTCGACGGCGGCGCGGGTGAGCAGGCCGACCAGGCGCTGCCGACGCGCCTCGGCCAGCGCAAGCTCGAACTCGTGAACCGCCAGGGGTTCCTTCGGCCATTCGTGCAGGGAGCCCAGAAGGCCATGGGAGGCGACGGTCCCCAGCAGGCGGGCGGACGGCTCGGCCACGGGCAGCAGGTCGGCGGCCGCGGTCGTCATCGGCGGGTCACCAGCCCGGCCTCGTGCAGGGCGAGCAGTCCGGCCTCGACGTCTGCCTCGATGTCCTCGGCCGGGACGCCGAAGTGGTCGGCGAGCGACGCGGCGAGCTCGCCGAGCGTCCGGCCCTGGTTGAGGCGCCGCCACATGGCGGCGGCTGTCGCGTCCAGGATGACCGCGTCGTCGTCGTCAGGCCGCAGGGCGACGACGCGGTCGCCGCGGTCGCGGTGGAACACCCCGGCCCGGCGGACCCACCGGTCCGTACCCACGGACGTCTCCACGCTCATCCCCCCACCCGCTCGACGTCCTCATGGGCCGGGCCCGGCCGACGCCGTGACCTGCCCGCGCTGCGCCGGCCCGGCAGGGACGGGTGCCACCGCCGACCCGGGGTGCCGCTGGGACGTACCGCCGGGGTCTCGGACCCGACGATGACCACGCCCAGCACCTCGGCGTTGAGCCGCTCGAGCAGCTCGCCGGCGCGTTGCGCCTCCCCGGGGTTGGTCCGCCCGGCGGCGCTGAGCAGCACCGTGGTGTCGGCGTAGGGGAGCACGTCGATGGCGTCCGAGCCGCTGAGCAGGGGAGGGCTGTCCACCAGCACGACGTCGGCGCGATGGGAGGCGGCCTCGATGATGTCGCCCATCGCGGCGGTGACCACACCAGGGGCCCAGTCCTCGGACCCTGCGGTGATCAGCTCCACGCCGCGCAGCGAGGTGGGGCGCACGTAGCCGTCCAGGTCGCGGACCCGGCCGGTGCCAGCCAGGTCGCTCAGGCCGCGGGCGTCGGGGACGTCGAGGAACAGGTGCGCCTGCGGGTTGCGCAGGTCGAAATCGAGCACCAGCACCCGCTTGCCGGTCTCGGCGAAGGCCGCGGCCAGGTTGGCGATGGTGCTCGTCTTGCCCGCGCCCGGGCCGGGGCTCGTGACCAGGACCACGAAGCCGCGTCCGTCCCGGTCCACCTGACGACGCGAAGCGTCGTCGTACCGGGACCCGGGCCCGCTGGTGGGCAGCAGGACCAGCGTGGCGCGCAGTCCGCGGTAGGCCTCGGCCACCGCCGACTCCGGCGCGGAGTCGACCAGCACGGCGAAGTCGCGCCGCTCGCGGGGGCCGGCCAACGGCACCTCGGCCACCACCGGCAGCCCGAAGGCGGCGGTAGTGGCGGCGCGGGTGCGCGGTCGGCTGTCCAGCCGCTCGAGCAGCAACACTGCGCCGGCGCCCAGCGCAAGGCCCAGCAGCAGTCCGGCCACGGTCTTGAGGGGGCGGCTGTGTGGGCTGGTGATGGCTGCCACCGTGCCGCCACTGCTGATCGGCACGGCCACCGGAGCCTGGAGCAAGGTGAGCCCGACGTCGCCGGGGCTCTGCGACTGCACGGCGGCCAGTTGACGGATCAGCGCGGTGTACTGGTCCTGCAGGGCGTTGGCCTGGGCAGTGAGCAGGTCCTGGTCGATGCCCGAGGCGGTGCTGGCCTTGACCCGGGTCTGCTGGATGGTGGTCGCCAAGCGCTTCACGCTGTCGGTGAGGTTCTTGACCTGCTGGTCCTGCCGTGCGCTCACCTGGGCGGCCAGCGAGGCGATGGTCGCGTCACCGAAGGCGGTCGCGATCTTCTCGGCCTGGGCCGGCTGCTCATCCGTGGCGCTGATCGCGAAGGTGCCGAGCTTCGGGTCCCCCGAGGCGGTCACCCTAGCCGCCAGCAGCGGCCCCTGACCCGGCTGGCCCAGGGCCTTGGCCGCGCGCTGGGGGATGTCTCCCGCGGTCACGAACGTCTGCAGCAGGTTCAGGTTCGGCAGCGCGCTGTTCTGCTGGTCGGCGACGTAGGTGGCGGTGGCGCGGTAGGTGACGCCGGGGCTGGCAACGGGCGTCTGGCTGGACGGGGTAGGAGCGGGGCTCGTGACCCATGCGATGCCCGCGGCCAGCAGCCCTGCCACCACCGGCACGATCCAGCGGCGACGTAGTCCCCGGAGCAGCTCCACCAGGCTCTTGTTCACGATGAGACGGCCGCCTCGTTGTCGATGGTCGAGTCGACGATTACGATGGTCCGCTCGCCGGCCTGAACAGGGACAGACGAGTGCAGATCACTCGTCCGGCGGCACAGCCGCCGGTCGGCAGCGTGCGCGGAGGCAGCGTCACGGTCGCTCGCACGGCGACGGAAACCGAGGCGGAGCAAGCCCTCCCGGTGGGCCTGTACCCGGCTGTGCGCGAGGTCCATGACGAGTTCGCGGACGTCCTCTTCGCGGGCGTGCTCGCACAGGTAGGTGAACGCGCGGACCGCGGCGGCGACGTCCACGGCCGGCAGCGGGCTGGGCACCAGCCGGGTGACCGCCGGGTGGCGCGTCGGGTGCGGGACCTCGTCTGCCTCGGCGAGTACCTCGTGCAGCTTCTCGCCGGGGCGGACGCCGGTGACCCGGATCTCGATGTCGGTGCCGACGCGCAGGCCCTGCATCCGGATGAGCCGCTCGGCCAGCTGGACGATCGGGACCGGCTCGCCCATGTCCAGCATGAAGATCTCGCCGCCCTCGGAGAGCGTGGCTGCCTGCAGCACCAGGGCCACCGCCTCGGGGATGCTCATGAAGAACCGGGTCATCCGGGCGTCGGTGATGGTGACCGGGCCGCCCTCGCGGATCTGCCGGATGAAGGTCGGGACCACGCTGCCCCGGCTGCCGAGCACGTTGCCGAAGCGGACCGCGCAGTACCGCCCGCCCTTGGGGCGAGCATGCAGGACGACCTGCTCGCCGATCCGCTTGCTGGCGCCCATCACGCTGCTGGGGCTGACCGCTTTGTCCGTGCTGACGAAGACGAACGTCCCGGTGCCGACCGCAGCGGCCGCGGCCACGACGTTGTCGGTGCCGCAGACGTTGGTGCGCGCCGCCTCGATCGGGTGCGACTCCAGCAGAGGGACGTGCTTGTGCGCCGCGGCGTGGAAGACCACCTCGGGGCGCCGCTCGGCGAAGATCCGGTTGATGACCGCCCGCTCGCGCACGTCGGCCAGCAGCTGCGTGGCTCGGGCGTCGAGCTTGCTCATCGTGTCGTGCAGGTGCGTCTCGTCGTGGTCGAGCAGGTAGAGCTCGGCCGGCGCTAGCGCGGCCACCTGGCGGGCGATCTCGCTGCCGATGCTGCCGCCGGCGCCGGTGATGAGCACCCGCTTGCCGGCGATGAGGGAGTAGACCGCGGCCATGTCGGTTGAGCGCTGCTGCCGGCCGAGCAGGTCGTCGATCTGCAGCTCGCGCAGGTCGGCCAGCTGCACCCGGCCGGGCACCAGCTCGCTGACCTGGGGCAGGATCCGCAGCGGAACCTCGGCGGCGTCGCAGAGATCCGCCACTCGCCGGATGAGCTCCTGGTCCGCGCTGGGAACCGCGAGCAGCACCTGCTCGGCCTTCGTCCGCTCCACCAGCTCGGGCAGACTCTCCACCGCACCCACCACGGGGACGCCCAGCAGCACCATCCCGTGCGTGGTGACGTCGTCGTCGAGGGCGGCGACCGGGAGGTAGACGTCCTGGTCGCGACGCATGGCACGGATCAGCGCTGCCCCGGCCTCGCCGACACCCACGACGACCACCGGCACGCCCCGCGGGGCGCGTGAGGGCTGGCGGCGCACGAGCAGTCGCGACCGGAAGCGCAGTCCGCCGGCCAGCAGCAGGTAGAGCAGCTGGCCGAAGAGGATGACCGACAGCGGCACCAGCCGGTGCGGAAGGTCGATGGCGACCAGCAGCAGGGTGGCGACGAGGGTGCTGCGCACCAGCCGGCGGGCCTCGATGATGCTGGCGTGCGCCCAGAGGGAGGCGTAGAGGAGGTGTCCGGCGTGCGTGCCGATCGTGATGGCCACCGCGACCACGACGAACAACGCCTCCGACGCCCAGTAGTCCGCCGGCACGTGCCCGTCGAAGCGGGCGAACAGCGCGAGGACGGAGGAGACCGCGACCAGCACGAGGTCGGCAGTGGCGGCACGCAGCTCGAACCGACGACCGCGGATACGTGCAGTAGCCACTAGCTAAACTCCCCCCCAGGGCGATCCGCCCCGGTAGTGCTGACGTACCGCCCGATGGGGCGACGCGCGGTGAGCATCATGCCGCACTCAGCGACCTTGCGTAACGGGTATCCCGGACTTTCACCCGATTAGCGCCTACTTACAGTGACTGATCGTCACCGACCCGTAACGGGCGCAACCGATCGGAGCAGTTCGTCCCACCGCACGGCAGCTGCCCGGATGTCGAAGCGCTCCTGGCACCACAGCCGGGCAGCAGGCCCCATCTCTGGCATGTGCAGGACGGCAACGATCGCCCGGCTCGTCGCCGCGGGATCGTGTGGAGAGACGAGGCGGCCCGTCGCCCCGTCCGCGACGATGTCACGGGTGAAGCCGACGTTCGTGGCGACGCTGGGCACACCGAGGAGCCCTGCCTCGATGAGGACTCCCGGTGTCCCCTCGCTCTCGCTCGTGAGCAGCACGACGTCGGCCGCTCCCATGACCGGAACCGGGTCCTCGAGCCGGCCCAGGAAGTGGATCCGTGCCGCGTGCCGGGCTGCCTGGGCCTCCAGGGCGGATCGGAGCGGCCCGTCACCGACGACCGCGAGGTGGACGTCGGGCAGCGAGGCGACGGCGTCGATGGCGACATCGACGCGCTTCTCCGCTGCCAGGGCGCCGACGACGACGGCGAGCGGTGCATCGGTTGGCAGGCCGTGCCGGACTCGCGCTGCGCGCCGCTGCTCGGGGGTCAGGGGGACCAGCTGGTCGGTAGGACGTCCGGTGCCGACCACGGCCAGCCGCTGACGCGGAACCCGATACTTGGCGTCGAACACAGGGAGTGCGAGGGCGGACTTGGCGGCCACGGCGGCCGTGCGGGAGAGCAGCAGCCGCGTCCGGACGGTCCGCCATCGGCTGCTGGCCCAATAGCCCGGATCTCCGATGTTCGCGTACACCAGCGGAATGCCGAGTCCAGGGGCGGCGAGCACCGACGCGGGCAGCGCGCGTGACCCGTGCGCGACGACGACGTCGACCTGACGCAACGCCCGCCGCAGCCTGAGGAGGGTCCGCACGGAAAGGGTGCTCTGGCCGAGCACCCGGACGCCGAGAGCTCGCTCCGCGGGCCCGGGGGCCAGTGCGACCACCTCACTGCGCCAACCGAGCTCGCCGAGGGCCTCGCTGATGCTCACTGCCGAGAGTTCTGCGCCTCGACGCTGGTCCCGTGTCACCAGGTGGAGAACGCGCCGTTCGTTGCCTGTCGTCATCGAGTTCGAGCCGACTTCCCTCTCGCACAGAGTCACAGCCCCCTATCCTGCCCGGGTGCGGAGTGTGATCAAGACGGCTTTGTCGGTTCTGCCGTCCACGACCCCCGAACGGGGGACGACCTGGCTCATCTATCACCGGGTCGGGGGTGGCTCTCCGGATGAACGGGACCTGGCGGCGCAGGCCTTCCGCCAGCAGGTCGACCTGCTGCTCGAGCACGAGGTCGTCCCGATCGACGAGGCGGTGGAGCGAACCGCCGCCCGCGACGGCCGTGCGGGGGTCGTGCTCACCTTCGACGACGGATTCCGCGACGTCTACGAGAACGCCTGGCCGCTGCTGCGCGAGCGGCAGCTGCCGTTCACGGTCTACCTGGCCACCGCGTTCGTCGAGGGCACCATGCACTGGGACGGCTCGACCGCCAAGGCCGCCGGACCGGCCCTCACCTGGGCGCAGCTGGAGGAGATGCTCGCCTCGGGCCTCTGCACCGTCGGCGCGCACACGCACAACCACGCCCGCCCGGAGGCGCTCTCGCTGGAAGAGCTGGAGCAGTGCGACGTCGAGATCGAGAAGCGGCTCGGCGTGCGGCCGGAGCACTTCACCTACCCCTGGGGTGTCCCCGTCCCGCGGATGGAGGCCGAGCTGCGCCGCCGCTACCGCTCGGCCAGCACCGGGGAGCTGGGCCGCAATGGCGCCGGCGCCGACCTGCACCGGCTGCGCCGGGTACCGGTGCGCGGCACTGACCCGCTGCCGTTCTTCAAGGCCAAGCTGGGGAACGGTCTGCTGCCCGAGCGTGCCTATGCCGGCATCGTCAGCGTGGCCAAGAAGGCCGGCGCCCGTGCCTGAGCAGGTCCGGCCGCTCGAAGTCCCGAGGCTTCGCGGCCCCGGCGGGCGCCCGTTGCGGGTGGCGCACCTGACCACCATCGACCTGAGCCTGCAGGTGCTGCTGCGCACCGAGCTGCAGGCCGACGTCGAAGCCGGCTTCGAGGTGTTCGGCATCAGCGCTCCCGGCCCCGCGGAGGACGAGCTGCGCTCCTGGGGCGTCACCCCGGTCTCCGTCCCCTCGCTGACCCGCGCATGGTCCCCGCGTGAGGACGCCCGGGCCGCCCGGGAGCTGGTCGCCGTCCTGCGCCGCCTCCATCTCGACGTGCTGCACACCCACACGCCCAAGGGAGGCGTGCTCGGCCGGGTGCTGGGCCGGATCGCCCGCGTCCCGGTCGTGGTCGACACCTGTCACGGGCTGTGGGCCACCACCGAGGACGGTCTGCGCAAGCGAGCCCTGGTCGTCGGCGCCGAGGCAGCCGCGGCCGCCTTCGCCGACGCCGAGCTGTTCCAGTCAGCCGAGGACCAGCGGCGGATGGCGCGCTGGCTGCGGGTGCCCAGCGAGGTGGTCGGCAACGGCACCGACCTGAGCCGGTTCGGCCCCGACCCGGAGGCCCGGGGCAAGGTCCGGGCCGAGCTGGGGATCGCCGAGAACGAGCTGCTCGTGCTGGGCGTCGGCCGGCGGGTGGCCGAGAAGGGCATCCGCGAGTACGCCGCCGCCGCGCAGGAGCTGCAGGGGAGGGCGCGGTTCTGCTGGGTCGGCCCGGCCGACCCGGACAAGCCCGACGCCCTGTCGGAGCTGCCCGTCGTGCAGTGGCTGGGGATGCGCACCGACATGCCGGAGCTCTACGCCGCCGCCGACGTCTTCGTGCTGCCCTCCTACCGCGAGGGGTTCAGCCGCTCGGGGATGGAGGCCTCGGCCACCGGTCTGCCGCTGGTCGTCACCGACGTGCGCGGCTGCCGGGAGCTGGGCGAGCCCGAGCGCGAGGTGCTGCGAGTGCCGCCGCGTGAGCCAGCCGCGGTCACCCGCGCGGTGGCGCGCCTGCTGGACGACGCCATGCTGCGCGCCCGGCTCGGCCGGGCTGCCCGGGAGCGGGCGCTGACGCATTACGACCAGCGCGCCGTGGCGGCGCGCTCGGTTGCGACGTACGCCGCGGTGGCGCGGCGCAAGAACCTGGGCTGGCAGCTGGGGGAGGAGACGGCATGAGGCGGGCCATCGACGTGGTCGCGGCCGGGCTCGGCCTGACCGTGCTCAGCCCGGTCATCGCCGCAATCGCGGGGCTGGTGCGCTGGCGGATGGGTTCGCCGGTCATCTTCCGCCAGCAGCGCTCCGGCCTGCACGGCCGGGTCTTCACCATTCTCAAGTTCCGCACGATGCGCGATGCGCGATTCCTGGACGAGCCCGACGACGTCCGCACTCCGGCCCTCGGCCGGGCGCTGAGGGCCAGCAGCCTGGACGAGTTGCCCCAGCTGGTGAACGTGCTGCGCGGAGACATGTCCCTGATCGGGCCGCGCCCCACGTTGCCCGAGCAGGTGGTGCACTACTCCGCGTTCCAGCGGCGCCGGCTCGAGGTGCGCCCGGGCATCACCGGCTGGGCCCAGGTGAACGGGCGCAACAGCCTGAGCTGGCCCGAGCGCATCGAGCTGGACGTCTGGTACGTCGACCACCGCAGCCTCGCCCTCGACCTGAGCATCGTGGCCCGCACCCTGCTGCGGCTGGTCCGGCCCGCCGGGATCACCGGCGAGGGCGGGGTCAACCAGGGCTTCCCGGTGCCGCAGCAACCTGAGCAGATCCGGCAGGAGCCGGAGTCCGCCGCGTAACGGCCCTGTGCGAGACGCCGAGGCCGGCTCCGACGACCAGCGCGCCGGCGGCGACGACCGCGGGGAAGTGCAGCACGTAGTCGATGCCCGCCTGCAGGCACAGCACCGCGAATCCGACGGCGGCGACGGCAGCGGCACCCGTTCCCCGAGCGGCCAGGGCGGCGACCAGGAGCAGCTCGGCGCCGACCAGCAGCCCGGCGGCGGGCAGTCCGCCCTCGGCGGCCACCTGCAGCACCTCCGCGTGCGTCTCCCGGGTGTCGGCATCCGCGCGTGCGGTGGGGCTGGTGTCCGGGAAGGTCCGGGCCCCGTGCCCGAAGGCGGGTGCGGACTCGACCAGGTCCAGCCCGTCGTGCCAGAGCGCGAGCCGCCGGCTGTCGACCGTCGGCGGACGCAGCTCGGCGGCGGCAACCATCGGGGCGAAGAGCGCGGCAGCCACGACGGCCGCGCCCGCCGCGGCAAGGGCTGTCCGCCGCACCCGGTGGCCCGGCGCGGCGAGCAGCAGCCAGCCGACGATCAGCAGCAGGACCCCGGTACCGGCGGCGGCGCGATCGCCGAGCGCCGCCGTGAGGAGCACCGGAACGGCGGCAAGAAGGGCCAGGACGCCCCGGAAGGGGCCGCGCAGCGGCGCAGCGGTGACCAGCAGGACGGCGGACAGCTGGACGTAGAGGGCGGCATCGGCGTTGGCATAACCGAGCGGGCCTCCCAGCGGCCCGCCGCCGAACGGGGCCGGCGCGAGGGCGACCAGCGACAGCACGCCGAGAGCCAGCACCGTGGCCGGCAGCCAGGGGCGGACCCGGGCGAGCGCGGCTCCCAGGGCGAGGGCGGCGCCGGCGAGCAGCACCAGCCCGACCAGCGGGAGCGTGTGCTCGATGGGCCGCCCGGCGACCGCGGTGCACAGGCCCGTCCACACCGCGCAGCAGATGAGAAGAACCCCGGCGGCCGCCACCCGCCGGGCGACCGGCTCACTCATGCACGAGCGTGGCCCGCTGCTCCTGGAACCAGGCCACCGTGGCGGCGACGCCGTCCTCGAAGGGAACCGGCTGCGCGTCCGGGAACAGCGCCCGCAGCCGGTCGTCCGAGGCCTGTGAGTGGGGGACGTCGCCGACCCGGGGAGCCCGGTGCTCACGCTTGACCGGGTGTCCCAGCACCTGCTCGAGCACGGCGATGGCCTCGAGCAGGGTGGTGCGCGTGCCGAAGGCGAGGTTGACCGGCGTGTCGCTGGTGACGCGGTTGACTGCCGCGTCGGCGAGCACGCGCACGACGCTGCCGACGAAGGTGAAGTCCCGCGACTGGGTGCCGTCGCCGTTGATCGGCAGCGGCCGTCCGTCGAGCGCGGCGTCGATGAAGATCGGCATGACCGCGGCGTAGTCGTGGTCGGCCGGCTGCAAGGGCCCGTAGACGTTGAAGAAGCGGAAGGGGAGCGTGGGCAGCCCGAAGCACTGGGCGTAGGCCAGGGCGTAGGTCTCGGTGGCCAGCTTGGACACCGCGTAGGGGCTCATCGGCTGGGTGAGCAGTCCCTCGTGCTTGGGCAGCTCGGGGTTCTTGCCGTAGACGGAGGACGACGAGGCGAGGGCCACGTGCACGTTGCCGTGGCGGCGGGCTGCCTCGAGCACCTTGAGGGTGCCGGTGGCGTTCACCGTGTGGCTGAGCAGCGGGTTCTCGATGCTGCGGGGGACCGAGGGAAGAGCGGCGAGGTGGACGACCGAATGCGCGCCCGTGATGGCCTGGTCGAGGGCGGCGTCGTCGAGGATCGACCCCTCGAGCAGGACCGCCTCGGTCCCCTCGAGGTTCTGCACACGCCCGGTGGAGAGGTCGTCCAGAGCGACCACCTCGGACACCTCCGGGCGTGAGAGCAGCTCCCGGCACAGGTTCGCGCCGATGAAGCCGGCACCCCCGGTCACGACGATTCGCATCCAGCCCCTCCCAAGTGGTCGTCGGCATCCTACGGGGAGGGCCCACGACCAGAGCCGAATCGCCCTATTCGTTACCTTCGCCCTTCAGCATCGGTCTCGCTGGCACACCGACGACGGTGAGGTCCGCCGCCACGTCCCGGACCACCGCCGCTCCCGCGCCCACGGTGCTGCGGTCACCGATCGAGCGGAGCTCGATCACCACGGACCCCGTGCCCATGGTCACCTCGCTGCCGAGAGTGCAGCCGCCGGAGACGACCGCGTTGGGATGAAGGGTCGTGCAGTCACCCAGCACGGAGTCGTGCCCCACGGTGGCCCCGCGGTTGAGGTGGACGTGCCGGCCGAGCCGGACGTTCGTGGTGACGGAGGAGTGGCTGAACAGCACGCACCCTTCGCCCAAGACGCTGTGGCTTCCGACGGCCGCCATCGGGTGCACGAGCACGGGGGCGACGAGTCCCCGGGCGCGGGCCAGCCTGTCCACCCGCAGACGGACCCGACCGGACCCGATCCCGATCAGATAGCCGGTGTCCTCCGGGAGCTCCTGAAGCCCTAGTTCCACCTCGCCGAGCCACGGGAGTCCGTGACGTTCCAGGACGAGGGGAGGGGGGCGTTCGTCCGCGAGCAGTCCGATGACATCCCATCGCGCGGTGCCCGCGGCTCGACACGCCGCCACGACGTCGAGGAGCTCGCGGGCGTGACCGCCCGCTCCCACGACGACCAGGCGGCCGGACGTCGGTGTCGCCACCTAGCGTCCTGGGTGCGCGGCGAGCACCCGCCGGTACCACTCCGCCGTCCGCGCTGCCACGCGCTCGATGCGGTACTCCTGCTCGAAGCGGTCGTACGCCTGTTGGGCACGGCAGCTCGCAGCCCCAGGATCACCGAGAACCTGGGCTAGACCACCATTGAGAAGCTCGACGCTCCCGGCAGGAACGAGAGTCGCAGTGCCAGCCGTGACTTCAGCAATCGGCGGCAGGTCCGAGGAGACGATGGGGACCCTGAGCGCCATCGCCTCGAGAACCGAGCCACCAAGGCCTTCCGATAAGCTCGGAAAGGCGAATACGTCGGCTGCGGCCAAGAGGTCCGGCACATCATCACGAGCGCCGAGTAGATGAATGCGATCGGCCGCCCCAGACTCGTGTATGGCGGCTCGGATTCGCGAGCTGTTGCTGCCGTCTCGGCCCGCGATCAAGAGGGTCGCACGCGGTCGATGGACGGCCAAACGAGTGAACGCATGCACGAGCAGGTGCTGCGCCTTCTGAGGCTCCTGACGTCCGACGGTCAGTATGAGTTCCGTGTCCAGCCCCATTCCGAGGGCTCGCCGGACGCGTGCGCGTCGCTCCTCTCCTGGCTCTCCGAGGACGGCACGGTCCCGCCCACGAGGAATGACAACTAGTCTTTGTCGGGAGAGTCCAAGCTGTTCCATCGCGCTCTCGGCGGCGAATCCAGTGATGGCGTGCACTTGGTGCGCACAGGTCCTCAAGAGGACTGCGTCTATCGCACGCAGGCCGAGACGCACCCATCCGCGCTTCTCCCGAACTGCAGCCTCGGGTGAATGCATAGCATTGACAATGCTGCATACCGCGGGCACACCTAACGTCCGGGCAGCGGGCAGCGAGGTGACGGTGGCGTCGAAGAGCGTCGCATGCACAAGGTCGGGCCCCAGGGCAGCCAAGGCTCGGCGGACCGGGACCAATGCCTGCCGCAGCGAGGGGGCCTCGAGCTCGACTACCTCGACGCCCGCCGCTCGAAGCTCTGCCACGCGGGATCCGCGATGGTGCGGACGCAAGGTCAGCACCGTGTTGCGGATGCCTGCTCGCTGTAAGTGGGGCAGGACCTGTGCCAGCGAGGTCTCAGCGCCCCCGTTGCGTTCGAGGCGGTTGATGACATGGACCACGTGAGGTCCGGCCATCGTTGTCCCGCCCCTTTCGTTGACTGTGCACCCGAGGGTATCGGTTGCAGGGTGAATGGGAGGCCGGGTTCTCAAGAGAGTCGGCCGAAGCGTCGAAGCCAGAAGTGCTGGTGTCCGACGACCGAGGGGGACCTGTGACCGACAAGACCGACGTCGAGCTCGGCGGCCAGCGATCCGGCCTCGGCCGGCGCGCCTTCATGGCCGGCGCTGCTGCCGTGGCGGCGACGGCGGTGGCAGGGGTCGTGCCGACCGCCGAGGCGGTGCCGGCGTCGATGCGGCTATGGTCGGACCCGGCGACGTGGGGCGGACGGCTCCCCACGGCCGGGTCGCGGCTCACCATCAAGACACCGATCCTCGTCGACCGTCCCGCGTTGGCGCGCAGCGTGGACATCGCACCGGGCGGGGCGCTCGTCTTCGATCCGCACCGGAACGTCACGCTCACCCTGTCCGGCAACCTCGTGGTGCGCGGGCTGCTGCAGATGCGGCCGTCCAGCGCGCGAGTCACGCACCTCGTCCGCTTCACCGGGATCGACGAGGCCCGCTTCGTCGGCGGCGGCATGATGCCGCTGGAGAGCGACGTCGGCCTCTGGGTCGTCGACAGCGGGCGTTGGGATGCCCAGGGAGCGGCCAAGACCGCGTGGATCCGCGCCGCCGGTTCGCTCGCGACAGGTCAGCGGACCGTGGATCTCGCCGCCTTGCCCGGCGGCTGGCAGGTGGGCGATGAGGTCACCATCACCCCCACCCTCAGCCCGCGCCAGAAGGACTTCTCGCTCGCCTACGACACCGCGCTGGTTACCGCGATCCGCGGTCGGCGGGTGACGCTCGACCGGCCACTGGTTCACGCGCACCCGGCGATCGTCGCGCCCGGCGGCACGACCGTGACGGCGGAGGTCCTCAACCTGAGCCGGAATGCGCGTGTTGAGGGTACGCCCGGAGGACGGACACACGTGATGGTCATGAGCATGGGCCCTCAGGTGGTGAAGCACGTGGGCCTGCGCTACGTCGGCCCTCGTCGTGCGACCGGCCGCACCTACCGCTTGGGTAGCAAGATCGTGCCCATGACGGAGCCGGTAATGGGGCGGTATGGGACGCATTTCCACATGATGGGTGACCAGGCCCGCGGGAGTGTGCTCGAGGGCGTCGTGGTCAGGGATGGCGGGTCGCACGCCTTCGTGCCACATGCAAGTCACGGCATCACCTACCGGGCCTGCATCAGCCACAGCACGATGGAGGAGCCCTACTGGTGGGACCCTGCGAAGGACACTCGGACACCTCAGGTGGCCTCGAACGATCTGCACTGGGACGGCTGCGTGGCCTCGCTCGTGAGGACGGACCCGCCGTTCCGGGGGTACCGCCTCTCGGGCTTCTCGCTGGGCAGCGGCACCGGCAGTCGAGCTGTCGGCTGCGTGGCGGTCGGCGTGCAGGGTAACCGGGACGCCAGCGGCTTCCACTGGCCGGAAGGCGCGCGAGGCGTGTGGTCGTTCCGCAGCTGCGTTAGCCACAACAACGCTCGTCATGGCGCATTCGTTTGGCAGAACACCAGCCTCGACCATAGGGTCGCCCAAATGATTGCGCTCAACAACGGTGGGTCGGGCATCAGCCACGGGGCCTACCTAAGCAGCTTCCGCTATCAGGAATGCCTGTTGCACGGCAACCGCGAGGCCGCCTTCCTCTGCCACGCACTGTCCCCGGCCAAGCGGCCCTTGGTTGTTACGGCCAGCCTGATCAGCGCCGACGGCGCGCCGGCAGCATTCGAAGTCGTCAAGCACACGCTGTCCGGGGAGGGCGTCCGCATTGAGGGGTGCCGCATGGTGGGGCATGCCCGAGCGGCTGTCCTGCTCGACGCGGGCCGCTTTGCCCCTCACCGAGTCATCGTGCGCGACTCATCGGTTGACGGAACGCGTCTGCAGGTGGAGGAGGGGTGTCCCGTCGGGAGCGAGGTCACATGGTTGTCCGGGAGCTCTTCCGTGTACATGAACATGACGATCGACGGACTACACACAACAAGCACGTCGGTACCAGCCGTAGAAGTTCCCATTTGGCCGGGACAGCTCGATGTGAGCTCAATGCCAGCGTAGTTTTCGGTCTTGGGACCGAGTATCGCCTTACGGGATAGCGCAATCTCCGACGGTGCTGCGGCGGAGTCGTCTCGTTGCGGCCCACCCACTTCTCCCTAGGTCGGCCAGCGCTGGACGGGGAGCACCGTCCACGAACTAGCTGGACCTCGCAGCAGGCTGCGTTCGAGATCGCGCAGAGCAAGCTCTCGACCAGATTGTCGCCTTGCGACTTGCCTCTCGAACGAGGAGGTCTTCGGAGTGCAGGAGTTGATGCCGCCGTCTATGGCTGTGGACCCAGTCGAGTGGAGACGGAGCAGGATGGTGAACGCCGCCGAGGCCAACGGGTCCGCGGTGAGCGAGACCCGAGCAATCGCCAGATGCGCCGACCGACTATCCGATAACGTGCCGGTCCTGCTGGCCTAGCGCCTCTGCCTCAGGCACGGGCGAGGGCGGCTGCCGGTAAGAAGGTGTGGCGGATCCGACGGGCTCATCCGTGCCAGTACGTGAGCCAGACCAAGAGACGAAGGAAAGCAATGCCCGCTGGAGCACGAAGAGCGCAACTGTGACCGAGAACTTCTCTGTTGTGATCCCTACGCGCGACCGGTTAGCCAAAACCAGGCGCGTTATCGATGAAGTGCGACCGCAACTGATCGCCGGGGACGAGATCATCGTGGTCGATGACGGGTCTTCCGACGGGACGGCAGATGCTTTGGAAACGGAGTACGGCGAATGCTTGCGCGTCTTGCGCCAAACGCCCCGCGGTGCGCCGTCGGCTCGGAACCACGGCGCCACTGCGGCAAACAGTGAGTGGGTCATCTTCTTGGATAGTGACGATGAAGTTGACCCAACTTGGCTGGGTACCTTTCGCAAACTGAGCAGCGATCACCCGTCGGCCGTTGTGCTCTTCTGTGGTTATGTGGTTAGGGACGCGCGCACAGGTGAGATGACGAGCACTCGGCTACCTAGCCCTCACGCGCTATTCCCTCACGTCGTATGCTGCTGGCAGCACGCTGGAACTTACGCTGTGCGAAAAGCCTTGTTCGATGCGATTGGGGGATTCGATAAAGACTTTCCTGCAGCCCAGCACTACGAGTTTTCACTGAGGGCGATGACTCAGTTGGGTCAAGACCCCACATCGTGGGCCGCGAGTTCGCAAACGAACCTAATCTATTGGGCTAATAATGCCGACAATATCAGGGGGGATCGATCGAGGGTTGGTCGAGCCGCGCTGTTGTTGCTAGGGAGATACCCCCAGCTATTCTGTCTTCCAGGGGCCAAGGTGGTCGCCGCGGACAACTTGACATTAGGCGGCGCCGCTTGTGCGCGGGCGGGGTTGTGGCGGGAGGCTTGCTTCCTCTTCCGTCGGGCTGTCCGAAAAGACCCTGGACAGGCTCGCCGTTGGGCGCGTTCTATCGCAGTCTGCTTGCCCGTCTTCCGCAATCGGCTTTGGCAGCAGGACGCAACTACAGCGCGTTTCGAGTTGAAGGACCTCGTCATCGCGTTGCGCGCTGTAGGACGATCTTGATGAGTCCGCCTGCTGGGGGGATGGTCTTGTCTCGACTGGCGTTTCGAATGGCGTCAGGTGATCGGGGCCATCCACTATCTGTTTGAGAGGTGGCCCCAGGTGTCCATGTTGTAGCTGGCGCCTCTTGCTTCAGGGTGTCAGATGATAATCCTTCAATTGTGCCGAAAGGACCAACAAGCGTGCCACGCGAACTCAATCTAATGCTGCATGGCGGATTGTGTAATCGTTTGCGAGCGCTCGGATGCGGCGTCGCGGCTGCTGAACAGAGCGGGCGCCGCCTCATCATCAGCTGGCCAACCTCGGACTTCTTTAGAGCGCCGATGGACACCCTGTTCGCCCATCGGGCCGCCACCAAGTCTCGGTTTCAGATGAGCGCCGAGCGGCGCCTTTTCGGTGGCTGGAATCCGGTCGAGGACATCTGGTCCTCAAGGTCGCGCGTCTACGTCCGAACGGGCAGCACGTTCGGCGACCCCGCCGTCGTCGCCAATCCGACGCCCTACCTGTCGCAGTTCCCGCTGCAGCCGTCGGTGCGAAGACTCATCGATGCCAACAGCGAGCAGATGCGGGCCGTGGGGGCACCGTGGATCGGTCTGAGCATCCGAACTCAGCACGCCCACCGAGAGACGGTTGCGCACTCGCCGGTTCAGTGGTTCGCGGACCGGCTGCGTGAGATCCGCGCTCAGTTCCCCCAGGTGTCCTATTTCCTATCAGCCGACGCCGAGGGTGTAGCGCACGAGCTGACCAGACTGACCGGCCTCCAGTTTCTACAGACGGCCAAGAAGTGGGACTACAACGGCGTTTCAGGCGTACAGGAAGCGATGGCGGACCTCCACACGCTCGCCACCTGCAACTACCTGCTGCTCAGCCACCTGAGCAGCTTCTCCGACATGGCGGCCCAGCTGTCCGCGCACCCTGGAGCATGGGAGACCAGCCGGGCCAGCGGACAGGTCCAGCTCACGGCGGCTCTGGCCTAGCCGTTCTTCGGCGTCGTCAGACACGGCGGAGCCGACCGCTCAATCGGACCCGAGCGCCACCTTGCCGGCAGTACCTTTCACCGCTCCTCGTCGACTCAGCAGCCGCAGCGTTACTCGCTGTAGGCCGCTGGACGGAACGGCCTCCACGACCGAGATGATCGTCTTCGGCTCCAGGGCGGCCAAGGCGAGGGTCAGGGCGACCACAGCGCTCCCCTCGCAAAGGATCAGAATGCCCCTGCTCATGCCGCTGTTCGCTGCTACCAGCGCGACGCCGACGAACAGGAGGCCGACGGCCCAGAGCCGGACCGCGCCGACCACCAGCATCCGGACGGGGAGGCCGATGGCCTTGCCGATGGCCCGCATTCGGATCGGCCACATGAGATAGGCCCTTACCCCGAGCGCCAGCGCCAGCGCGTTCGTCCCGAAGGGCGCGCTCAGCACCGAGGCGAGGAGCACGCCGAGGGTCATAGTGGCGGTCAGTCTCAGCTCGGTCCTCTCGCGACCCAAGGCGTACAGCACTCCGCGATCGAAGTAGCTGGCAGCTGTCGCGGCTCCGCCTATGGCGAGCATGGTTGCGGCGGGCCAGGCCTTCGCCCACTCCGCTCCGAAGACGAGCGGGATAAGTACGGGGCTCAGGGCTGCCAGGGTGAAGGTCGCCAGGGTCGAGCAGAGGTTCATCACCTTGAACATCGTGGTGAAGGCAGATGCCAGCCGTACTCGGTCTTCCTTCACGCGCACAAGCAGCGGGACGCCGACGGCGCCGAGGGTGGTCGACACTAGCTCGAGCACCAGGTTCAGCAGGCGCTTTGCGATGCTGTAGACGCCGAGCGCCTCCGTGCCGGCGATAAGACCGAGCAAGAGCTCATCGCCTCGGTTGAAGGCGGAAATGAGGTTGACGCCCAGGACGCTGACGCTGAATTTGAAGATCTTCGGCACGGCGGCGCGGTCGAACTCCAGGCTGGGGCGCCATGTGCTCGCCCACCACAGAGTGGCGACGCCGACGAGCGACTGGCAGACCGTCTGCGCCACCAGTGCCCAGACCCCCGCCCCTGCCGCGGCCAGGGCAACGGCCAGGCAGGAGGAGACCACCGTCGAGACCAGCGAGCGAATCGCAAGGGACTTGAACTTGAGTGCACGCCGGAGAAGGGCCGACTGGATGCTTGAGAGGGCCGTCAACACGAGCGTGGGGCTCAACGCAATGATGACGAGCCCGATGGGGCTCGAGGGGTCGAGCAAGGCGATCGCGGCGCCCCCCGACGCGGTCAGGGCGGTAAAGACCAGGGAAAGGCAGATGGCGACCCAGAAGCAGGTCGAGACCGTCCTTGGAATCGTGGAGGGATGCTGCAACACATAGGTGCCGAAGCCGCCCTCGGCCAAGATGGCGATGATCCCGATGATCGATGAGGCGAGAGCTGCGGTTCCGAAATCGACGGCGGTCAGCCGGTGCGCGAGGAAGGTGAACGTGCCGAGGCTCGCGACCCGAATACCCCAACGCTGAAGAATGCTCCAGGCGACGCCACTGACCGCGCTGCGGCGTAGCGACGGGTCACCACTCATGCCCCACCCTCGCTAGTCACGCAAATTAGCTGCTCAATGCACTGTTCGTTCGGTGATTGCGGGCACGTCTCAAGGTCGCGACCAGGCGCTCCCGGTCAAGAGCGCGGCGTTCGCCGACTGGTCGTGAAAGGAGCTGGAAGGGCCCGTTCCCCACCAATCCGCCGAGATTCTACCGCCCCCGGCTCGCTGGTGTGCCGCGCTTTGTCCCCTGTCCTACGATGGGGAGGCTGTCTCTCTGAGGGGTGTCGTGGACCGTCTCATCGTCCGTGGTGCGCGCGAGCACAACCTCAAGGACGTCTCGCTCGAGCTGCCCCGCGACAGCCTGATCGTCTTCACCGGCCTGTCCGGCTCGGGCAAGTCGAGCCTGGCCTTCGACACGATCTTCGCCGAGGGGCAGCGCCGCTACGTAGAGTCACTGTCCGCGTACGCCCGGCAGTTCCTCGGGCAGATGGACAAGCCGGACGTCGACTTCATCGAGGGCCTGTCCCCAGCGGTCTCGATCGACCAGAAGTCCACCAGCCGTAACCCCCGGTCCACCGTCGGCACGATCACCGAGGTCTACGACTACCTGAGGCTGCTCTTCGCGCGAGCCGGCCGCCCGCACTGCCCCAAGTGCGGCAAGCCGATCGCCCGGCAGACCCCTCAGCAGATCGTCGACCGGGTCCTGGAGATGGAGGACGGCACCCGCTTCCAGGTGCTCGCCCCAGTGGTCCGCGGGCGCAAGGGGGAGTACCTCGAGCTGTTCCGCGAGCTGCAGACCAAGGGCTTCAGCCGGGCCCGGGTGGACGGGCAGGTCATCCAGCTCACCGAGCCGCCCAAGCTCAAGAAGCAGGAGAAGCACACCATCGAGGTGGTCGTGGACCGCCTCGCGGTGAAGGCCTCGGCTAAGCGCCGGCTCACCGACAGCGTGGAGACCGCCCTGGGCCTGGCCGGCGGGCTGGTGGTGCTCGACTTCGTCGACCTCGACGAGAAGGACCCGCACCGCGAGCGGGTGTTCTCCGAGCACCTGGCCTGCCTGGACGACGACCTGTCCTTCGAGGAGCTCGAGCCGCGCTCGTTCTCGTTCAACTCGCCCTACGGCGCCTGCCCGGAGTGCACCGGCATCGGCACCCGGCTCGAGGTCGACCCCGAGCTGCTCATCCCGGACGAGGACCTGTCCCTGCGCCAGGGCGCGGTCGCCCCGTGGGCGCAGGGACAGTCCGCCGACTACTTCCTCCGGCTGCTCATCGCGCTGGGGGAGACCCTCGAGTTCGACGTCGACACCCCGTGGCGCAAGCTGCCCAGCCGGGCCAAGGACGCCGTGCTCCACGGCCTGGACTACCAGGTGCACGTGAAGTACCGGAACCGGTACGGCCGCGAGCGCAGCTACTACACCGGCTTCGAGGGCGCCATCCCGTTCGTGCAGCGCCGGCACGGCGAGACCGACTCGGAGTGGAGCCGGGAGCGCTACGAGGGCTACATGCGCGAGGTGCCGTGCCCGGCGTGCAAGGGCTCCCGGCTCAAGCCCGAGGTGCTCGCGGTCACCCTCGGGGACAAGTCGATCGCCGACGTCACCAAGCTCCCCATCCGCGAGGCCGACGCGTTCCTGCGCGAGCTCGAGCTCACCGACCGGGAGCGGCAGATCGCCGAGCGGGTGGTCAAGGAGATCCACGCCCGCCTGGGCTTCCTGCTCGACGTCGGCCTGGACTACCTCAGCCTGGACCGGCCCTCGGGCACCCTGTCCGGCGGCGAGGCGCAGCGGATCCGGCTGGCCACCCAGATCGGCGCCGGCCTGGTCGGCGTGCTCTACGTGCTCGACGAGCCGAGCATCGGCCTGCACCAGCGGGACAACCGCCGGCTCATCGACACCCTCACCCGGCTGCGCGACCTCGGGAACACCCTCATCGTCGTCGAGCACGACGAGGACACCATCCGCACCGCCGACTGGGTGGTCGACATCGGTCCCGGCGCCGGCGAGCACGGCGGCCAGGTGGTGGTCTCCGGAACCGTGGACGAGCTGCTGGCCAGCGAGGACTCGATGACCGGGGCGTACCTCTCCGGCCGACGGTCCATTCCCACCCCGGCCGCCGCCCAGCGCCGCCCGCGCACCTCCGGCCGGGAGCTGGTGGTCAAGGGCGCCCGGGAGCACAACCTGCAGGGCATCGACGTCGCGTTCCCGCTCGGCTGCCTGGTGGCGGTCACCGGCGTCTCCGGCTCGGGCAAGTCGACGCTGGTCAACGACATCCTCTACACGACCCTGGCCAACAAGCTCAACGGCGCCCGGCAGGTGCCCGGCCGGCACAAGACGATCACCGGCCTGGAGCACCTGGACAAGGTGGTCCACGTCGACCAGAGCCCGATCGGGCGCACCCCGCGGTCCAACCCGGCCACCTACACCGGCGTGTTCGACCACATGCGCAAGCTGTTCGCCGAGACCACCGAGGCCAAGGTCCGCGGCTACCTGCCCGGCCGGTTCTCCTTCAACGTCAAGGGCGGGCGCTGCGAGGCCTGCTCGGGCGACGGCACCATCAAGATCGAGATGAACTTCCTCCCGGACGTCTACGTCCCGTGCGAGGTCTGCCACGGCGCCCGGTACAACCGGGAGACCCTCGAGGTGCACTTCAAGGGCAAGACCATCGCCGAGGTCCTGGACATGCCGATCGAGGAGGCCTCGGAGTTCTTCGAGGCGGTGCCGGCGATCAACCGGCACCTCAAGACCCTCGTCGACGTCGGCCTGGGCTACGTCCGGCTCGGCCAGCCCGCGCCCACCCTGTCCGGCGGCGAGGCGCAGCGGGTCAAGCTGGCCAGCGAGCTGCAAAAGCGCTCCACCGGCCGCACCGTCTACGTGCTGGACGAGCCGACCACCGGCCTGCACTTCGAGGACATCCGCAAGCTGCTGCAGGTGCTCACCGGGCTGGTGGAGAAGGGCAACACGGTCGTCGTCATCGAGCACAACCTCGACGTGATCAAGACCGCGGACTGGATCGTGGACATGGGCCCGGAGGGCGGCAACGGCGGCGGCCTGGTGGTCGCCGAGGGCACCCCGGAGGACATCGCCCAGCACGAGGCCAGCCACACCGGCCGGTTCCTGCGCGACGTGCTGGAGCTGCCCGCCGCGGCGGCGCGCAGTGGCCCGAAGAAGCGGGCCGGCGCCAAGGCGGCCGGGACGGGGACGCCGGCGCGCACGGTCCGGACGGCGAGGGCGCGCACGGCACGCTGACCCCGTTCGGGGCAATCGTCCGTTCGGTGGTGAGCGGCTCCGATAACGTCCGCGGAATGGGCCGTCGGGGGAGCGCTGGCGGCCGGTGACGGGAGGCACGGCATGACCGAGGCGATGACGGGCTCGCAGACGAGCACGGCGAGCACCATCCGGGTGCTCATCGTCGACGACCACGCGATGTTCGCCTCCAGCCTGTCCGTGCTGCTCGGCCGCGAGCCCGACGTCGAGGTGACCGGCACCGCCGCCTCGCTGGCCGCGGCCCGGGCCGCCCTGGCCACCGACCCACCGGACGTGGTGCTGCTGGATCAGCGGCTGCCGGACGGCAGCGGCGTGGACGCGCTCGCCGAGCTCAAGCAGATCGCCCCGGCGGCCCGGGTCGTCGTGCTCACCGGCGCCGCCGACGACGACATGCTGGTGCGGGCCACCGAGGCCGGCTGCGCCGGGTTCCTGGAGAAGAGCGGCTCGGTGGACGAGCTGCTGCAGGCGGTGCGCTCGGCCGCGGCCGGCGAGGTGCTGGTCAGCCCGCAGCTGCTCGGCCGGCTGCTGCGCCGGCTGCACCGTGGGCCGGTGCACCCGCGGGCCGACCTCACCCCGCGCGAGCTCGACGTGCTCGGCGGGATCAGCGAGGGGCTGGAGAACTCCGCCATCGCCGACCGGCTCGGCGTGAGCGTCAACACGGTGCGCAACCACGTCTCCAACCTGCTGGCCAAGCTCGGCGCACACAGCAAGCTCGAGGCGCTGTCCATCGCGGTGCGCGAGGGCCTGCTGCCCAACCAGGACGGCTGAGCACCGCTTCCGGAACCCCGCTCGCCGCCACCGGCGTTGTCCAGCAGGACCCCGGCGTGCGGTGCCCCTGCCCGCGCCCTACGGTCCGAGCGGACGTCGTCGCACGAGCAGGAGGACCAACGGGTGAGCGGGTGCCAGCACGGGTTCTGCACGGCCGAGGGCACCCCGCGGCGGAACGTCCTCAAGGCCGCCGGCGCGCTCGGCGCCGCGGTGGCCGCGGCCCCGCTGCTGGCGGCGTGCGGCGGGGGAGGGGGCTCGGCTCCGAAGCCCGCCGCCGGCCCGGGCCAGGTGCTCACCTCCACCGACAAGGTGCCGGTCGGCGGCGGGGTGGTCACCAGCGCCGCAGTGGTCGTGCAGCCCACCGCCGGCGACTTCAAGGCGTTCAGCCCGGTCTGCACGCACCAGGGCTGCACCGTCTCCCAGGTGACCAACGGGGTCATCTTCTGCGCCTGCCACGGCAGCGAGTTCTCGATCAAGGACGGGTCCGTCGTGCAGGGTCCGGCCACCCAGCCGCTGCCGCCGATCTCGGTCGCGGTCAAGGGCAGCGACGTCGTCACCGCCTGAGCGGAAGGCCTGATCCGGGCAGGCATCAGACCGTCGCCGGCCCGACGTAGGCTTGCCGGGTGGCAGACCCGGCAACCTATCGACCGGCGCCGGGCACCATCCCCGAGTCGCCCGGCGTCTACCGCTTCCGCGACCCCCACGGCCGGGTCGTCTACGTCGGCAAGGCCAAGAACCTGCGCTCGCGCCTGTCGAACTACTTCCAGGACCTGGCCAACCTGCACCCGCGGACCCAGACGATGGTCACCACGGCCGCGTCGGTGGAGTGGACCGTCGTCTCCACCGAGGTCGAGGCGCTGCAGCTGGAGTACTCCTGGATCAAGGAGTTCGACCCCCGCTTCAACGTCCGCTACCGGGACGACAAGAGCTACCCGAGCCTGGCCGTCACCCTGCCGGACGAGTTCCCCCGGGTGCAGGTGATGCGCGGGCCCAAGCGCAAGGGCGTGCGCTACTTCGGCCCCTACGCCCACGCCTGGGCCATCCGGGAGACCGTCGACCTGCTGCTGCGGGTCTTCCCGGTGCGCACCTGCAGCAACGGGGTGTTCCGCCGCCAGCAGATCGCCGGCAGGCCGTGCCTGCTCGGCTACATCGACAAGTGCTCCGCGCCGTGCGTGGGCCGGGTGTCGGCGCAGGAGCACCGGCGGATCGCCGAGGACCTGTGCGACTTCCTGGCCGGGCAGACGACCCAGTTCGTCCGCCGGCTGGAGAAGGAGATGCAGGTCGCCGCGGCCAACCTCGAGTTCGAGAAGGCCGCCCGGCTGCGCGACGACATCGGCGCGCTCGAGCGGGCGATGGAGAAGAACGCGGTGGTGCTCGGCGATGGCACCGATGCGGACGTGGTCGCGGTGGCCGAGGACCCGCTCGAGGCGGCCTTCCAGGTCTTCCATGTGCGCGGCGGCCGGATCCGCGGCCAGCGGGGCTTCGTGGTGGACCGGGTCGAGGACCTGAGCACCGGCGGCCTGGTCGAGCACCTGCTGCAGCAGCTCTACGACGGCGAGGCCGGCGAGGCGGTGCCCCGTGAGGTGCTGGTGCCCGAGCTGCCTGACGACGTCGAGGCGCTCACCGCCTGGCTGGAGCAGCAGCGCGGCGCCCGGGTGGAGCTGCGGGTGCCCCAGCGCGGGGACAAGAAGGCGCTGATGGAGACGGTGGCCCGCAACGCGGGGCAGGTGCTGGCGCTGCACAAGACCAAGCGGGCCAGCGACCTGACCACCCGCAGCCGGGCCCTGCAGGAGATCCAGGACGCGCTCGAGCTGGACGAGGCGCCGCTGCGGATCGAGTGCTTCGACATCTCCAACCTGCAGGGCGAGCACGTGGTCGCCTCGATGGTGGTGTTCGAGGACGGGCTGCCCCGCAAGAGCGAGTACCGCCGGTTCGCCGTCCGCGGCACCGGCGGGATCGACGACACGGCCGCGATGCACGAGGTGATCACCCGCCGGTTCCGCCGCTATCTGGAGGAGCGGGCCGGCACCGAGGTGCCCGACCTCGGCGGAGGTGACGGCGAGGACGAGGCACCTTCGGGCCCCGCGGCGATCGACCCGACCACCGGTCGGCCGCGGAAGTTCGCCTACCCGCCCAACCTGCTCGTCGTCGACGGCGGCCCGCCGCAGGTCGCCGCCGCGGCCCGGGCGCTGGCCGAGCTCGGCATCGACGACGTCGCGCTGTGCGGCCTGGCCAAGCGGCTGGAGGAGGTCTGGCTGCCCGGGGACGACCACCCGGTCGTGCTGCCGCGCACCAGCGAGGGCCTCTACCTGCTCCAGCGGGTCCGGGACGAGGCGCACCGGTTCGCGATCACCTACCACCGGCAGAAGCGCGGCAAGTCGATGGTGGACAGCGCGCTGGAGGGCGTGCCCGGGCTGGGGGAGGGCCGGCGCAAGGCGCTGCTCAAGCACTTCGGCTCGCTCAAGCGGCTGCGCGCCGCCACCGCCGAGGAGATCGCCGAGGTGCAGGGCGTCGGCCCGCGCACCGCCGCCGCGGTGGTCGCCGCGCTCGCCGAGCCCGGCCGCGCCCCGGGGCTGGCGGTCAACATGACCACCGGCGAGGTGCTCGACGACGAGCCCGTCGTTCGGCCCCCGGCGGTGCCCGCGCAGGCCGTACCCTCGGCAGCGCCATCGCAGATCGCCGTTGACCAGCAGTCCGAGCAGACCGAGGAACCGTGACTGACTCCAGCGCCTCCCGGCCCGACGACGGTCGGCCGGTGCCGGGCGAGGAGCGGCGCACGGCCGGCCGCCGGGACCGCCGGTCGCACGAGGACGAGGCCGTCGCCCCGCCCGAGCTGCTCATCGTCACCGGCATGTCCGGCGCCGGCCGGTCCACCGCCGCCGACGCCCTCGAGGACCTCGGCTGGTTCGTGGTGGACAACCTGCCCCCGGCCCTGCTGCCGCGGCTGGCGGACCTGTCCAGCCTGGCCCGCGACGCGGTGCCCAAGGTCGCCGTCGTGGTGGACGTCCGCTCGCGGGCGTTCTTCGCCGACATCCGCAGCAGCCTGGGCGAGCTCGGCGCGCTGGTGCAGTCCCCGAAGGTGCTGTTCCTCGAGGCCGCCGACGACGTCCTGGTCCGCCGGTTCGAGTCCTCCCGCCGCCCGCACCCGCTGCAGGGCGAGGGCCGCGTCCTCGACGGCATCGCCCGCGAGCGGGAGCTGCTGCGCGACCTGCGCGCCGACGCCGACGTCGTCATCGACACCAGCGCGCTCAACGTGCACCAGCTGGCCGACAAGGTCGCTCGGGTGTTCTCCGGCGGCGAGGCTCCTGGCCTGCGCACCACGGTGATGTCGTTCGGGTTCAAGTACGGGCTGCCGGTGGACGCCGACCTGGTGGTCGACTGCCGGTTCCTGCCCAACCCGCACTGGGTGCCCGAGCTGCGCCCGCTCACCGGCCAGAGCGAGGCGGTGGCCGACTACGTGCTCAAGGAGCACGGCGGCGCGGAGTTCGTCGACAAGTTCGCCGACGTCCTGCGGTTGGTGACCGCCGGCTACCTGCGCGAGGGCAAGCGCTACGCCACCCTCGCCGTGGGCTGCACCGGCGGCAAGCACCGCTCGGTGGCGGTGGCCGAGGAGCTGGGCCGGCGCCTGGCCGAGCAGGGCGTCGAGGTCACCGTGGTGCACCGCGACGTGGGGCGCGAGTGAGCCCGCTGGCGGCGGGCGGCCGATGACATCGATCTTCTCCTCCCGGGTGGTGGCGCTGGGCGGAGGGCACGGCCTGGCCGCGTCCCTGTCCGCGCTGCGCCGAGTCTCCGGCGAGCTCACCGCGGTGGTCACCGTCGCCGACGACGGCGGCTCCAGCGGCCGGCTGCGCGAGGAGCTCGGCGTGCTCCCGCCCGGCGACCTGCGGATGGCGCTCGCGGCGCTGTGCGGGGACGACGAGTGGGGCCGCACCTGGAGCGAGGTGGTGCAGCACCGATTCACCAGCGCCGGCTCGCTGCACGGGCACGCCGTCGGCAACCTGCTCATCGTCGCGCTCTGGGAGCGCCTGGGCGGCAACCCTGTGGCCGCGCTGGACTGGATGGGCCGCCTGCTCGGCGTCACCGGCCGGGTGCTGCCGATGGCCGACGTGCCGCTGGACATCTGCGCCACCGTGCTGCGCGAGGACGACGAGCTCGACGAGGTCCGCGGCCAGGTGGCGGTGGCCACCACCGGGCACCGGGTGGTCGGCATCTCCCTCGAGCCGGCCCAGCCGCCGGCCTGCCCGGAGGCGGTCGCCGCGGTGCGCGCCGCGGACTGGGTGGTCCTCGGCCCGGGCTCGTGGTTCACCAGCGTCATCCCGCACCTGCTGGTGCCCGGGCTGGCCCAGGCGCTGGTCGAGACCGACGCGCGCAAGGTCGTCGCGCTCAACCTGGCTACCCAGCCGGGGGAAACCGCCGGCTTCTCGCCGGAGACCCACCTCGAGGTGCTGGCCGCGCACGCCCCCGAGCTGCGCCTGGACGTCGTGCTCGCCGACCCCGACACCGTCCCGGACGTCGAGTCGCTGGCCAAGGTGGCCGGCTCGCTCGGCGCCCGGCTGCACCTGGCCCCCCTGGCCGCCGGACCCGGCGTGCCCCGTCACGACCCCGAGCTGCTCGCCGCGGCGTTCGCCGGGGTGTTCGCAGATGGCAGGATCTGAACCCATGGCGATGACCGCAGCGGTGAAGGACGAGCTGGCCCGGATCACCGTCACCCGCCCGTGCTGCCGCAAGGCCGAGGTGTCCGCCACCCTCCGCTTCGCCGGCGGCCTGCACATCGTCTCCGGAAAGATCGTCGTCGAGGCCGAGCTCGACACCGCCATGGCCGCGCGCCGGCTCAAGAAGGACATCACCGAGATGTTCGGGGCGCAGAGCGAGCTGCTGGTCGTCTCGCCCGGCGGGCTGCGCAAGGGCAACCGCTACGTCGTCCGGGTGGTCAAGGACGGCGAGGCCCTGGCCCTGCAGACCGGCCTGCTCGACGGCAGCGGCCGCCCGGTGCGCGGCCTGCCCCCGCAGGTCGTCTCCGCGGCGGTCTGCGACGCCGAGGCCGCCTGGCGCGGCGCGTTCCTCGCCCACGGTTCACTCACCGAGCCTGGCCGATCCTCCTCGCTCGAGGTCACCTGCCCCGGCCCGGAGGCCGCGCTCGCCCTGGTCGGCGCCGCCCGCCGGCTCGGGGTGGCGGCCAAGGCCCGCGAGGTGCGCGGGGTGGACCGGGTCGTCGTCCGCGACGGCGACGCGATCGGCGCGCTGCTCACCCGCCTCGGCGCCCACGCCAGCGTGCTGGCCTGGGAGGAACGCCGGATGCGCCGCGAGGTGCGGGCCACCGCCAACCGGCTGGCCAACTTCGACGACGCCAACCTGCGGCGGTCCGCTCGGGCCGCGGTGGCTGCCGGCGCGCGGGTGGCCCGGGCGCTGGACATCCTCGGCGAGGACGTGCCGGACCACCTGCGCGAGGCCGGCCGGCTGCGGCTGGAGCACAAGCAGGCCTCACTCGAGGAATTGGGAGCTCTCGCCGACCCTCCGATGACGAAGGACGCAGTGGCGGGGCGAATTCGCAGGCTCCTCGCGATGGCGGACAAGCGGGCTTCGGACCTCGGCCTTCCCAACACCGAGGCGGACCTGACTCCGGAGATGCTCTCCGAAGCCTGACCGGCACAGATCGCGCAGCCAGGCCCGACACCTCCCAGTCAGGACGTCGGTCCTGCCGGTTACCGACCGGTATCGCATAAGGTCGGCGGTGGACGCGTACAAGGACGTACGCGCGGGCAGGCCCCGCGCAGGACGCGCCGGGACCCTCCGGCCAGAGTGCGGCGGCCGGGCCCGCAGCGACCCAGCAGCGACCACCGAGCCGGCGGGAGACGCCGGCATGAAGGAGAGTCACGCGTGACCACCCGTGTTGGCATCAACGGCTTCGGCCGGATCGGCCGCAACTTCTTCCGCGCCGCGCTCGCGCAGGGGGCGGACGTCGAGATCGTCGGCGTCAACGACCTGACCGACAACAAGACCCTGGCGCACCTGCTCAAGTACGACTCAATCCTCGGTCGTCTCGGCAAGGACGTCGTGGCCACCGAGGACGCCATCGTCGTCGACGGCGTGAAGATCCGCGCGCTGGCCGAGCGCGACCCGGCTGCGCTGCCGTGGGGCGAGCTCGGCGCCGACGTCGTCATCGAGTCCACCGGGCACTTCACCGACGCGACCAAGGCCAAGGCCCACGTCGACGCCGGCGCCAAGAAGGTCATCATCTCGGCGCCCGCGAAGAACGAGGACGTCACCGTCGTCATGGGCGTCAACGAGGGCGACTACGACCCGGCCAAGCACACGGTCATCTCGAACGCCTCGTGCACCACCAACTGCCTCGCGCCGATGGCCAAGGTCATCCACGAGAACTTCGGCATCGTCAGCGGCTTCATGACGACGATCCACGCCTACACGAACGACCAGGTCATCCTCGACTTCCCGCACAAGGACCTGCGTCGCGCCCGCGCCGCCGCCACCAACATCATCCCGACCACCACCGGTGCCGCCAAGGCCGTCTCGCTGGTGCTGCCCGAGCTCAAGGGCAAGCTCGACGGCTACGCGCTGCGGGTGCCGGTGCCCACCGGCTCGGCCACCGACCTCACCGTGAAGCTCAGCCGCGAGGTCAGCAAGGACGAGATCAACGCGGCGATCAAGGCCGCCGCCGAGGGCCCGCTCAAGGGGATCCTCGAGTACACCGAGGACCCGATCGTCTCCTCGGACATCGTCACCTACCCGGCGTCCTGCATCTTCGACAGCCTGCTGACCAACACCATGGGCGACACCGCCAAGGTGCTCGGCTGGTACGACAACGAGTGGGGCTACTCCAACCGCCTGGTCGACCTCGTCGGCTACGTCGGCGCCCGCCTCTGACCCTCTGCAGCAGTTCCCCCAGCACGACGCATCGCCGCGATCCCGGAGCTCTTCGGCCCCGGGGTCGCGGCGCGTCCGGGCATGGACGGTCAGCCAGACTCGCGGTTGAGATATCTAGGAGAAGCCCCGTGAAGACCCTCGACGACCTCGGCGACCTGCGCGGCAAGCGCGTGCTGGTCCGCGCCGACCTCAACGTGCCGCTGGACGGCACCACGATCACCGACGACGGCCGCATCCGCGCCAGCGTCCCCACCCTCAAGCGGCTGCTCGACGCCGGCGCCCGCGTCATCGTCGCCGCGCACCTGGGCCGCCCCAAGGGCGCCCCGGACCCCAAGTACTCCCTGCGCCCGGTGGCCGACCGCCTGTCCGAGCTGCTCGGCACCCCGGTCGCCTTCGCGGAGGACACCGTGGGGGAGCGGGCCAAGGCCGTGGTGGCCGGCCTGCAGGACGGCCAGCTCGCAGTGCTGGAGAACATCCGCTTCGACGCCCGCGAGACCAGCAAGGACGAGGCCGAGCGCGCCTCGCTCGCCGCAGAGCTCGCCGCCCTGGCCGACGCCTTCACCAGCGACGGCTTCGGCGTGGTGCACCGCAAGCAGGCCAGCGTCTACGACGTCGCCCAGAAGCTGCCGCACGCCGCCGGCGGGCTGGTGCTGGCCGAGGTGCAGGCCTTCGCCAAGGTGCTGGTGAACCCGGCCCGGCCCTACGTCGTCGTGCTCGGCGGCTCCAAGGTCTCGGACAAGCTCGGCGTGATCGAGAACCTGCTCGGCAAGGTCGACCGCCTGCTCATCGGCGGCGGCATGTGCTTCACCTTCCTCAAGGCGCAGGGCCACGAGGTCGGCGACTCGCTGCTCGAGGAGGACCAGCTCGACACCGTGCGCGGCTTCCTCGACCGGGCACAGTCCTCCGGCGTGGAGATCGTGCTGCCGGTCGACGTCGTGGTGGCCACCGAGATCAGCGACGACGCGCAGACCCAGGTCGTGCCCGCCGACGCCATCCCGGCCGGCCAGAAGGGCCTGGACATCGGCCCGAAGACGATCGAGCTGTTCAAGAGCAAGCTCGCCGACGCCAAGACCGTGGTCTGGAACGGCCCGATGGGCGTGTTCGAGAAGGCCCCGTTCGCCGCCGGCACCCGCGAGGTCGCCCAGGCTGTGGCCGACGTCGACGGCTTCAGCGTGGTCGGTGGCGGCGACTCCGCCGCGGCGGTCCGCCAGCTCGGCCTGGACGAGAAGGCCTTCGGGCACATCTCCACCGGCGGCGGCGCCAGCCTGGAGCTGCTCGAGGGCAAGGCCCTGCCCGGCCTGACCGTGCTGGGCTGGAACGCTGGCGACACCACGACTGAGGAGAAGGGCGCCTGATGGCCGGCCGCACCCCGCTCATGGCGGGCAACTGGAAGATGAACCTCAACCACCTCGAGGCCGTCGCGCACCTGCAGAAGGTGGCCGCGGGCCTGGCCGACCGCAAGCACGACTTCGGCGCGGTCGAGGTGGCGGTCATCCCGCCGTTCACGGACATCCGGTCGGTGCAGTCGGTGGTGGACGGGGAGAAGCTCGGCGTCGTCTACGGCGCCCAGGACCTGTCCGCGCACGATTCCGGCGCCTACACCGGCGAGGTCTCCGGGGCGATGCTGGCGAAGCTCGGCTGCACCTACGTCGTCGTCGGGCACAGCGAGCGGCGCGAGTACCACGCCGAGACCGACGAGGTCGTCAACGCCAAGGTGAAGGCCGCCTTCAAGCACGGGCTCACCCCGATCCTGTGCATCGGCGAGGGCCTGGAGGTGCGCAAGGCCGACGGCCACGTGGCGCACTGCCTGGCCCAGCTCGACGCCGACCTGGCCGGCGTGCCGGCCGAGCAGGCCCGGCAGGTCGTCATCGCCTACGAGCCGGTCTGGGCGATCGGCACCGGCGAGGTGGCCACCCCGGAGGACGCGCAGGAGGTGTGCGCCGCGGTGCGCACCCGGCTGGCCGAGCTCTACACCGGCGACCTCGCCGACGGTGTCCGGGTGCTCTACGGCGGCTCGGTCAAGGGCGCCAACGTGGTCGGGATCATGGAGCAGCCCGACGTCGACGGCGCGCTGGTCGGCGGGGCGAGCCTGGACGCGGAGGACTTCGTCCGGATCTGCTCTTTCCACACCCCCCAGGCCGTTGCCTGAGGCAGGACTGCGTTGATCGCCTGCGCCGCGGGCGGGACAGGCCGGTGCGAGCTGGCCGTCCCTCCCGCGGCGCTCGCGTACGCTAGGCGTCGAGCGTCAAACCTGTGACGCTGTGACCCGCCTGACAGTTCGGTTCTTGAATGACCTCGAGTCGTGATTGCGAGTGGTCCCGCCCGTGACGTGGTACGAGTACGTGCTCTCCGTGGTGCTCCTCATCACCAGCGCGCTCATGGTCCTGCTGGTGCTGCTGCACAAGGGCAAGGGCGGGGGCCTGTCCGACCTGTTCGGCGGCGGCGTCTCCTCCTCGCTGGGCGGCTCCAGCGTGGTCGAGCGCAACCTCGACCGGATCACCATCGCGATCGGCCTGCTCTGGTCCGCCGCGATCATCGCCCTCGGGCTGCTGCTCAAGAAGTAGCGGCCCCCTTTGGGGCGTCTTCCTCAGCCGCTTCTGCAGGTGTCTTCCTGACTGCGGGTGAGGCTGCTTACACTCCTCTCGCGCCTGCCGACCTGCTCGTGACCGTCGGTGGCAGCGGGACCCACCAGCAGGACCTGAAGGAGACTCTTCGTGGCCAGTGGCAACGCGATCCGGGGCAGCCGGGTCGGTGCAGGCCCCATGGGCGAGGCCGAGCGCGGCGACACCGCCCCGCGCGTGCGCATCTCGTACTGGTGCGCCAACGGGCACGAGACGCGCCCCAGCTTCGCCGAGGAGCAGGGCATGCAGGTCCCCGAGATCTGGGACTGCCCCCGCTGCGGCTTTCCCGCCGGCCAGGACGCGCAGAACCCCCCGGCCCCGCCGCGTAACGAGCCCTACAAGACCCACCTCGCCTACGTGAAGGAGCGGCGCAGCGCCGCCGACGGTGAGGCGATCCTCGCCGAGGCGCTGGCCAAGCTGCGCGGGGAGTAGTCCCCTCCGGGCCGCAGGGCCCTGCCTCCGGGTGCCCCTGCGGCGCGCGGTGAGTGTGTCGCCGCAACAACCCCCGCGTGGCCGCGTCTGCTTGAGAGGTGGGGCGTGCAGGACGACGTGATCGACCGGGACGGGCGCCGGGTGGCGGTCCGGGTCGGGGGAGCGGCCGAGGGTCCGCTGGTGGTCTACCTGCACGGAGCGCCCAGCAGCCGGGTGGACGCGGACTGGCTGGAGGCCG
>JBQCIO010000025.1:0-13984 GCA_051953655.1 Motilibacteraceae bacterium
CCGCGGCGTTCGCACTCGTGCAGCAGGCACAGCAGCACCAGCATCAGCTGGTTCAGCACCGTCCCGACCAGGTGCAGCAGCGCCACCAGCTCGGAGGGCTTCGCCACCGAGAAGTCCACCCGACCCGCGCCCGGCGCGACCACCGCCTCCACGGAATCGGCGACCCGCAGCAGCCCGACCGCCAGCGGGGAGGACCCCACCTCGCCACGGTCGAAGCTGTCTGCCATGCACTGATTCTACCCGAACAGGCGTACGAAGACTAGGGTCGTCCACAGGAGAATGCGAGGCAGGACAACGACTTCTCGGGCGTGGGCTCATTGGAGTGAGGGTGACCCTGGTTCACATAGAAGGACTCAGGGTCACCCTCACCCCAACCCACCGGCGGCCGGGCGGCAGACCCGCCGCACGCGCGACGCCCTCCGTCAACAGCCGCTTTTCACCACGCCGCACAGGCGATCCTCGATCGCCGAGGGCAACCACGGTCATCTCCCCCTTGACGCCTCCCCCACCCCTGCTAACGTACAACGACATGGTTGTACGTCAGCTCGACGACGACACCGTGGACCGGATCTTCCGGGCGCTCGCCGATGCCACCCGTCGCGACATCCTGCGCCGCTGCCTCAGCGAGGAGGCATCGGTCTCGCAGCTGGCCATGGCGTACGACATGTCCTTCGCCGCCGTGCAGAAGCACGTCGCCGTGCTGGAGGGGGCGGGGCTGGTGGCGAAGCACCCGCAGGGCCGCGAGCGCATCGTGTGCGGGCGCCCGGCAACCCTCGCCCAGGCACGAGACCTGCTCGCCCGCTACGAGGAGCTCTGGCGCGCCCGCATCAGCCGGCTGGACGCACTGCTCGCCGAGGACGCACCCGCCACCAGCACCACCACCGACCCGCACACCTGACCGGAGGCACTCATGCCCGTCACGTCCGTGACGCGAGACCCCGAGGCGCTCACCCTCACCGTCGTCGCCGAGTTCCCGGTCGGCGTCCAGCGTCTGTGGGACGCCTACATGGACCCGCGCCAGCTGGAGCGGTTCTCGGGCCCGCCGACCTACCCCGCCACGTTCACCCGCCACGACGCCGCGGCCGGTGGACGGTCCGCGTACACGATGACCGGTCCGGAGGGCGACAGCCACGGCGGCTACTGGGAGTGGCTCGTCGTCGAGCCGCTGCGCGCCTTCGAGGTCCGCGACGGCTTCACGACGCCGGACGGCGAGCCGGACGCGGGGATGCCGTCGATGCGGATGCAGTTCGTGTTCGAGGAGACGGAGAACGGATCGCGCGTCACGACCACCACGTTCTTCAACTCCACCGAGGAGCTGGAGAAGCTGCTCCAGATGGGCATGGACGAGGGAATGCGCCAGGCCATGGGACAGATGGACGACGTCCTCGCCGACCTGACCTCGTTCGCCGCCGGGCGCGCCACCGAGGCTCAGATCCTGTCCGACACCCAGGTCCGGGTCACGCGCGTCGTCCGCGGCAGCGTCGAGCAGGTGTGGCGCGCCCACCACGACGCCGACCTGATGAAGAAGTGGTTGCTCGGCCCCGAGGGCTGGTCGATGCCGGTCTGCGAGGTGGCGACGACGGTCGGCGAGAAGTACCGCTACGAGTGGGAGCGGGCCGACGGCGGGCAGGAACGCTTCGGCTTCGAGGGCGAGCTGCTCGAGTCGGTGCCGCCGCACAGGGCGGTGACGACCGAGCGGATGATCGGCATGCCGGGCGAGGGCACCGTCAACGAGCTCACCCTCACCCCCGTCGCCGAGGGCACCCTGCTCTCGCTCGTCATCACCTACCCCGACGCGCAGACCCGCGACATGGTCCTCGGCACCGGCATGACCGGCGGGATGGAGACCAGCTATGCCAGGCTGGAGCAGGAGATCCTCGCCTGACAGCCGACACCCGAGGCGGCTGCGGCAGCTCGTCAGGAGTCGGCGAAGCGGCGCAGGGCCTCCAGGTCGTCCAGACGAACCTGCGTCCCGTTCACCGTCGTCCAGCCGCGCCGGCAGAACTCGCCCAGGGCGCGGTTGAGCGACTGCCGGGTCGCCCCGACCCTGGCCGCGACGCCCGTCTGGTTCATGCCCAGCTCGCACACCGCGACGGCACCGTCCTTGGTCCGCGACTCGGTGACGAGCAGCTTGGCCAGGCGTCGCGGCACGTCGAGGAACACCAGGTCGGAGGCGACGCCGGTCACGTGCCGGACCGTGGCCGCCAGGCGCGCGGCAACGTGGAGCAGCGCCACGGGATGGTCGAGCAGGACCTCACGGACGTCGTCGGCCGGCACGGCGAGCAGCTCGGTGTGCTCGAGCGCGTCGACGGTGGCCGAGCGCGGCTCGGACGAGAGGACGGACACCTCACCGAGGCAGTCCCCGGGTCCCAGCACCCTGAGGACGAGGTCCTCGCCGTGCGCCGACGTCACGACCACACGAACCTTGCCCGCGCGGACGAGGTAGAGGCTCCCGGCAGGATCTCCTTGCAGGAAGAGCACTTCTCCGCTGCGCAGGTGCCTGGGCCGAGCGCGCCTGGCCAGCCGGTCCAGGGCCGCCTCGTCGAGCTCGCTGAACAGGTCGACGGCGCTGAGCTCGACCGCGGTCGCTGACACGAGCGCCACGGTACCCACCGGCACTGCGGGCACAGACCACTTCCCCGGCATTCCCGCGGAGCGACCGACGGGCCGCCCTTCCCGCTGTCAGTACCGGGTGCGGAGGCTCACGACCTCCTCGACGACGCGGGCCGACTCCGCGCTCCCGGTGACCGCCTCGAGGAACGGGGCTCGTTCCAGCGACAGCAGCACCGTCGGCTCGGTCGCCGTGACGGTGGCGGTGCGGGGCACGTCCCGCAGCAGGGCGATCTCGCCGAAGTAGTCCCCCGGACCCTCGTGCCGCACGAGCACCTCGCCGTGCGTCACCCCCACCCGGCCGGAGCGGATCACGTAGAACCGGTCGCCCACGTCGCCCTGCGCCAGGATCACCGTGCCGGCCGGTACCTCCTCCCGGACGAGCCGGCGGGCAAGGCCATCGAGGACCGCGGGACCGAGCGGCGCGAAGATCGGCAGGGAGGACAGCAGATCGAGCTCGGGCGGCACCGTGAGGCGCCGGTCCACCCCCCGCGCGGCAGGAAGCAGGGCGATCGTGGGCAGGCCCACCACGAGGCTGACGACGGCGAGCGCCGTACGCAGACCTGGGCCGTCGATGAGGAAGGGCATCACGGCGGCGCCCAGCGCCATCGTGGCGATGAGCGCACCCTCCAGCGCCCCGAACACGCGGCCGAGCACGCGGTCCGGCGTGAGTCGCTGCACCGCCGTGTAGAAGTTCACGTCGACGATCGGGTTGCCGAACCCCAGCAGCGCGACGGCGACGAACACGGTCAACGGCGACGGCCAGGCGACCACCAGGAGCAGTGGCAGCGACCAGAGCAGCACACCCTTGAGCAGGTCGGTCACCAGGCTCCCCCGGGAGGACCGGTAGATCGCCACGAAGCCGCCGACCAGCGCGCCCACCCCGAGCACGGCGTCGACATACCCGACGCCGCGCGGACCGGAGGGGAGGACCTGCACGGCCAGCGCGACCGCGAAGACCGAGGACGCCCCGGCAACGACGGTCTGCGCGCAGACCAGTGTGGCGACCACTCGAAGATCCGGGCTCCCGGAGATCTCGCGGAAGCCGGCGAAGATGGTGGCCAGCCTGCCTTCGGCCGCACCGTCCTGGCCTGCCTCGCCGGTGGAACCCGTCGCCCGCACGGCGATCCCGGCGACCAGGGCGGCGGACCAGAGATAGCTCGCTGCGTTCAGCAGGAACACCGTCTCGACGTTCGTCGCCGTGAGGAGCAGCGCCCCGAGGGCGGGCCCGACGAAGAACGCCATGCTCTCGATCGTGCTCGACACCCCGTTGGCGGCCGTCAGCTGCTCGGGGCGCTCGGCCAGGGAGGGCAGGAGCGCCGCCTGGGCCGGTCGGAAGACCGAGCCGAACAGCGAGGACACGGTGGCCAGGACGAACACCGGTGCGGCCGGCGTGCCGACCGCGATGCACACGGCGGAGCACGTGACCAGGGCTGCGCGCACCAGGTCGGCGGAGACCATCACCCGCTTGCGCGGCCATCGGTCGGCCATCCCGGCGGCGAACGGAGCGGCGACGGCCATGACGATGAAGCGGACGGCGGCCCAGATGCCGACCGCCCGCGTGCCGCCGACCCCGTAGGCCCACACGGTCACGGCGGTCGCGTAGGCCCAGTCCCCCACCATGGATCCGGTCAGGGCGAGCTGTATCCGGCGCAGCGGCGGGTGCGCGAAGACCTCCCGCAAGGACTCACGGGTCTCCCTCAGGGCGTCGCGCACGACGCCCGAGCCCTGCTCCGTCACCACGGCGGTCGACACGAGCACCTCCTCCGGTCGCTGCCGGAGTATCGGGTGCGTGGCGCGTCGGCGCTGTCACCTGCGCGACAGCGCAGTGCCTCAGAGGTGGAACACCCGTCCCTGACGGCCGGCCTCCACCGGCACGGTGGAGCACGAGAGGCTGCGGACGATGTCGTCGAGCTCGTCGTCCGTCCGCTCCGGGTCGTGGTGGAACAGCACCACCCGCTTCGCGCCGGCGGCCTGCGCCAGCTCCACCGCGTACTCGGCCGTGGCGTGCCCGAGGAAGGCGACGCCGGGGAACTGCGACCGCACGTGCTGGGCGTCGGTGATGAGCAGGTCGACGCCGGCCGCGAGGGTGAGCACCGCCTCGTGGAGCGGGCCGTCGCCGTGGCGACCGGCACCGAGGAAGCTCGGTGCGTGGTCGGTGATGTACGCCAGGGAGGCCGTCCCGTCCTCGATGCGGTAGCCGAAGGTCCTGCTGGCCTTGTGCGGGATCTCCAGCGCCGTGACCCGGAACCCCTCGACCTCGTGCACGCCCGGCTGCGTCCAGCCGAACGACCAGCCGGCGCCCAGGCCCTCGAACTCGACGGGGAAGTAGGGGGGCACCATCATCCCGGTCAACGCCTTCTCCGCGGGACCGGCCTGCTCCGGCGCCATCACCGAGACCCGAGCGCCGGGACGCAAGCCCGACGCGAAGAACGGCAAGCCCTGCCAGTGGTCCCAGTGGAGATGGCTGAGCAGGATGGTGCCGCTGAACGGTCGCCCCCCGAGCAGGGCGGCGACCTGGCGCAGCCCGGAGCCGGCGTCGAGGAGCAGGGACGGAGGCGCATCTCCAGGCGCCACCGCGACGCACGACGTGTGGCCGCCGTAGCGGTCGAACTCGGCGCCGGGAGCAGGGGCCGAGCCGCGCACACCGCAGAGCGTGACGCGCACGTGCAGCCTCCTCGCCAGTACCCCTCGGCAGACGCGCGCAGATCCTGCCACAGCGAAGTGAGCGTTCGTCTGCAGAACCGGCGAGGTCGTCGATAGCGTCGGAAAACTACGGATCAGAGGGTGGGGCCCGGCGATGCAGGAGGACGTCAGCGCGGCGCGATTGCTGCCCTATGTCTCGAACATCGCCCTGCAGTGGGATCCCGACCTCACCCCTCCGTCGTCCCGATCGGTCGACGGCACGCTGGCCTTCGTCGACATCTCCGGGTTCACCCGGCTGACCGAGATGCTCTCCGCCAACGGCAAGGCAGGGGCCGAGGAGCTCACCACGCTGCTCGACGCCACCTTCATCGAGCTGCTCGCCATCGCCCGCAGGCATGGCGCGGAGCTGGTGAAGTGGGGCGGCGACGCCGTGCTGCTCCTGTTCACCGGGCCGCAGCACCCGGCTCACGCTGTGGCCGCGGCGGGCAGGATGCAGCAGGCGATGCGAACCATCGGCCGCCTGCGCACCTCCGTCGGCACCTGCCGCCTGCGCATGTCCGTCGGCATCCACAGCGGCAGCTTCGACTTCTACTTGGTCGGCACCCGCCACCGGGAGCTGGTGCTGACCGGGCCGAGCGCCGCCCTCACGGCCCGGCTGGAGGGGACGGCCGAGGCCGGTCAGGTGCTGGTCAGCCGGGATACGGCCGGGCTGCTGCCCGGCGACGTGCTCGGGGAGGCCAAGGGCGAAGGAGTCCTGGTCACCGCGGTGCCCCGCACCGACGTCGTGTCGGAGACGGTTCCGGCGGACGACGCCGACCCGCGCCCGCTGATCAGCCGGGCGCTCGCCGAGCATCTCGGCACCGGCTCGGTCGACAGCGAGCACCGGCAGGTAGCCGTCGCGTTCATCGAGTTCTCCGGCGTCCAGGCGGTGCACCGGGCCGGCGGGGCCGAGGCCCTGGCAGCGGCGCTGCACGACCTCGTATCCCTGGTGCAGGAACGCTGCGAGCACCACCAGGTCACCTTCTGGGAGACCGACATCGGCGGCGACGGCGGGAAGATCATGCTGGTGGCCGGTGCTCCCACGAGCAGCGGAGACGACGTCGGCGCCCTGCTCTGCGTGGTCCGCGAGGTCGTCGACGCGGCGGGCCGGCTCTCGCTCCGCGCCGGCGTGAACAGCGGCCGGGTATTCGCCGGCGACTTCGGTCCCGCGAACCGGCGGACCTTCACGGTGAAGGGCGACGCGGTCAACCTCGCTGCCCGGCTGATGGCACGCGCCGGCACCGGCGAGATCTACGTGGCCGACGCAGCCCTCGAGCGCAGCAGGGTCCCGTTCGCCGCCGCACCGCTCGAGCCGTTCCTCGTGAAGGGCAAGACGAAGCCGGTCCGTGCCCACCAGCTCCTGGCGGCGACGGCCGGTGCGGGCGACCCGCTCGGCCGCCCCACGTCCAGACCTCCGCTCGCCGGGCGCGAGCGCGAGCTGGCCCAGCTGGGCGGGCTGCTGACCTCGGCGCGCCACGGCAGCGGAGCCTGCGTGGAGATCGTCGGCCCACCTGGAATCGGCAAGTCCCGGCTCGTCGAGGAGGTGACGGCGCAGGCGCAGGGCTGGACCGTGCTGACCACCCGGTGCGACGCCTACCGGGAGGGCATCCCCTACGCGCCGCTGCGCGACCTGGTCCGCCAGGCCCTCGGCGCCGCGGACGACACCGGGGCGGCCGAGACCGGCACGTTGCTCACCGAGACGGTGCAGCGCATCGCGCCCGCGCTCGCCCCCTGGCTGCCTCTGCTTGGTCTCGTGGTCGGCGCCGACGTGCCGCCCACCGAGGCCGTGGAGCACCTGGACCAGAGGTTCCGGCGCCCCCGCCTGGAGGCGGTGACCACGGAGTTCCTCCACGCACTCCTGGCCCGACCCACCGTCGTGGTCGTCGACGAGTCGCACCTCATGGACGAGGCCAGCAGCTCCCTGCTGCGGCGGCTGGCCGCAGGGGTGGACCGCACGCCGTGGCTGGTGATGCTCGCCCGTCGCGCCGACGGCCCGACACCCCCGCTGGCCGACGACGGGCTGGCCGGACGGCTGGACCTCGAGCCCCTGGCCGCCGACGCCGTCGCCCGGCTCACGCAGGACGCCACCCACGAGCACCCGCTGCCGCCGCACGAGCGGGCCGCCCTCGTTCAGCGCAGCGGGGGAAACCCGCTGTTCCTGCTCGAGCTCCTCGCGGCGGCGCGCTCCTCGTCCACCGAAGGGCTGCCGGACACGGTCGAGGGCGTGCTCGCCGCGCAGATCGACGCCCTCGCGCCGGCCGACCGGCGGCTGCTGCGGGCCGCGTCCGTGCTCGGCGTCGAGGTGTCGCTCACCGTGCTGCAGGAGATGCTCGACGAGCCGCTCACCCCGGCCAGGATCGCGGCGCTGCAAGGCTTTCTCGAGCCGGACCGGCCGGGCACCGTCCGGTTCCGGCACAACCTCGTCCGCGAGGCCGCCTACGAGAGCCTCCCGTTCACCCGGCGCCGGGCGCTGCACGCGACCGCCGGCCACGTCCTGCGCCGTGCGACCGGGAGCGACGACGGCGAGATCGCACCGCTGCTCGCGCTGCACTTCGAGCAGGCCGGCGACACCGCGGCCGCCTGGCGGTACGCCCGTCTCGGCGGCCGGCGGGCGGCGGCGGTCTACGGCCACGTCGACGCCGCGCAGCTGTACTCGCGCGCCCTTCGCGCCGGACGGGCCGTGCGCGACCTGCCCGGCAGCGAGCTGCTCGAGGTGGCCGAGGCGCTCGGCGACTCGCGCACCCACCTGGGCGACTTCGACGGCGCGGAGGCGGCCTACCGGCAGGCCGCCGGCTGGGCGGTGCACGGCCTGGACCGGGCCCGGCTGGGCTACAAGAGCGCGCTGGCGGTGGAGCGACGCGGCGAGTACCGGCGCTGTCTGCGCCGCCTCACCGTCGCCGAGCGTCTGCTCGACGTGGACTCGAACGACGCTGCCCCGACCGGCGCTGACGCGAACGGCGCTGCCCCGACCGGCAATGACCCGAGCGAGAGCGACCGCAGCGCCGCTGCCCGCCGGCTGCGCGCGGAGATCCGGGCGCAGTACGGCCTGGTCCGGCACCGGCAGGGCAAGGGCCTGGATGCGGTCCGGTTGCTGCGTGAGGCGGTGGCCCTGGCCGAGCGGGCGGATCCGGAGGTGCTCGTCACGGCCCTTCTCCACCTCGACATCGCCGAGCTCACGCTGGGCCTGCCGAGCGAGGGTGAGCACGTGAGGCGCGCCGTGCAGGTGCTGGAGCACGTCGGCGGCCTGCCGTGGCTGGAGGCCAGGGCCCTGAACCAGCTGGGCATCCGCGCCTACTTCGCCGGGCACTGGGAGGAGGCTGTCCGCCACTACAGCGCCTCTCGCGAGGCGTGCGAGCGCGCCGGCGACCAGTGGACCGCCGCGGTGGAGGCGGGGAACATCGCCGAGGTCCTCGGCGACCAGGGTCACCTCGCCGAGGCGCAGGTCGCCCTCGACGAGGCGCTGCACACGTTCCGCGCCGCCGGCACCAGCGGGTTCGTCGCCGACGGCACCCGGCTGCTCGGCCGCCTGGCCGCCCGGCAGGGGGACCTCGACCGCGCCGAGGAACTGCTGGGGGCTGCTCGGTCGATCTTCGCCGACGACGGCCAACGGCTGCAGTCCGCGCTCACCGACGCGATGCTCGCCGAGGCCCGCCTGCTGTGCGACGACCCGTCCACCGCGCTGGACCGGGCGGTCGCGGCCCTGGAGCAGGCGGCGACACTGCCCGGACGCGGCATGGTCCTGCCGCTGCTGCACCGGGTGGCCGGCATCGCGCGGATCCGCCTGGGCCACGTCGACGCCGGGCTGCGCGACCTGCAGGCGAGCATCGAGGAGTCCCGGGAGCGCAACGCGGCCTACGAGCTCGCCCTCTCCCTCCGCGCCCGCGCCGAGGTCCCGGACCGTGCCGCGCCGGAGGCGGCGGCCGAGGCGGACGAGATCGCCGCCCGGCTCGGACTCGTGGCCGGTGCCGGGCTGCGCGCCGTCGTGCCGGCTCCGCGGACGGCTCTCGACCTCGCGCCCGCGACGACGGTCCACACGACCTGACGGTCCGCCGGCGGGCGGACTGCCCGCCGGCGGATCGTCAGGGAGGCGGCGAACCGCCTACCAGTACATGGGGTCGTTCGCGCTCGGGTCGACGTTGATGACGACGGTCTCCGTCGCGCCCGCGCCCTTGGCCCGGCTGACGATGCACATGTGCAGCAGGTCCCCGGCCTTGTCCTTGCCCACCGCCTTCACATAGGCGGGGTCGTCGCAGTCGTAGAGCAGGCCCTGGAACGGATACTCCCCCGTGGCCGCCGGGAACGTCTGCAGGGCCGGGAAGCCGGCATCCGCTCCGGCACACACGTCCAGCCCCGGCGTCCCGTTGTTGGGCTCCAGGTTCACCAGCGCCTTCGGGAAGGTGATGGTGATCGTCTTCCCCACGGCCGGCCCGTAGGTCTGCACGACCAGCGGCTCGACCGTGGCGGTGGAGCCGAACGCGGCGGCGGTGCAGGCGGGGTTGAGCAGGCTCTGCGTCGCGAAGCCGAACTGGTACCCGAACGTGGACTGCGCGGAGAACGTGGCGCTGGCCGTGATCCCCGAGTCCGTGGTGGCCTGCTGGGTGGTGCAGCTCGTGCCCGGGCTGCAGATGGAAGCCCCGGACGGCACGACGGTCAGCACCGGGTCGGCCCCGGTGTTGATGAACGAGTTGTTGCCACCCTTGAAGTCGTTGGACTGCTTGACCGCCGTCGTGATCGACGTCGACCCGCTGCCGGACACCGCGAGGGTCACCTGGAGCGAGCCGCCCGGCGCGATGCTGTCGGCCACCGAGCTGCTCGTCAGCAGGTAGGTGCTGCTGCCGGCCGGAGTGTTGGCGAGGTTCCACCCGCTGGGGACCGAGGCGATGCTCACCGCGTCGCTCGAGAACGTCAGCTGCGCCGAGCCGAAGCTCTGCTGGCTGACCGGGGCGTTGGTCAGGCTCAGCGTCGTGGTCGAGCCGGAGGCGAGCACCGGGTCGCCGACGCTCGCGCTGTAGTACTTCGTGCTCGGTGCGGCCTGCGCGGGCAGGGCGGTCAGCGAGAGCGCCCCCACCCCCGCCACGACGGCGGCCAGCAGCCGCCACCTTCTCGGCGCTGTCAGAACCATGTCCCTCGCCCCTCCCCAATCCACTCACAGACCGTGCAGACGTCGTCACGCACGGCGAACTCCCCCCTGGCAGCCGCAAGGGGTCGGTCCAGTCGGACTGGAACGACCCCCGGCAGATCGTGACAGCGAAGCATGGAATGGTGGCCCAAGGCAATGGTTCTGCGCCGATCCGCCGCCATCCGGACGCAAACTCGCTTAGATCCAGCTAGGCCGTCACGACTTTGGAGCCGTCCTTGTCCACGCACGCCGCCGACGCGGGAAGAATCCACGTCCACACCAGGCGTTACTCCCCCAAACCGGCGCACGTGCTGGCGGTCTCGGCGCTCGGCGCCTTTCTCGCCTTCGTCGACTCCACCATCGTCAACGTCGTCTTCCCCGACATCCAGGAGTCGTTCCACGGCACCTCGCTCCCGACGCTGTCCTGGGTGCTCAACGGCTACAACATCGTCATCGCGGCCCTGCTGATCGTGGCCGGCCGTTCCGCCGACCTGGTCGGCCGGCGGCGGATGTTCGTCGGCGGCGTCGTGCTGTTCGTGCTCGCCTCCGCGGCCTGCGCCGCGGCCGGGTCCGCCGAGCAGCTCATCGCGTTCCGGCTCCTACAGGGCGTCGGCGCCGCGATGCTCATCCCCGCCTCGCTCGGGCTGGTCGTGAACGCCTTCCCGCTCGAGCGGAGGGCGCATGCCATCGGGCTCTGGGGCGCCACGGCCGCGCTCGCCTCCGGGCTGGGTCCGCCGGCCGGCGGTGCGCTCGTGGCGCTGTGGAACTGGCGGCTCGCCTTCCTGGTCAACGTGCCGATCGGCATCGTCACCGTCGTGCTCGCCCGGCGGGTGCTGGTCGAGGGCCGCGCCTCCGGCCGGCGCCGGCTGCCGGACCTGCGCGGTGCGGTGCTGCTGGGCGCCGCGCTGGCCACGCTCACCCTCGGCCTCGTGCAAGGCGGTGACTGGGGATGGAGCAGCGCCGGCGTGCTGCTCTCGTTCGCCGCGGCGGTCGTCTGCCTGGTCGGCTACGCCCTGAGCTCCCGTGCCCATCCGGTGCCGCTCATCGACCCGGACCTGCTGCGCCAGCGCGCGTTCGTGGTCGCCAACCTCGCCACCGCGGTCGGTGCCGCCGGCTGGTTCGCCTACGGGCTCAACCACATCCTGTGGCTGCGCTACGTCTGGGACTACTCGCTGCTGCGCGCGGGCCTGGCCGTCGCACCCGGCGCCATCGCGGCTGCGGTGGCCGCGGCCGTGCTCGGCCGGGTCGCCGACCGGGGTGGCATCCGCACCATCGTCGTGGGCGGTGCCCTGGTCTGGGCGGTGTCCCTCGGCTGGTTCTACGCCCACCTGGTCCCGCTGCAGCCGCACTTCGCCGGGGCGTGGCTGGTCGGGCAGGTGATCAGCGGGATCGGCATCGGCGCCACCATGCCGACGCTGGCCTCGGCGGCGCTCACCGGCGTGCCAGGCGGCCGCTACGCGACCGCGTCGGCGGTCAACTCCAGCATCCGGCAGATCGGGGCCGTCATCGGGGTCTCGGTGCTCGTCATCATCGTGGGCACGCCGTCGCCCACGACGATCGAGGCCGCCCTGCGGCACGGCTGGGAGTTCTCCGCGGGGTGCTTCGTCGTCACCGCCGCGGTGGCCCTGCTGCTCGGGCGGCTGCGCGCGCCGTCGTCCACCACGGTCATCGACGGCGGCGCCGGCGACGGCGTCGCGGTGCCGGACGTCCGGCTCGTCGCTCCCCGGCGGGCGATCGACCTGGTCGAGACCTCGGCGCCTCCCTCGCTGTTCGAGGTCGTCGCCGCCCGTGACCCGGACGGCGTCGAGACCGTCGAAGTGCCGGCCGGACAGTGGCTCTTCCGGCAGGGGGACGACGCGGACGGCATGTACGTCGTGCGGGCGGGCCGTTTCGAGGTCGTCGTCGACGGCGCGGTCGTCCGCCGGCTGGGCCCGGGCGAGCTCGTGGGCGAGCTGGCCCTGCTCACCGGAGGTCGGCGGTCGGCCGGGGTGCGGGCCAGCCGCGACGGGACGGTGAGCCGGGTGAGCTCGGAGCGGTTCGCCATCGCCGTAGCCCTCGACCCGGAGGCGATGCTGCAGGTGGCCACCACGGTGGCGCGGCGGCTCGAGCGGGTGGCGCCTGCACCGCACCCGGACCCGGCGCCCTCGGTCGTCGCGGTCGTCGCGGCGACCCCGGACGCTGCCGTCGACGTCGTCGCCGAGGCTCTCGAGGCCGAGCTGCGGCGGATCTGCTCGGTCGTGCTGCTCCGCTCGGTCGACCCATCCGGGTTGGAGCGCGCCGAGCGCGACCACGACGTCGTCCTGCTCGTGGCTGCGCACGACCGGCAGGTAGACGACCAGCACGGAGTTGACCAGCACGGAGTTGACCAGCACGGGGCTGACCAGCACGGCGACCAGCGGGTCTGGCGGGACTTCTGCCTGCGCAGCGCGGACCGGGTCGTCAGCGTGGTGGCTCCCTCCGCCGTCCCTCCCGCGGGCGCCGACAGGAGCGCGCTCGCCGGCGGTCACCTCGTGTGGGCCGGCGGACGCCCGGAGCGGGAGCTGCGCAGCGCCTGGCACGCGCGGCTGGAGCCGTCGACGGCCCACCACGTGGACCCGCAGCTGCCGCGCGACGGCGTCCGCGCCCTGGCTCGCCGCCTGGCCGGCCGCTCCCCCGCCCTGGTGCTCGCCGGCGGCGGCGCGCGCGCCTTCGCCCACCTCGGCGTCCTCGAGGTCTTCGAGGAGGCCGGCCTCACGTTCGACCGGGTGGCGGGCACCAGCTCCGGCGCGGTCGTCGCCGCGCTCTGGGCCACCGGGCGGAGCGCGGCCGAGATCGATGCCGCCGTCTACAACGAGTTCGTGCGCCATCGGCTGCTCGGCGACGTCACGCTGCCGGCGGCCGGGCTGATCAAGGGACGGCGGGTGGGCGCCGCGCTGCACCGGCACTTCGGCGACACCCTCATCGAGGAGCTCGACCGGGAGTTCGCCTGCGTGTCGGTCGACCTGCTCGGGAAGCAGCCCGTCGTCCACCGCAGCGGACGACTGACCGACGCCGTCTTCGCCTCCCTGCGCCTGCCCGGCGTCTTCGCGCCGATGCGGCTGAACGGGTCGCTGCACGTCGACGGCACGGTGCTGGACAACCTCCCGGTCGCCGCGCTCACCGAGCGCCACGAGGGCCCGGTGGTCGCCGTCGACATCTCGGTCGGCGGCGGTGGCCAACGGCGCGAGGGGCCGCCGCGCATGCCCTCGCTCGGGGAGACCCTCATGCGCACCATGCTGCTGGGCGGGGCGCAGAACCTCACCGACGCCCGGCGGCGGGCCGACCTGGTCATCACCCCCCGCACCAGCGGCGTCGGCATGCTGGAGTGGCACGAGATCGACACCGCCCGGGCCGCCGGCCGCGCCGCCGCCCAGGAGGCGTTGCCGGCCGTGCGCGCGCTGCTCGACGGCGGAACCGCCGCCACTCCCTTCCCGCTGACCGAGAGCGTGGAGCTCGTCGAGGGCTAGTGATCGAGAAGGGCTGATGGCGCATATCCGCCATCAGCCCTTCACGCTCACCGGTCGGTCAGGTGCGTCGGCGGGGCCGCCGGGC
>JBQCIO010000026.1:0-3491 GCA_051953655.1 Motilibacteraceae bacterium
TTCCGCGGAATCAGCCAGGCCGAGCTCGACCGGGTCGCCGAGGAGCTCAACACCCGACCCCGCGAGACCCTGGACTGGCAGACTCCCGCCGAAGCCCTCGACGGGTTCCTCGTTGCATCCACCGGTTGAGCCCGCCGACGCTTCACCATCTCTGCTTGATCACGGCAAGAGGTGGTGGGGGAGGGCCCTGGGGTCGAGGCCGCGATTGCGGGGGCAACCACGCCGTGGGAGGTTGATCGGGTCAGCGACGACGTGCCGCACGTGCGTGCGGTCCCCTACCTGCAGGAGTTCGAGCCCGTGGGCGAGATGGTCACCTTCCCCAGCAACGGCGGCACCTGCGAGGGCTACCTCGCGGTCCCCGAGTCCGGCAGCGGCCCGGGCGTGATCGTCATCCAGGAGTGGTGGGGCCTGGTCGGTCACATCAAGGAGGTCGCCGACCGGTTCGCCCAGGAGGGCTTCGTCGCCCTGGCGCCGGATTTCTACCACGGCGCCAAGACCGACGAGCCGGACGAGGCGATGCGCCTGCTCATGAGCCTCGCGATGGACCAGGCCGCCAAGGACATCGACGGCGCCGCCCGCTTCCTGGCCGAGCGCGACGAGGTCACCGGTTCGGGCATCGGCACCGTCGGCTACTGCATGGGCGGCTCGCTCGCCCTGTGGAGCGCCACGCTCGCCCCCAACGTGGTGGCCGCCGTCGGCTTCTACCCGGCCGTGCCGTGGGACCGGATGAGCCCCACCTGGGACAACTACCAGGGCAAGTCGGCGATGATCCACTGCACCGAGGAGGACGGCACCTCCCAGGCGCCCGGCATCCAGGCCGCCTGGACCGCCATCCAGGGCGCCGGCGGCGACGTCGAGGTCTTCGACTACGCCGGCACCCACCACGCCTTCTTCAACGACCAGCGCCCCGAGGTCTACGACGCCGACGCCGCGCAGCAGGCGTGGGAGCGCACCCTCGGCCTCTTCCGCAGCCGTCTCACGGTCTGACCGAGCGCGAGCACGACCTGAGCACGCAGCCCGACCTGCCCGGGCCCGACGGCACCTCCCCGGTGCCGCCGGGCACCGGCTGGCCGGACGACCCGGCGAGCCCGACCACGCCGGTGGCGCACGACGCCGCCGACGTCGTCGGGCTCGCGGCGTCCGCGCCGGACCTGGCCGAGCTCGACGCCCGCGTGTCGGTCTGCCGCGCCTGTCCGCGGCTGGTGGAGTGGCGCGAGCGGGTGGCGGTGGAGAAGCGGCGCTCGTTCGCCGACCAGCGCTACTGGGGCCGGCCGATCGCCGGCTGGGGAGATCCCGAGCCGCGCGTGCTCGTCATCGGCCTGGCGCCCGCCGCCCACGGGGGCAACCGCACCGGGCGCATCTTCACCGGCGACCGCAGCGGCGACTGGCTGTTCGCCGCGCTGCACCGCGTCGGCCTGGCCTCCCGGCCGACGTCCACCCACGCCGGCGACGGCCAGCGCCTGCTGGGCACCCGGATGCTCGCCGCGGTCCGCTGCGCCCCGCCGGCCAACGCTCCGACGCCGCAGGAGCGCGACACCTGCGCGCCGTGGATGGACGCCGAGGTCCGCGCCGTGCTGCCCTCGGTGCGCTCGGTGATCGCCCTCGGTGCCTTCGCCTGGCAGGCGGCGTTGGGCACGCTGGGCCGCGCCGGACTGGAGATCCCGCGCCCGCGGCCGGCCTTCGGTCACGGCGCCGAGGTCGACCTGGGCGGGGTGCTGCTGGTCGCCTCGTTCCACCCCAGCCAGCAGAACACCTTCACCGGCCGGCTCACCGAGCCCATGCTCGACGCCGTACTCGCCCGGGCGGCGCAGCACGCCGGCCTGCGCTGATCGATCGGCCCGCAGGACTCCGGCATCGCCCGCGCCGGGCACCCGGTCCAGGCCGCGGACGGTTGGAGGCGTGGCTGCGCGGATCGGTGGAACAGTGAAGGTATGACGACCACTGCGCCCGTCACCCAGCAGCCCACCCTGCCGCCGCCGCTGCACGGCGGCGGCGACCGCCCCCGGATCCTCGTCGTGGGCGGCGGCTACGTCGGCATGTACACCGCGCTGCAGCTGCAGAAGCGGCTGCGCGACGGCGAGGCCGAGGTGGTCGTCGTCGACCCGCGCTCCTACATGACCTACCAGCCGTTCCTGCCCGAGGCCGCGGCCGGCAGCCTCGAGCCGCGGCACGTCGTCGTGCCGCTGCGCCGGGTGCTCGGTGGCTGCACGGTGATCACCGGCGAGGTCTGCGGCATCGACCACGCCGCGCGGACGGCGCGGATCAGCCCGCACCAGGGCGAGGAGTACTCGGTCGGCTACGACCAGATCGTCATCGCCCTCGGCTCGGTGGCCCGCACGCTGCCGATCCCCGGCCTGGCCGAGCACGGCATCGGGTTCAAGCGCGTGGAGGAGGCCATCTTCCTGCGCAACCACGTCATCGACCAGCTCGACATCGCCGAGTCCACCGAGGACCCCGAGCTGCGCCGGCGCGCGCTCACCTTCGTCTTCGTCGGTGGCGGCTACGCCGGGGTGGAGGCCTTCGCCGAGCTGCAGGACATGGCCGTCGACGCCATCCGCCGCGAGTACTGCAGCATCGACGTGCGTGACATGCGCTGGGTGCTGGTGGAGGCGACCGGCCGGATCCTCCCCGAGGTGGGGGAGGACATGGGCCAGTACACGATCGACCAGCTGCGCGAGCGCGGCATGGACGTCCGCCTGAACACGCTGCTCACGTCCGTCGAGGGCGGGGTGGCCCAGCTCAGCGACGGCGAGACCCTGCCCACCAACACCCTGGTCTGGACCGCTGGCGTGAAACCGCACCCGCTGCTGGCCGCGACCGACCTGCCCCTCGACGCCAAGGGCCGGATCCGCGCCACCGCCTACCTCACCGTGGCGGACACCGCGGACGCGTGGACCGCCGGCGACAACGCGGCCGTCCCGGACCTCACCAAGGACGACCCCGACGCCCTGTGCGGGCCGAGCGCCCAGCACGCCGTCCGCCAGGCCAAGCTGCTCGGGGACAACATCGTGCGTGCGCTGCGCGCGGTACCGCTCAAGGAGTACCGCCACGCCTACGCCGGCTCGGTGGCCAGCCTGGGGCTGCACAAGGGTGTCGCCCAGGTCTACGGCGTCAAGCTCAAGGGCTGGCCGGCCTGGTTCATGCACCGCAGCTACCACGTCAGCCGCGTGCCGACCTTCAACCGCAAGGCCCGCGTGGTCGCCGACTGGACCCTGGCGCTGTTCTTCCGTCGCGAGGTCGTGACGCTCGGCTCGCTGGCCAGCCCGCGCGACGAGTTCGTCACCTTCGCCACCCCCAAGCCCGCCGAGCACCCGGAGCGGGCCACCACCGAGGAACCGCAGCCTCGCCACGCCGCGCCTGTCGGAGCCGAGCGCCCGGGGCAGTAACCCCCCCTTACTGCCGTGGGGTAACACCTAATGGGGGGGGGCCGCACCCAATGTGGGTGTTGTCCGGGCGGGGGGGGGGGGGGGGGGGGGGGGGGGGGGGCGGCC
>JBQCIO010000027.1:0-6253 GCA_051953655.1 Motilibacteraceae bacterium
CGGGCGCGCGCCGGGGTGCTGCTCGGCGCCGGCGCGGCGGGCCTGGCGGCCGGACTGGCCGGCGCCCTGGTGCGCCTGCTGGTCGGCGCCGGGCCGGCGTGGGGGCGGTGGCTGCTGGTGCCCGTGGCCGCGCTGGTGGTCGGCGCGCTGGTCGCGGCCTCGCCGCTCACCCGGCGCGCCCGGCAGGTGCTCGACGTGTGCGCCGTCGTCGTCGCCGGGGCGGTGCTCACGTCCCTGGCCGTTGCCGTCGCGGTGCTCGCGCTGGGGCGGCTGCCGCGGGCGGACGAGGAGCGGGTGGCGCTGCTGGCCGCGGTGCTCGGCGGCGCGGTCGCGGTGCTCGCGGCCCGCCCGGTGGTCGGCACCGCCACCGAGGCGATGCGCCGGCTGGTGGGCCGGCGGCGGCACAGCCCGTGGCAGGTCCTCGCCACCTTCGGCGAGCGGGCCAGCCGCGGCGTGCCGCTGGAGGAGCTGCTGCGCCAGCTGTGCGAGTCGCTGCGGGCCAGCCTCGCCCTGTCCTCGGTGCAGGTCTGGACCCTGGACGGCGACCGCCTCGTCCCGGCCATGGCCGTCCCGTCCGCGGCGCTCTCCTACGGGCCGTCGGAGGGCATCGACGGGGCCGGGCTCGGGGTGCTGGAGCGCGCCACCGTGGCGGGGGAGGGGTGGGCCCGCACCTGGCTGCCGCCCCTGCTCGAGGGGGCTCCGGCGGGTCCGGTGCGCATCGCCCCGGCCCGGCACGGAGGTCAGGTGCTCGGCCTCGTCGTCGCCCGGCGCCCGGTGCAGGGCGAGCCCTTCGCCGAGGCCGACGAGCGGGCCCTGGGGGAGCTGGCCGGCCGGCTCGGCGTCGTGCTGCACAACGCTGCGCTGGACGCGGCCCTGCAGGAGACCCTCGACGACCTGCGCCGGGCCAACGCCGAGCTGCGGGCCTCCCGCAGCCGGCTGGTGGCCGCGGCCGACGCGGAGCGGCGGCGGATCGAGCGCGACCTGCACGACGGCGCGCAGCAGCACCTCGTGGCCCTGGCCGTGAACCTCGGGCTGGCCCGGCAGCTGCTCACCGAGTCGCCCGAGGAGGCGGGGGAGGTGCTCGCCGCCCTGTCCGGCGACGTGCAGGCCACCATCGCCGAGCTCCGCTCGCTCGCGCACGGCATCTACCCGCCGCTGCTGCTGGACTCGGGCCTGGCCGAGGCGCTGCGGGCGGCCGCGGTGCGCTCCCCGGCAGCGGCCGTGGTGCGCGCCGAGGGCGTCGGGCGCTACCCGGCGCAGGTGGAGGCCGCCGTCTACTTCTGCTGCCTCGAGGCGCTGGCGAACGCCGGCAAGCACGCGCCCGGGGCGCGGGTGGAGGTCGTGCTCGCCGACGACGGCGGCCGGCTGCGCTTCACGGTGCGCGACGACGGCCCCGGCTTCGACCCCGCGGTGGTGGGCGCGGCCGGGCACGGGCTGGTCAACATGGCCGACCGGGTCGGCGCGGTGGGCGGGTCGGTCCGCTGGGACAGCGCCCCGGGACGCGGCACGACGGTGACCGGCGAGGTGCCGGTCGCCGAGCGCCCCGCCGCTGCTGCCCGCGCCCGCCTCCCGGTGGGGCAGGGCTAGTGGCCCAGGTCGCCTGGGGGGCCGTGGGCGCCGTCGCCCGCGGCGAGCTGCGCCGGCGATGGCGCGCGCTGGTCCTGCTCGGACTGCTCGCCGGCGCCGCGGCCGGGCTGGTGGCCGGCACCGCCGCCGTCGCCGTGCGCACCGGCAGCGCCTACGCCCGGCTGCTCGAGGCCACCCGGCCCGACGACGCGCGCCTGCTCGTCACCGAGCCGCGGCTGCTGCCCGGGGTGCTCGCGCTGCCGCAGGTCCGGTCCTCCTGGACCGGCATCACCGTGGTCGGCCAGCGGGCCGGCGGCGGGCCGCTGCAGTACATCGGGGTGAGCGCCGGGCCGCCGCCGCCGGTCGGCCTGTTCCACCCCGTCGTCGTCCAGGGGCGCGCGGCCGCGGCCGCGGACGAGGTGGTGGTGTCCGAGCAGGTGGCGAGCCGGATCGCCGGCCCGATGGGCGTGGACCTCGGCGACGTCCTCGCCCTGGACCTGCTCACCCCGACCGAGATCCGCTCCTTCGCGACCGGCTTCGGCGCACCGGACGGCCCACGGGTGTCGCTGCGGGTCGTCGGCGTGGTCCGCTACCCCGCCTGGGGCGAGGGCCTGCAGAACGTGCTGGCCACCCCCGCCTTCGCCGACCGCTACGCGGCCTTCTCGCCCGGCCCCACCGCGCTGGTCCGCCTGGCCCCCGGCCCGGCCGCCCGTGCGGCCTTCGACGCCGGGGTGCGGGCGGCCACCGCCGACGCCCGGCTCCCGCGCGGCGACGGCGGGTTCGCCCCGATCGAGGCCGCCTACCCGCCGGTGCCCGACCCCACGGTGCGGGCCAGCCAGGCGGTGCTGTCCGGCGCGCTCGGCCTGCTGGCCGGGGTGGCCGGGGTGGCCGGCGTGCTCCTGCTCCTCCAGGGCTTCGCCCGGCACCACGCGGCGCGCGCCGGGGACCAGCGGGTCGAGGCGGCGCTGGGGCTCACCCGGGCCGAGCGCACCCTGGCCCGATCCCTCCCCGCGCTCCTGCCGGCGGCGCTGGCCGCGGCGGTGGCGGCGGCTGCCACGGCCGCTGCCGGGCTGCTGGACCCGCTGGGCTCGATGGCCCGCTACGAGCCGGCCCCAGGCTTCCGGCTCGCCCCGGGCATCGCCGCGGCGGCCGCCGGGCTGGCGGCGCTGGCCGTGCTGCTCGTGGCCGCCGGCACCGCGGCGGTGACGGTGGGCCGCACCGCCCGCGCCGCGTCCCTGCCCGGCGCCGGAGCCGGGCGGCTGCCCGCCGGGCCGGCCTGGGCGACGGCGGGTGCGGCCCTCGCGCTGCGCGGCGGACGCGGCGCGCTGGGCGTGCGGGGGACCGCCGTCGGCGCCGCCCTCACCGTGGCGGCGCTGGTGGCCGCGCTCACCGTGGCCGCCGGCCTGGACCGCGCGGTCGGCCGGCCCGAGCGGTGGGGCTGGGCGGCCGACTTCGCCCTGGTGGACGCCAAGGAGCCGGACGTGGCCCGGATCGCCGCCGACCCGCGGGTCCGCGACGTCGACGTCGTCGCCGGCGGCAGCGTGCAGGTCGGCGGGCGCGCGGCCCGCGGCTACGCCGTCGAGCGGCGCAAGGGCGCCCTGCCGTGGGAGGTGCTGGAGGGCCGGGTGCCCGCGACCGGTGATGGCACCGGGGACGCGGGCGCGGACGAGGTGGCGCTGGGCCCGCGGCTGGCCCGCTCGCTCGGCGTCGGGGTCGGCGACGACGTCGTCGCGCGCGACCCGAACGGCCTGGACCGCACCTTGCACGTGGTCGGCGTGGTGCTCGTGCCCGGCTTCGACGGCGGCCGGCTCGGGGACACGCTCCTGCTCGGCAGGAAGCCGCTGGCCGACCTCGCCGCCGCCGAGCCGCAGCTGACCGCGCTGGTGCGCGGCGTCGACCGCGCGGCGGGGACCGCGGTGGGCGAGGAGCTGGCCGGCGAGCTGGAGCTGGTGCCGGCCACCGCCCCGGCCGAGGTGACGAACCTCGCCGACGTCCGCCACCTGCCCTGGATCCTCGTCGCCGCGCTGGCGGTGAGCGGGGGCGCCGCCCTCGCGCACGGCCTGCTCACCACGGTGCGCCGGCGGCGCCGCGACCTGGCCGTGCTGTCGGTGCTCGGCCTGCGCCCGCTGCAGGTGGCCGCGGCGGTGCTGGTGGCCGCGGTCACGACCGCGGGGCTCGCGGTGGCCGTGGGGCTGCCGCTGGGCGCGGCCGCGGGGCGGCTGCTGTGGGCCGAGCTCGCCGCGGCCAGCTCGCTGGCCGGGGATCCGGCCTGGCCGTGGCGGTGGCTCGGGCTCACCGTGGCCGGCGCGCTGGCCCTCGCGGGTCTCCTGGCCGCCGTGCCCGCGGTGCGGGCGGCGCGGCTCAGGCCGGCGGAGGCGCTGCGGGCGGAGTGACCGGGGCGGCATCGGCGGAGGTGCCCACCGAGCCCGACGGCCGGGGCTCGGGCAGCGCAGCGGCCCGGCCCGGGCGGTGGTCCTGCCAGAGCCGGCGCAGCAGCCCGGGCCCGACCTCCTCCTTGGGGGCGTAGACGACGCCGGCCCCCAGTGCCCCGGTGGGCAGGTCGGCCAGGTCGTAGCTGGAGCACAGCAGCACCAGGACGCCGGGGTGCTCGGCGCGCAGCCTGGTCGCGGCGGTGATGCCGCCCATCCCCGGCATCCGGACGTCCAGGACGACGACGTCGGGGGTCAGCTCCCGGGCCCGGTCCAGCGCCTCCTCGCCGCTGGCGGCCTCGCCGACCAGCTCGAGGTCGCCGGCCCGGCGCAGCACGCCGGCCAGCGCCAGCCGGTAGGCCGCGTGGTCGTCGACGACGAGCACGCGCAGGCGGGGGGTCTCCACGAGAAGGAGTGTGCCGGGCCGGGCGGCACCGCGGGCAGGGTGCCCACCGGTCGGTCGGGGTGGTGCTACCACCCCTGCCCAACCCCTACGCGTGCACCATCACGCGACCGGCTGCTCGTCCAGGTACACCAGCACCGCGGCGACGCGGCGGTTGACGTCGGGCTCCTCCCGCAGGTGCAGCTTCGCGAAGATCGAGTTGGTGTGCTTCTCGATCGCCCGCTCGGACAGGAACAGGGTGGCCGCGATGGCGGCATTGCTCTTGCCCTGGGCCATCTCGCCGAGCACCTCGAGCTCGCGCGGGGTGAGGAACGACAGGGCCGACCGCTCGCTCGCCCGGTTCGCGCTCACCAGCCGCTCGACCACCGTCGGGTCGATGACCGAACCGCCCGCGGCCACGGTGCGCACGGCGGCGGCCAGCTCGTCCGCGCCGGCCACCCGCTCCTTGAGCAGGTAGGCGCGCCCGGTCGCGCCGCCCTCGAGCAGCCGCAGCGCGTAGGTGGCCTCGGCGTGCTGGCTGAGCAGCACCACACCGACCTCGGGGTGCTCCGCCCGCAGCCGGGCGGCGGCGACGATGCCCTCGTCCACCCCGGTGGGTGGCATCCGGATGTCGCTGACCACGACGTCGGGCCGTTCGCGCTCCACCAGCGCCATCAGCTCCGGCAGCGTGCCGACGCTGCCCACCAGCTCCACCCCGTCGGCCGCGGCGAGCAGCCGCTCCAGCCCCTGCCGCAGCAGCGCGCTGTCCTCGGCCAGCACCACCCGGATCGTCACGGCGGCACACCTTAGGGCACGTCTCGGGAGTCGCTCGGGGCCGTGCGCCCACGATGGGCTCTCGAGACGCGCCCTATGGGAGCCTCCGATCGCTCGCCGGGAATGCGGGGGAGCAGCGGGGGAAGAGGGCTGGGCGGATCGGATAGAGCTGGCCGTCTGGTGGTACAACCGTGCATATGTCATCGAACACGGATGAAGCAGGCGAGGTGGGCAGGAGCGTCGCCGACGTGCGCGACGCGCCGCTGCTGCGCGTCCGTGGCGTCTCCAAGTCCTTCGGGCCGCACGTCGCGCTGCGCGAGGTCGACCTGGAGGTGCAGCGGGGCGAGGTGGTCGTCGTGCTCGGGCCGTCCGGTTCGGGCAAGTCCACCCTGTGCCGGTGCATCAACCGGCTGGAGACGGTCGACGCCGGCACGATCGAGGTCGACGGCCGCCCCGTGCCCGAGGAGGGCAGGTCACTGGCCCGGCTGCGCGCCGACGTCGGGATGGTCTTCCAGTCCTTCAACCTGTTCGGGCACAAGACCGTGCTCCAGAACGTCACCCTCGGGCCGGTCAAGGTCCGGGGGCTGTCCAAGGCCGAGGCCGAGCGCCGCGCCATGGAGCTGCTGGAGCGGGTGGGCGTGGCCGACCAGGCCGGCAAGCACCCGGCGCAGCTGTCCGGCGGGCAGCAGCAGCGGGTCGCCATCGTGCGCTCGCTGGCCATGGAGCCCAAGCTCATGCTCTTCGACGAGCCGACGTCGGCGCTCGATCCGGAGATGATCAACGAGGTCCTCGCCGTCATGGTCGAGCTGGCCGGCAGCGGCATGACGATGCTCGTGGTCACCCACGAGATGGGCTTCGCCCGCCAGGCCGCCGACCGGGTCGTGTTCATGGCCGACGGGGCGGTGGTCGAGACCGGCGCCCCCGAGGAGTTCTTCACCGCCGCGCGCACCGACCGTGCCCGCGACTTCCTCGCCAAGGTGCTCACCCACTAGCCCCCGATCCCTACCTCCCGCACTGCCCACCGAGCACTGCCCATCGATCCCCCAACCCCTGCGGAGGACCCCGTGCCCAGCCCCTCGACCAGCGCCCGCCCCGTCCGGCG
>JBQCIO010000028.1:0-61138 GCA_051953655.1 Motilibacteraceae bacterium
CCGCCGGGACATGTACCGGAGCATGCGCGAGATGCGGCTGTTCGAGAAGCGCGCCTACGACCTGTTCATGAAGCAGCTCGTCAAGGGCACGAGCCACCTCTCGCTCGGCATGGAGGCGATCGCCGCCGGGTTCGGGCGCGCCATGCGCCAGGACGACTACACCTTCGCGACGTACCGCGGGCACGCGCACACCCTCGCCCGCGGGGTGCCCATGACGCCGGTCCTGGCCGAGCTGCTCGGTCGTGCCAACGGGCTGCTCGGCGGCAAGGGCGGCTCCATGCACCTCACGAGCGTCGAGCACGGGATGATGGGCTCCTACGCGATCATCGGCGCCCACCTCACCATCGCCAACGGTGCGGCGTGGTCCGCGCAGTACCGCGGCAGCGGCCAGGTGGCGGTCTGCTTCTTCGGCGACGGCACGACCAACATCGGCGCCTTCCACGAGGCGCTGAACTACGCCGCCGTCTACAAGCTGCCCGTCGTCTTCGTCTGCGAGAACAACCTCTACATGGAGTACACCTCCATCGCGGACATCACGGCGGTCGCGCGCCCCGCGGCCGACCGGGCCGGTGCCTACGGCCTGGAGGCGATCCGGGTCGACGGCAACGACGCCGACGAGTGCTACCTCACCGCGCAGACCGCCCTGGAGCGGGCGCGCAGCGGTCAGGGCCCGTCCCTGATCGAGGCCCTGACCTATCGGCACGGCGGCCACTCGCGGGCCGACCCGGGCAAGTACCGGCCGCAGCCGGAGGTCGAGGCGTGGAAGGCGTACGACCCGCTCACGGTCTACCGCGGCCGGCTCGAGCGGCTCGGCGTCGACGGCGCGGAGCTGGACGTCATCGAGAAGGAGGTGGCCGAGGCGGTGGACCGCGCCACCGAGGAGGCCATCGCCGGCGAGCTGCCCTCGCCGGAGAGCGCATTCACCGACGTGTGGGCTGACGGGAGCTGGTCGTGGCGCAACTGACCTATCGCGAGGCTGTGGCCCGCGGCATCGCCCAGGAGATGGCCCGCGACGAGCGGGTCGTGCTGGTGGGCGAAGACGTCGCCGGTGCGGGCGGCGTCTTCAAGACCACCGTCGGGCTGCTCGAGCAGTTCGGCCCCAAGCGCGTGATCGACACCCCGATCGCCGAGCAGGCGATCCTCGGGGCCACGATGGGCGCGGCCATGACCGGCATGCGGCCGATCGCCGAGATCATGTTCTCGGACTTCTTCGCGGTCTGCTGGGACATCGTCGTCAACGAGATCGCCAAGACCCGATACATGACCAACGGGCAGGTCACCCTCCCGCTGGTCATCAAGACCGGCAACGGCGGTGCGCTGCGCTTCGGCGCCCAGCACTCCCAGGCGATCGAGAACTGGGCGATGGCGGTGCCGGGCCTGAAGGTGGTCACCCCGGCCACCCCGCGCGACGTCGTCGGCCTGATGGCGGCGGCGGTGCGCAGCGACGACCCGGTGCTGTTCTTCGAGCACAAGGGGCTCTACGCCAGCAAGGGCGAGGTGCCCGACGGGGAGATCGTCGACGAGCTCGGGAAGGCCGTGGTCCGCCGTCCCGGCAAGGACGCGACCATCCTCGCCCTCGGGCTGATGGTGCCCCGTGCCCTCGACGCCGCCGAGCAGCTCGCGCAGCGCGGCATCGACGCCGAGGTCATCGACGTCCGCTCGCTGGTGCCGCTGGACACCCGGACCATCCTGGACTCGGTGAGCCGCACCGGTCGGCTGTTCACGGTGGAGGAGAACCCCCGCCTGCTGGGGTGGGGCGCGGAGATCGCCTCGCTGGCGGCCGACGAGTGCTTCTGGGACCTCGACGGGCCGGTGCAGCGGATCACCACCCCGCACGTGCCGCTGCCGGCCGCCGACTCGCTCGAGGACCTGGTCATCCCGTCCGCGGACGTGGTGGCCACGACGGTGGAGAAGGCGCTGCAGTCGTGAGCCCGGTGCTGACCGAGCCGGCCACGGGACGTTCCGCGCGCACGCGGCGGCACGTGCACTCGCCACGGGTCCGGCGGCTGGCGGCCGAGCACGGGGTGGTGCTCATCGGGCTGGTCGGCACCGGCCCGGACGGCCGTGTGACGCCGTCGGACGTTCTGGGGACCGCCTCGTCCCCAGCCGGGTCGCGCCCTCCCCGGCACGTGCACTCGCCCCGGGTGCGTCGCCTCGCCCGGGAGCACGGCGTCGACCTGGCCGCGGTGCGGGGGAGCGGACCGGCCGGGCGGGTGACGCCTGCGGACGTCCTGGGGGCGGTCCCGGCGCCTGCTTCTGCACTGGCCCCGGTCCCGGCTGCCCCTCCGGCACCGGTGCCGTCGGCACCGGCAGCGGTCGCCACCGCTGCCGCCCGAGCAACTCCCTCCTACGCCGCGTCGGTGAGCGCCGAGGTCGGCGCGGGCCGGCTGCTGGAGCGGGCGGCGGGTCTGGGAGCGAACGTGCCGCAGTCCCTCGGGGTGACCCTGGTGGTCGCGCACGCCCTGCTGGAGAGCTTGCGACGGCAGTCGATCGCGTGGCCCGCCGGCGACGGGCACCTGCTGCTCGACGTCGACGGCGAGCAGGCGCTCGTCGCGGCGGCCGACGAGCTGTCCCTGGACGGCCTGCTGCGACGTGCGTCGGTACCGGCCCCGCAGGACACGACCGCCGCCATGCTGTGCGTCTCGCACGTCTCCGTCCCCGGGGTCGTGCAGGTGGTCCCTCCGCTCGCCGGGGGGCAGGTGCTGGCGGTGTCGGCCGGCGCCGTGGCCGATCGGCCGGTGGTGGTGACCACCGCCGACGGCCAGCAGGCGCTCGCCGTCCGCCCCACCGTCCACCTGTCCCTGACCTGCGACGCGCGGCGTCTGGACGCCCCCTCGGCGGCCCGGCTGCTCGCCGACGTCGCAGCACACCTTTAGGAGAACGATGCATCTCGGCGACCGGCTCGGTCACCTCGGCTACTCCACCCTCGTCCACCCGGGGGACACCTGGGCCGAGATGTGGGAGAGCCTCACCACCTACGCGCCGATCGTGAAGAAGCGGCTCGCCCCCGACGAGCGCTTCGGCGTCTCGCTGCGGCTGTCCAACGCCTCGGCCGTCACCCTCGTGTCCGACCAGGCCGAACGGCAGCGGCTCAAGGACTTTCTGGCCGCGGAGGACCTCTACGTCTACACCGTGAACGCGTTCCCGTACGGCCCGTTCAAGGGCCGCCGGGTGATGGAGCAGGTCTACGAGCCGGACTGGAGCACCGATGACCGGGTGCGCTACACGTGCGCCGTGGCCGACGTGCTCGCCGACGTCGCCGCCGAGGACATCGCGCCGACCATCCAGTCGGCGCCGCTGGCGTTCCGCCCCAACGTGGACGGGCCCGGCGACGTCGACGTGCTCACCGGGCAGCTGCTGCGCGTGGTCGCCCACCTGATCGAGCTCGAGAAGCGCACCGGGCGCCGGGTGAAGCTGGCGCTCGAGCCCGAGCCGTTCTGCTTCCTGGAGACCACCGAGGAGACGGTCCGCTACTTCCAGGAGCACGTCCACTCGCCGAGCGGCACGCAGCGGCTTGCGGGGCTCACCGGCCTTCCGGTCTCCGAGGTGCAGGGGCTGGTCCGCCGCCACCTCGGCGTCGTCTTCGACATGGCCCACCAGGCGGTGGAGTTCGAGGACCTGCCCGCCTCGCTGACCCAGCTCGTCGAGGCCGGCATCCCGATCTTCAAGCTGCAGGAGGCCGCGGCACTCTGGGTGCCGGAGGTCACCGAGGACACGGTGCGCGAGCTCGAACGCTTCACCGAGACCATCTACCTCAGCCAGACGACGGAGCGACGCGACGGGCAGCTGACCCGGTTCCTCAACCTGGGCGACGCGATCGAGGCCTGGCGCCGGGATCCCAGCGGGGAGCGGGAGTGGCGCACCCACTTCCACGTGCCGGTGTTCCTCGACGACCTCGGGGCCTTCCGCGCCACCCGGTCGGCCATCGAGGCCGCGCTGGCCGTGCACGCCCGCACCCCGCTGTCCGACCACCTCGAGATCGAGACCTACACCTGGGACGTCCTGCCCGCGCACCTCAAGGACGGCGACATCACCGACTACGTCGTCCGCGAGCTGGAGTGGGTGCGGGGGCAGCTGCTCCAGCACGACGACCAGCCCACCGACCAGCCCACCGCGCAGGCCTGAGCTCGTCCTACTCTCGCTAGGAGCCACTGAATGCCGCTCACGCAGGAGCGACTCTCCCTTCCGCTGCCCGAGGACGTCGTCGTCGCGGTGCCCGTCGCCGGTGCCGACTCCACCGGCGGGGCCGACGACGTCGTGCGCGCGCCGTACGACGGCGCACCGCTCGGCCGGGTGCCCCGGCTCGGTGCCGCCGACGTCGACCGCGCGGCCGCCCATGCCCGCGAGTTCCTGGCGCAGGGCGGGCTGAAGCCGTGGCAGCGCGCGGACATCCTCGAGCGCGCGGCTGCGCTGCTGACCGAACGGCGCGAGGAGTTCGCCCGGATCATCGCGCAGGAGGCGGCCAAGCCGATCCGGACCGCGCGGGTGGAGGCCGAGCGCGCCGCCGGGACGCTGCGGTTCTCCGCGGTGGAGGCGCGCCGGCTGGTCGGCGAGGTCATCCCGATCGACGCCGCGCCGGGCGCCGACACCAAGCTGGCCTGGACGCTCCGACGCCCCATCGGAGTGGTCGGCGCGATCAGCCCGTTCAACTTCCCGCTCAACCTGGTCGCGCACAAGCTCGGCCCCGCCGTGGCCGCCGGCTGCCCCGTGGTGCTCAAACCCGCCGGCCAGACGCCGTTCTCGGCGATCGCCCTGGCCCGTCTGCTCCTCGAGGCCGGCCTGCCCGAGGCGATGCTCTCGGTCGTGACCGGCCCCGGCTCGGTCGTCGGCAACGCGCTGGTCGAGCACCCCGACGTCGCCCTGCTCACCTTCACCGGCTCTCCCGAGGTCGGCTGGGGCATCCGTGCGGCCGCACCGCGCAAGCGGGTCGGGCTGGAGCTGGGCAACAACGCCCCCGTCGTCATCGCCGCCGACGGCGACTGGCGCAGAGCGGCGGACAAGATCAAGGTGGCCGGCTTCAGCCACGCGGGGCAGTCCTGCATCTCCACGCAGCGGGTCTACGTGCACCGCGACGTCGCGGAGGAGTTCACCGCCTACCTCGGCTCGCTGGTCCAGGAGCTCGTGGTGGGCGACCCGCTCGACGAGGCGACCGACGTGTCGCAGCTGATCAGCGCGGGTGAGCGCGACCGGGTGGCGTCGTGGGTGGAGGCCGCCATCGTCGCCGGGGCCACGGTGGTGGCCGGCGGGAAGGTGGGGGAGGACGGCGTCCTGTCCCCGACGCTGCTCGCCGACGTCACCCCGGACATGGACATCTGCCGGCTGGAGGTGTTCGGCCCGGTCGTCGGCATCCAGACCGTCGACTCGGTCGAGGAGGGCTTGCGCCTGGCCAACGACACCCGGTACGGCCTGCAGGCCGCGGTCTTCACCCGCGACCTGGCCACCGCGTTCGAGGCGGTGGAGGCCCTGGACTTCGGCGGCGTCCTGGTGAACGAGGTGCCGACTTGGCGGGCGGACCAGATGCCCTACGGCGGCCTGCGGGACAGCGGCAACACGCGCGAGGGGCCGCACTGGTCGGTGCAGGAGATGACCGAGACCCGCCTGGTGGTCGTCGACGTCGCCCGATGAGCAGTCCGGCCACCGAGCAGGGCGGCGCGGGGGAGGTCCTTCCCGGTGACGTCGCCCGGGCGGTCGCGGCCTGGCGGCGCCGGGAGGGGCTGTCCCTGGAGCGGGCCGGCGCGCTGCTCGGGGTCGCCGGAACCACTGTGCGGGACTGGGAGCGGGGGCGCTCGCCGCGTCCCTGGCACCTGCGGCGGCTGGCCCTCCTGCGCGTCCTCCCGGCGCAGCAGCCCTGCCCGAGCAGCGATGCGCCGGCCGTCCTCGCTGCGGTGAGGGCCGACGTCGGGCTGACCCTGGCCTCGTTCGCCCGGATCGCCGGCTGCTCGGCGAGCACGGTCAGCCGCTGGGAGGGTGGCAGCCGGAGGCCCGGGCGCGAGCAGCTCGAACGCCTGGCGCGGGACCCGCGGCTCGCCGGAGAACCCGCCCGTCGCCTGGCGCCCCTGCTCGCCACGACGCCCCGGCCCGCTCCGGCCCCCCACCCCGTCCCGGACCGGGGCCCAGGTGTCCCCCCGCTGCGTGCCATGCGGGCGCGCCAGAAGCTGTCGCTGGCACGGGCGGCGGCGCAGGCCGGGGTGTCGCGACGACGCTTGGCCCAGGCCGAGACCGGGACGGGTGCGCTGGGGCTGGCGGCCGTCCGGCGGCTGGCGATGCTCTACGGCCTCCCGGTGGCCGAGGTGGCCACGGCGGCGCGGTGCCCGGCGCCCCGCCACCTGGTCTCGGCCTCGAGCACGGCTGTCGGATGCGACGACGCCGAGCACCTGCTCCTCGTCGAGGCCCTGGCCTGGGCCGGGCGCTCCTGCGTGGACCTGGCCGCCGAGGTGGGCGTCTCACCGCACACCGTCCGTCGATGGCGCCGGGGCGAGCAGCGACCGACGCCGGCCCACGCCCGGGCCGCCGAACGAGTGCTCGGCCTTCCGACCGGTGCGCTCCGCCGACCGCGCGTAGGGAGCGCGGGCCGGGCGGTGGCAGGGCGCCGAACCCGGCCCGGGGAGTTCGACTGTTCCGGATGAGGAGTGCGCGGGCGGCGGTAGCGACGCTGGGGTCATGACCTTCACCGAGGCGATGGAGCACGTGGCGCAGGGGTTCGAGGCGCTCGGCGCCGTCGTGCTGCTCGGCGGTCTTCTGCTCGCCGTGGTGCTCGCCGGTCGGAGCTGGCAGCGCCAGCGCGACGGCCGCCGGGCCTACGAGGTGCTGCGCCGCGCCTTCGGGGGCGCGATCCTCTTCGGCCTGGAGATCCTCGTGGCCGCGGACCTGGTGCGGACGGTGGCCGTCGCCCCCTCGCTGGAGAACGTCGCGATCCTCGGCGTCATCGTCCTGATCCGGACGTTCCTCAGCTTCTCCCTCGAGATCGAGATCGAGGGGGTGCCTCCCTGGCGGAGAGCCCTGCTCCCCGGCGTCCCGCGGCGGCGTGGGCAGGAGGGTGGGCAGGAGGGCGCGGGGGACGGGTTGCAGGCCTCATGAGTTCAGTGCTAAACGTTGCGCTGTGGACGAGACGCGGGCCAGGCAGTCCAAGCGGCTGTTCGCCGAGCTCTGGCTGGTGATGAACCAGATCACCCGCGGGGTGCAGGCCGAGCTGGCGCCGTTCGGTCTCACCCACGCGCAGTTCCAGGTGCTGATCACGGTGGACGCGAGCCCGGAGATCTCTCAGCGGGAGCTGAGCGAACGGCTCAACGTCACCACCGGCAACATCTCCATGCTGGTCACGAAGCTCGAGCAGGCGGGTCTGGTCGACCGCATCCCGGACGGGGCGGCGCACCGGCTGCGGCTGACCGCTGCCGGTGAGGCGAAGCTGCACGAGCTGGCCCCGACCCGAAGCCGGTTCATCCACGAGCTCTTCGCGCCGCTGAGCGTGGAGGAGATCCGGTCCACCGTCGACGCCCTCAGGCGCGTCCGCGGCGCCTGATCGCTCATCCACCACCCAGGCCGATGGCTTAGGTCAGCGCGTCAGGTCTCAATGTTCAGCCCTGAACACTATTGAACACCCAGTGAACACACGATGAAGGAGCAGCTCATGTCCCAGTCCCTGGTGGGCAAGACCGCCGTGGTCACCGGTGGAATCAACGGCATCGGAGCCGCCACCGCGCTCCGGCTGCGCGCCCTGGGCGGGCGGGTCGTCATCATCGGCCGCTCGGCGGCCAAGGCGCAGGACCTCGTCGCCCGGTCCGCCGCGATGCCGGAGCCGGGCTCGCTCGAGGCAGTGGTCGCCGACTTCAGCCTGATGCGGAACGTGGAGGCGGCGGTCGATGAGCTGGCCGGGAAGGTGGGCCGGATCGACTACCTCGTGCACGCCGTCGGCATCTTCCTCACCCGGCCCGAGCACACCGCGGAAGGGCTGGAGAAGGACTTCGCCGTCTCTTACCTGTCCCGGTTCGTGTTCCTGGAGGCCGCTGCCCGGCACGGGCTGCTCAGCGCGGATACCCGCATGGTCAACCTGGCGGCGTCGACGCCGCGGATGCCCAAGCGGGCCCGCGTCGAGTTCGACGACCTGGCCGAGGTGACCGCCCGCACCGGCTTCGAGAGCCACAGCCAGGCGCAGACGGCCAACGACCTGCTCACCGCCCAGGCCGGTGAGCGGTACGGCATCTCGGCGCTGGGCTACGGGCCGGGCAACGCCGACACCGGCATCCTGCGCGAGCTGCCCTGGACCACCCGGTTGCTCTTCTTCCCCTTCACCCGCAACAAGCGCAGCCCGCAGCAGGTGGCCGACCAGCTCGTCGGGCTGCTGACCGACGGGCACTGGAGCCCGTCGGCTGCGGGCTTCGCCACCAAGAAGGGGCGCTTCCCGGCCGCGGCGTTCGTCGCCGACCGCCGCCGGCAGGAGCAGGTCCTGGCGGTGAGCACCGCGCTGACCGAGCGGGCCCTCACGGCGTGAGGGCCCGAACGGTCGTCGTCAGCCGGCGAGCTCGAGCAGCTGGTCGCGCGCGTCGACCGAGCGGACCAGCGCGGAGATGCCGGCCTTGCGCTGCAGCTGGGCCACCTCGGCGCGCTGCTCGGGGGTGACGATGGTGGCGACGGCGCCGGTGGAGCCGGCGCGGGCGGTCCGCCCGGAGCGGTGCAGGTAGGCCTTGTGCTCGGCGGGCGGGTCGACGTGGACGACGAGGGACACCTCGTCGACGTGAATCCCTCGGGCGGCGATGTCCGTGGCCACCAGGACGCGCGCTCGGCCCTGGTGGAACGCTGCCAGGTTCCGCTCGCGGGCGTTCTGGCTGAGGTTGCCGTGCAGGTCGACGGCGGGGATGCCCGCCGCCGACAGCTGCGCGGCCAGCCGCTTGGCCCGGTGCTTGGTTCGGGTGAAGAACACCGCCCGGCTGGCGCCGAGGGCGAGCGTCCGAACCACGGCGGCCTTGTCGTCGTCGCGCACGTGCAGGACGTGGTGGCTCATGTCGCCCTGGGCCGGCCCGGCGGTCGTCTCCTCGACGGCGTGCTGCGCGGGGTCGTGCAGGTAGCGGCGCACCAGCACCTCGACGTCGTTGTCCAGCGTGGCGGAGAACAGGAGCCGCTGGCCGTCGGCCGGGGTGCGGTCCAGCAGCCGGCGGACCACCGGCAGGAAGCCGAGGTCGGCCATGTGGTCAGCCTCGTCGAGGACGGTGAGCTCGACCGCGTCGAGGTGGCACAGGCCCTGCTTGACCAGGTCGTCGAGCCGGCCGGGGCAGGCCACCAGCACGTCGACGCCGGCGTCGAGGGCGGCGACCTGGCGCTTCTGCGGCACGCCGCCGAAGACCACGGCCACCCGCAGCCCGCTCGCCGCGGCGAGCGGCTCGAGGGTCGCCGCGACCTGGCTGGCCAGCTCGCGAGTGGGGAGCAGCACCAGGCCGCGGGGGCGCCGCGGGCGGGACCGGCGGCCGCCGGCCAGCCGGGCGGCCAGCGGCACGGCGAACGCGAGGGTCTTGCCCGACCCGGTGCGTCCGCGGCCCAGGACGTCGCGGCCGGCGAGGCTGTCGGGGAGGGTGGCGGCCTGCACGGGGAACGCGGTGGCGATGCCGGCGGCGGTCAGGGCGTCCACCAGCGCGGCGGGCACGCCGAGGGCGGCGAAGGTCGGGGCGTCCCCGGGCGCGGCGGCCGCCGGGCGGCTCGCTGCCTGGGGGACGACAGCCTGCACGGGCGCGGCGGGGGCCGCCGGGCGGCGGCGGGGACGGCGCCGGCGGGTGGGGGCGGCAGCACCGGTGGAGGAGGGACGGGGGCGCTCGCGCGCGGGGCGCGCGGCGTCGGGGACAGCGGTCACGAACAGCTCTCTGTCGAGGGACCGCGGCCGCGGGCGAGGGGTCGCGCCGGGCCGCAGGTCGGCCGCGGACTGCGGCTCTCCGGGCGGGGCGTGGCGGTTGAGCCAGCTGCCCTGCGCCGGAACGGCACCGCAAGCCTACCGGAGCCCTGCGTGGATCCCCGCCAGGCGCGCTCGGAGCGGCCTCGACCTCGTGCCGGGTGCGCCGGGCAGGCCCCCCTCCTGCGAGGCGTCGAGGTGGTCGGTGCGGCGCGCTGGGTGAGCGTGACGGACCCGCGCCCCGAGCGGGTCGCACGGGACCGGGTCGGCGTTCATGCGGCGGGGAGGAGGACGACGAGCCCGGCGGGCGCCGAGGGTGGAGCGCGGTTGGTCAGGGGGTGCAGCGGAGGCAGGCGGGAGTGTCCGGCGCGGTGTCCGGCTCGGTGTCCGGCGAAGCGGCGGCGAGGGCAGCCGAGCGCGCCGCTGCCCTGCGCTGCTTCCTGCTGACCGCCGGCGTGCTGGCCGTCGTGAACGTCGCCCGGTCGGCCGGGCTGCTCGGACCACCGTGGGTGTCGGCGGCGGTGGTCGTGGTCGCTTCCGTGCTGCTGGCCCGCCGCGGCCGGCTCGGCCGCGAGGACCTCGGCCTCGCCCCCTCCTCGGCGGCGTCCGGCCTGCGCTACGGGGCCGCGGCCTTCGTGCTCGTGCTCCTCGTGGTGGTCGGCGCGGCGCTGCTCCCGCCCACCCGCGGCTTCCTGGAGGACACCCGGGCGCAGGTCAGCGGCGGCCACCTGCTGGTCGAGCTGCTGGTGGCCGTGCTGCTGGTCACCGCGGTGCCGGAGGAGCTGGCCTTCCGCGGTGTGCTGCTGGGCTCCGGGACGCGGGTCTGGAGAGCGCGCACCGCCTCGCTGGTGACGTCGGCGTTGTTCGGGCTTTGGCATGTCGCCCCCACGCTCCGCACGGCCGCGGGGAACGGGGCGGTGGCCGGGACGGCGTCCAGCCCCGGCGGGATGGCGCTGCTGGTGCTGGGCGCGGTCGCGGTCACGTTCGTCGCCGGGCTGGTCTTCTGCTGGCTCCGGCTGCGCTCGGGCAGCCTGCTCGCCCCGCTGCTCGCCCACTGCGCCACCAACGGGGTCGCACTCGCCGTGGCGTGGTTCGTGCAGCGGTGAGGGATGCGGGCTCCTGCCGTCGTCGGCGGCTGGCTCAGCGGACCGCCGCCATCCGCTGCTGCAGCTCGGTCAGCTGGGCGGCGGTGAGCGCCGGTGGCCGCAGCACCGAAGACCACCCGTCGACGTACTCCGCGGAGTAGGTGTGGCCATGGCCGGCCGGCACCCCGGTCGCGAAGGGGAGGTCTGCCGTGACCTGCCAGAACGTGACGAACGGGATCCACACGACCTGGTCGAGCACGTCCCGGCCCGGCTGCTCGCCGACCCAGGCCTGCCGGTGCAGCACCAGCCGGGGCGTCCACCAGACGATCGGGTCGGAGGGGTGCATCAGGTAGAGCACCCTCGGGCCGTCCCACGGCTGCCCCTGCGGGGGGATCGCCACGTTCGCGTCGTTGGTGAAGCGCACCGTGCGCCCGTCCTTGAAGACGGGCTGCACTTCCGGGCTGCCCGGGTCGCGCTGGTCGGAGAACTCGCGGAACAGCGTGTTGAAGTTCGGCGGTCCGGCGAACAGCGTGCCGGCGGTGCGGTTGCGCAGGTCGTACTCGCCACTGAAGGCCGTCTCGGCCCCGAAGGAGCCCAGGCTCTCCCCGGCGACGAACAGCCGTGGGCGGCTCTCCTGCGGCAGCTGGGACCAGCGCGCGTAGACGGCGTCGAAGAGCTGCCGTCCGGCGGCCCGTGCCTTGGTCTGGTCGACCAGGTAGGAGATCCACGACGGAAGGTAGGAGTACTGCATGGCGACCGTCGCCGAGTCGCCGCCGGTCAGGTACTCGAAGGAGTCGACGGCGGCCGGATCGACCCAGCCGCTTCCGGTGGTGGTGAACACGAGCAGGTTGGCGCGGCGGAACCCGCCGGCCCGGGCGAGGTCGTCGACGGCGAGGGCGGCTCGTGCCTCGACGTCGCCGGCGGACTCGAGGCCGGCGTAGGCCCGCACGGGCTGCTCCGCCGGTCGCCCGGTCAGCCCCTGGATGTCCTGCCGGCTGGGACCGGTGGCCACGAACGAGCGCCCCTGCCTGCCCAGCGTCGTCCAGGGGACAAGGGATCCCGGGCCCCCCGATCGCAGGCCGGTGTCCGGCGGCTGCACGCCCTGCTCGGTGGTCGTGTTCCGCACCGAGAACATCTGGTTGGCCAGCGCCACCGCTCCGTCCAGCAGCACCCCGGTGACGAGCAGGACGCTGAGCGTGGCCACGAGCAGCCAGCCGGTGGCCGCCGTGGCGCGGTGTCCGATCCGCCGGCCCAGCAGCCGGGTGGTCCAGCGGTAGAGCCGGCGCAGGCCGCGGCCGGTGACCAGGAGCAGCAGGAACACCGCGACGGCGACGAACGGGGAGGCGATGGTGCTCGGGACGCTGTAGGTCTGCACGCCCATGAGCCGTCGGATCTCGCTCTGCCAGTACTGTCCGAAGCCGAACGAGAGCGGCAGCAGCACCACGCCGGCGACGGCCAGCGCCTGCCAGGAGCGCCGTCGCGCCGGGCGCGGCGGGCGGTCGGCGAAGGCGCGCCAGATCGACGCGCCCAGCACGCCCAGGCCGTAGCCGATGGCCGCGTTGATGCCGCAGACGACGCCCTGCAGCACGCCGCCGCGGGGGGGAGCAGCGACGGGGTGAACGAGAGGCAGGCCAGCACCAGGGCGCCCCAGCAGCCCGGCAGGGTCAGGTGCAGGCGGTCGCCGGCGCGGGCCCACCGGGAGCGGGGACGAGGCGCGTTGCCGCCACCTTCCCCGCCAGGAGAGACCTGCTCGGGAACAGCGCTCGCGGTGCCGGCCTCGGCCGGAGCCGACCGGGCGCTGGACCCCGCCTGCGTGGACATCCTGCCCGCCTCCTCCCCGCGGAGCGGACGCTAGGAGGCGCAGGCCGGGAGCGGCATCGTCCGGGCGGGATGAGCCGGCCTGCCCGCCCCGCGGGACCGTGGACGGATCAGTGCGCGCCGGCGAGCTGCCCGGTGTGCCGCTGGTAGCGGGTGGCGGAGTGCTGGTCGAGCCCGACGATCACGGCCGTCTTGCCGCGCGTGGCGTACTTGTGCGTGATCGCATCGAGGGTGGCGACGGTGGAGGCGTCCCAGATGGAGGCTCCGGAGAGGTCGATGACGACGCGCGCGGGGTCGTCGGCGTAGTCGAACTGATCGACGAGATCGTTGCTGGAGGCGAAGAACAGGGCGCCGTGCACGGAGTAGATGCGCTCGGTGCCGGCCGGGTCGAGCACGCTGGTCACCTGCACGAGGTGCGCGACGCGACGGGCGAAGAGCACGCAGGCCAGCAGCACCCCGGCACCGACGCCGATGGCGAGGTTGCTGGTGGCCACCACGACGGCGACGGTCGTGAGCATGACCGCCGTCTCGCTGCGAGGCATCCGACGGATCGTGCGCAGGCTGTGCCAGTCGAACGTGGTGAGCGAGACGAACACCATCACCGCGGCCAGCGCGGCCATCGGGATGATCGCCACGACCGGGCCGAGAGCGACGACGAGGACCAGCAGGAAGACACCCGCGAGGAATGTGGAGAGCCGGGTGCGGGCGCCCGCCCGCACGTTGATCATGGTCTGGCCGATCATCGCGCAGCCGCCCATGCCGCCGAAGAATCCGGTGACGATGTTCGCCACGCCCTGGCCCATCGCCTCGCGCGTCTTGTCCGAGCGGCTGTCGGTCACCGAGTCGACGAGCTTGGCGGTCATCATCGTCTCCATCAGCCCGACCAGGGCCATGCCCAGGGCGTAGGGGGCGATGATCCGCAGCGTGGCCCAGGTCAGCGGGACGCCGGGGAGGGCGAGACCGGGCAGCTCGTGGGGGAGCGCGCCCTCGTCACCGACGGTCGGCAGGTGCAGGCCGAGGACGACCGTGAGGAGGGTCAGCACGACGATCGAGACCAGCGGCGCCGGCACGGCCCTGGTCAGGCGCGGCAGCGTCAGGATGATCGTCAGGCCGGCGGCGGCCATCGGGTAGACGAGCCAGGGCACGTGGGTCAGGTGCGGCAGCTGCGCCATGAAGATCAGGATGGCGAGGGCGTTGACGAAGCCGACCATCACGCTGCGCGGCACGAACCGCATCACCCGGGCGAAGCCGGCCGCGCCGAGCAGGATCTGGAAGACCCCGGCGAGCACGACGGTGGCGAGCAGGTAGCCCAGGCCGTGCTGTCGCGCGACGGGCGCGACGACGAGGGCGACCGCGCCGGTCGCCGCACTGATCATGGCCGGTCGCCCGCCGACGACGGCGATGGTGACCGCCATCGTGAAGGACGCGAACAGGCCCACCTGCGGGTCGACGCCGGCGATGATCGAGAAGCTGATCGCCTCGGGGATGAGGGCCAGGGCGACGACCAGCCCGGCCAGCACCTCGGTGCGGGCGACGGACGGGGAGAGCCAGGAGGGGCGACGGGTCGTGCGTGGGGAAGCGGTGGAGCTCTCGGACGGAAGAAGGGCCGAACGCAGGGACAAGGTGACCGTTTCGGGACTGAGCGCCGTCACGACGCGAGCGGGCAGCGGCACCGAGGTGCCAGGACGACAGATGCGGGCGTGTGGGTGCGTCGCCGCACCGGAGGATGCGACGTCGCGCGGCGAGGCTGATGCCCGCGCTGCGTCGTCGCGATCACCGGCACGCTACGTGAACGGGCGCGTCGATCGCGAATCGTGCAGGTCCATGGGCGGGGGTTGGCGCAGCAGCGGGATGGTCTGCCCGCCCACCTCCGGGATGCTCATGACGACGCCGGCATTGGGCGTCCTCGATGTCGTCGCCGCGCACCTGTCGGCACGTGGCGGCGCGGGAGAGTTCCTCGTTGGGTTTCGGAGCCGGGCGCGCGCAGCACCCGCTGGACCGAGTCCGCAGGGAAGTGGTGGTGCGGGCGAGGTCGCCCTGGCCGTCGGCGTCCAGCCGGGTCGACGGTCCAGGGTGGAGTAGACCTCCTCGGTGCCGATCTCGTGGCTGCCGCTGGGTACACCGTCGGCTCACCCAGGGCGAGCATCGCCGTGTCCCGACGCTGGGCGTGCCGCCACAGGTCGTCGTCCGGCTGATCGCGGCCGGATGCAGACCCTCGGGTCCAGCAGCTCCGGCGCAGTGGCGGACGCGGCGGGCGCCGCCCGGCGTCGCCGGTGGTTCAGCCTTCCAGCAGTGATTGGCCCCAGTAGGTCTGGTTGCCGGTGAGGCCGGGTGGGCAGGCCCACAGGCCGGAGCCGGTGTGGAGGAGGTATTCGGCGAGGGCGTCCTGGCGGGCCAGCTTGTCCTGCAGCGGGACGTATTGGGTGTGGGGGTTGCGGCAGAAGGCGATGAAGAACAGGCCGGCGTCGAGGCGGCCGAGGCCGTCGCTGCCGTCGACGTAGGAGTAGCCGCGGCGGAGGATCGCGTGGCCGTCGTTGGCCGAGGGGTGGGCCAGGGCCACGTGGGAGTCGGCCGGCAGTGCGGTGACCTCGACCGGGTCGTGCTCGTGGGCGGCGCCGAGCGGAGCGCCTTCGCCCTTGGTGCGGCCGATGATCTGTTCCTGACTGTGGAGGGACTCGCGGTCCCAGGTCTCGATCCGCATGCCGATGCGGCGGGCGACCAGGTAGGTGCCTCCGCGCAGCCAGGGCGGCGCTTCGCGGCCGCACCAGATGTGCTGGTCCTGCATCGCGGTGTCGTCGGCGGCGATGTTGTCGGTGCCGTCCTTGAAGCCGAACAGGTTGCGTGGCGTGTCCTGGTCGGGGGTCGTGGAGGAGGTCTTGCCGAAGCCGAGCTGGGACCAGCGCACCGCGGTGCGGCCGAAGCCGATCCGGGCCAGGTTCCGGATGGCGTGGACGGCGACCTGCGGGTCGTCGGCGCAGGCCTGCACGACGAGGTCGCCGCCGCAGCGGGCGGGGTCGAGCGCGTCGCCGCGGAAGCGCGGCAGGTCGGTGAGCTCTTCCGGGCGCTGGGTGGCCAGCCCGAACCGGTCGCCGTGGTCGGGGTGGGTGAACAGTGTGGGGCCGAAGCCGACGGTGATGGTCAGCCGGGCCGGGGACAGCCCGAGGGCCTCGCCGGTGTCGTCGGGGGGTGCCTGCGCCGGGCCGTCGACGGCACCGTCGCCGACGGGCAGACCGACGGTCATGGCGGCGGCCGCGGCGGTCCAGTCGCGAAGTAGCGACACCAGGTCGGCCCGGCTGGTGGCGGTGAGGTCGAAGGCGGTCATCTGCAGCCGGTCCTGCACCGGGGTGGTGATGCCTGCCTGGTGGGCGCCCTGGAAGGGGACCTGGTGGGAGTTGGGGCCGTTGCGCTGGTCGTCCCGGCGTTCTTCGTGCACGGCCACGGCGCCGCCGGCGCCGGCGGCGGCGAGCAGCCCCGCTCCGCCGAGGGCCAGGACCTGGCGGCGGCCGAGCCTGCCGGTGCTCACGCGACCACCGCGGCCGCCAGGTGGGACAGCGGTTCGGCCAGGGCGTCGACCGCGGCGGCCAGCTCGCGCCGGTCCTTCGCGCTCACCGTGTCGTAGCCGACGAAGCCGTCGTCGCCCTTGTCTCGGTGCCGGTCCAGGACCTGCTGGACCGCGGTGAACTCGCGCGCCAGCGTGGCGGCCAGCTCCGGGTTCTTGTCCTCGAGCACCGGTGCGAGCAGGTCCACGACCTGGTGCGCACCGTCGAGGTTGGCCTGCACATCGACCAGGTCGGTGTGGCTGAAGGCTTCTTCCTCACCGGTGACCTTGCCGGTGGCCACCTCGTCCCGGAGCTCCTTGGCGCCGTTGGCCATCGAGGTGGCGGTGATCTGCGCGTCCGGTACCCGGGACTGCAGCTCGGCCAGGTCGGCGAGCAGCTGGTCGGCGCAGGGGGTGAGGCCCGTCGTGCTGCCGGTCACCCACAGCCCCTTCTCCAGTCGGTGCCAGCCGGTCCAGGTGTCGCCCTCGGCGAGATCAGCCTCGCGCAGGTCGATCTTGGGGTCGAGGTCGCCGAAGCTCTCGGCGACCGGCTCGATCCGTTCCCAGCCCGCACGCGAGGGGGCGTAGAGCGCCTTCGCCCTGGCGAGGTCGCCGGCCTTCACCGCGGCCACGAAGGTCTTGGTGGCCGTGATCGTGCCGGCGACCTGCTCGGCCACGTAGGACCGGTAGGCGCGCGCGGCGGCGGTGACGCGTGGGTCGGCGGGGGTGCTGGCGGAGGTGCCCGCTGCGGTGACCGTGAGCGGGCTGGTGATCCCCTCCCCGGCCATGCCGGGCACGCAGCGGACCAGGTAGTCCCCGGCCGGCAGCTCCACGACCAGCTTGGCCGCGGTGCCCGGCCCGATGTTCTCCCGCTCGGCCACGATCGCGCCGTCCGGGCGCAGCACGTAGACCTCGGTCACCTTCCCGCCGGCGTTGGTGACGGCCAGGGTGGACGTGCCCGCGGTGGTGCTGGTCCGCTCCAGCGCGCACTCGGAGTCGCTCGCGCGGACCGCCAGCGAGGCGGGCCCCTCCCCGCTGCCGGACGTGCCCGACGACGTCGAGCAGGCCGTCAGGGCGAGGCCGGCGGCGATCGCGACCAGCGGCCAGGACGAACGGACAGCGGTGCGGGCGAGCACGACGAACCTCCTTAGTTAGGTAAGCCTTACCTAAGCACGAGGGTCAAGGATGGGTCAAGTTCGCGGCCGTGCGGTGGTGCGGCCAGACCGACGCCGAGGCGGTGCGAGGGGGGTGCAGCCGCGCGGCGGCCGGCGGTGGGCTACCCATGGCGCCATCACGGGCGCAGGTGCCAGCGCGGTGATGGAGCCAGGTGATGACGATGGTGGTGCGGGAGCGGGGGCCGGGTTGCCCGTCGTCACCGGAGGCACCGTGCCACCGACAGGCCTGGTCACACCGACGTCCGCCGAGGCTGACTACGCGTTGGATCCGGAGCGGCGGTTGGAGGACTCGGTCCTGCAGGCGTCGGGCCCAGAACCGGGCCGCCCGAGGGCACCCACGCCTGGTGAACGAGCCACCCGAGCGAGCTCTGGTCGACCTGGCCCACGGCGCACGGCTGCTCGTGGTCGGTGGGCAGGGCCGGGGCGAGTTATTCGGCGAGCTGCACCTGGCGTCGGTCGCCTCTACGTGATGCACCACGTGCCGTGCTCTGTGGTGGTGGTTCGGGAGGAGGCGTGCGGGGTCGCCGCAGCCGATGAGGTGTCTGCGGTTCGGTAGGCGGCGGGAGTTGGAGCATCACCCGGGAACGCTGGGCATGGGCACCGGGGGGAGCGGGCCCCGGAGAGCCAGTGGCTCGGCCAGCACGAGGTCATCGTCGAAGCACCAGGAGGACGACGGTGTGGCCTGCAGCGTGCTCGTCGGCGCGCGGCCGGCGACGGGCCGTTCGCCCGACGGCAGGCCGTTTGGGCAGGACATCGTCAGTCTCGACGACCGGTTCGCGATGCGGGTGAGCGCGTGTCGGAGGGGCCAGTCGCGCCGGCCCTGGCGCCCATCGCGCCCAGGGCGTCGTGAGCCGCCCGGACGCCGGCACGTGCAGCGCCCTCGAGGTGACCGGCGAACCCCGGGGCGGTCTCGGTGGACGCCAGTGGATCCTGCCGTGGATGACGTGCTGGAACTGCGGGTGCCCGTAGCTCGCAGTCGACGGCTCACCGCTGGACCGCCGGCCAGTGGCCACCGGGACGGTCCAGGGCTCCTGGCTCCAGTCCGTCAGCACGAGGTGCCGCGGGGCGGTGGCCGAACGCCGCGGCGACTTCGCCGTGGGCGGCGGCACCCAGCGAGTCGGCGGTAGCGAAGCCGAACAGCGCGGCTGGGCTCCCTCCCGGCCCGCTGTGGTCGTGGAACTCCCGGAACGGCCCGAGACCGAGGACCGGACGACGTGGCGCACGAGGTCCACGCGGGAGGGCAGGTAGGCCAGGAACCGTGCGCGGTGCGCAGGGCTGCGGCGTCGGGACCGTCGCGGTAGCCGAGCTGGAGCAGGCCGGCGGGCAGGGTGTAGACGAGCAGCGGGTCGCTCGCGATCGTCCGCAGTAACTGCCACCAACTCATGGGTGCCCGACGGGGCAGGTCGGTGGCGGGCTGCTCATGCGTGGGCGGCCTGTTCGTGGGCTGGGGGCTGGCGGGTTAGAGCTGGAAGGTGGAGTGCGATGACGTGCTCGACGGCGGTGAGGTGTTCGCGGACTTCGGCCAGGGCGACGTGGTCGGGGGCGGCTTGAAGCAGGATGCGCCCGGAGGCGTGCAGCAGGCCCCAAGAGGCGTGCAGCATGAGGGCGGCGACGAGAAGGGAGGCGACAGCGTCGGCTCGGGTCCAGCCGGTGAGCAGGATGACCAGGCCGGCGGCGGTGCCGAGGAAGGCGTAGAGGTCGGTGAGGATGTGCGCGAACGCGCCGCGCATCTTCAGGCTGCTGCGGTCGGCTTTGGCCAGCACGTAGGTTGCGACGTTGACGACCACCCGGCCAGCGCGACGCCCGTAGGTCTAGTCTTCGGCGCGGCTGCGCCCCGTCACCCAGTCGTAGCGCACATCCTCGTCCACGATAGTGCCGTTCCATCGGCTGCCGATGTCGGCGCCTCCGTCGACGTGGTGCACCGAGCCGGTCACGTAGCTCGCGCCTTCGGAGCACAGCCACAGGACGAGTTGCGCGACTTCGCGGGGCTCCCCGGGGCGAGCGAGCGGAAGTGACGGGATACGAGTGGACAGGCTCGCGGCCATCGACGGCGGAAGCGGTTTCGGCTGGGTGTCGATCAGACCGGGGCTCACGCAGTTGACGAGGATTTCGTGCGGAGCCAGCTCGATGGCGGCGACTCGGGTGAAGCTCTCCGTCGCAGCCCGACTACTCGCGTACGCGGCCGCGCCGGCGGAGCCCCGGCTGCTGACGCCCGACGAGAAGTTGATGATCCGCCCGCCCTGCCCCTGCTCGATCAGAACACGTGCGGCTGCCTGGGTCATGAGGAACGTGCCGCGGCAGTTCACCGCGTAGACGGTGTCCCACACCTCCGCGCGTTCCTCGAGGAGGCCGGCGTGTGGGGCGACCGCGGCATTATTGACGCAGAAGTCGAGGCGTCCGTACGAGTCCCGGGCTGCGTTCACGATGGAGGCCGCGCCCTCGGCGGTGCGGATGTCCGCGGAGACCGCAACAACTGCGTTGTCGAAGGGGCTGCAGGTCCCCGCAAGGCCGGACTCGTCGCGATCGGCGGCCACGACGCGAGCTCCCGCGTCCACGAACTGCCGCACGAGTTCCCTTCCCACCCCGCGCGCAGCTCCGGTCACGACTGCAACGCGGTCGTGGAAGTCATACGTCACATTCACGAGCTCTCCTAGGCGAGGAAACTCCACCCGATCGGCGTCAGGTCGGTGGGGGACGGGCTGCGGCGGGACGCGCTTCGCGCAACGTAGGTCGATTGTCGACAGTGCGTCAAGGGTCCCCTCACCGTGCGTGCGGGAACCTTCACGAAAAGGGTTGACGATTGTCGACCGTCGACCGTACGTTCTGCCCACCCCGCGACCAGAACGGTGGCCTACCGTGCAACTCGAACCCCCCCAAGCGCCGGCGCTCCTGCGCACCTCCGGGCTCACCAAGCACTACGCGCGACGCCGTGGCCCGCTCGACCGGGCTCGTGACCATCGAGGCAACGTGCTGCGGGCAGTGGAGAACGTCTCCCTCGAGGTACAGGCGGGACAGACCCTGGGGGTGGTCGGGGAGACCGGCTCAGGCAAGTCGACGCTAGGGCGTCTCATCCTGGGGCTCGAGACTCCTACGCGCGGCAGCATCTCCTTCGAAGGTGAAGAGATCACGGACCCTCGCGTGAGGCGTCGGGCGGGCCTGCACCGGCAGATCCAGATCATCCTCCAGGATCCGTACTCGACGCTGAACCCCTACCGTTCCGTGGGTTCGTCCATCGAGGAGGTTCTTGCCGTCCACGGGATGAGGTCGCGGAGGGAGCGGCGGGCTGAGGCGATCCGCCTGCTGGAGATCGTCGGTTTCCCTGCCGAGCTCATCGACCAGCGCCCAGGGCAGCTCAGTGGCGGCGGTCGCCAGCGCGTCAGCATTGCGCGTGCCCTCGCCGTTCGCCCAAAGATCATCGTCGCCGACGAGCCGGTCTCTGCGCTGGACGTATCAGTGCAGGCCACCGTCCTGAACTTGTTCGAGAGTCTTCGTCGGGAACTCGGGCTCACGTACGTGTTCATCACGCACGACCTGGCCGTCGTTCGCCGCCTCAGCGACCGGATCGCGGTGATGTACCTCGGTCGGGTCGTGGAAGAGGCGCCGGCGGACGATCTCTACGCCCGTCCGCTGCACCCGTACACCAAGGCGCTCTTGGATGCGGCGCCCGACCTCCATGTTCGGCGGGCGGACACCGGCCCGGCGGTCGGCGGCGACATGCCGAACCCGATCGCACCACCTAGCGGCTGCGTCTTCCACCCCCGGTGCCCGCAGGCGATGGACGTCTGTCGGCAGACCGTGCCCTTCCTCATCCGTCCGGCCGCTGGCCGGAGCGTCGCATGTCACCTCCACAGCGGTCCGCCGGTCGCACCGGAGCCCGGCGTGCTCGCGTCGGCCTGACCTGCGCCCGTCCACTCTCGCTGCTCCACCACCTCTTCCGGTACCCACCACCATCAGTCCTCGGCATAGGGAGTCCTAGTGACCTTGTCCAGTGCACCTCCCGCGTCTCCTGAGAACAACCCCCGCCGGCGTCACCTCGCCCTCCGCTCCGTGGCGGCGCTGGCAAGCGCGGCCCTGCTGGCTGCGTGTGGCTCAGGTTCGAGCGGAGGCCAGGGAAACGCGAACACGGGATCCGGGGCCGCAGCCTCGCAATCCGACACGCTGGTGATCGCCAACCCGGTCAAGGTCGACACCCTCGACCCTCAGGTCTCCTCGGTCAACGAATCGATCTGGCTGGACCAGGCGCTCTACAGCCGTCTGGTCCAGGCCGATCCGACCGGGACCAAAATCGTGCCTGACCTCGCCACCTCCTGGGAGACCTCTGAGGACGGCCTCACGTACACCTTCCACCTACGCGACGCCAAGTTCTCGGACGGCTCGCCGGTCACTGCGCAGGACGTGGCCTGGTCCATCACCCGGGCCAAGAACTACGACGGCGGATGGGGCTTCCTCATCACCCCCGTGAAGTCGATCACCGCATCTGATGACAAGACCGTCGTGGTCACGCTTTCGCAGCCGCACGCTCCTCTGCTGGCCGACCTGGCGATGTACGCATTTGCCGCCCTGCCGCAGAAGCTGGTGGAGTCGCAGGGTGACGACTTCTTCACCCACCCGGTAGGCAGTGGCCCCTTCGTGGTCAGCTCCTACGCCCCGGAGAGTGAAGTCGATCTCAAGGTCAACCCATACTGGTACGGGACCAAGCCGAAGATCTCGAATGTCAAGATCAAGATCGTGACCAACGACAACACGCGGTACCTGGACCTTCAGAGCGGTGCTGTCGACGTCATCGAGAACCCGCCCGGCAACCTGTCGGAGCAGATCAAGTCCAACCCGAAGCTGGCACTGAACCTGTTCCCGTCGACCCGCGTGGACTTCATCCAGCTGTCGACCAAGAACCAGTACTTCTCGAACGAGAAGGTCCGTCAGGCCGTCCGGTACGCGCTCGACCTCGACGCGATGAACAAGCTCGCGTACCAATCCGCGGGGACCCCCGCGACCTCGTTCATGCCCTACAAGATGCTGTACTGGAACGACTCCCTCCCGGCCCCGTCGGTGGACCTTGACAAGGCCAAGAGCCTCCTGGCGGAGGCAGGCTTCGCGAACGGCTTCACCACCAACCTCATCACCGTCAGCGGTGACGCTGCTGGCCAGGCCGAGGCTGTCGTGATCAAGGACGACCTGGCCAAGATCGGCATCACAGTCAACATCGAGTCGTACGAACTGGTCACCGCGTACAACAAGGAGAAGTCCGGGGACTACGGCATCGGCGAGCGGTATTGGACCAACGACATCATCGACCCGGACGAGGTGGCGACCTTCGGGGTCGACGTGAACGCTGGCGCGTCCTCATTCGACACGTACTGGAGCGACGCGACCGCGACGAAGCTCGTCAACGACGCCCGCTCGGAGCAGGACGCGGACAAGCGCGGGTCCATGTACCAGCAGATCCAGCAGGTCGTCTGGGACCAGACGCCCTACCTGCCGCTGATCTATCCCCCCTACCGCTATGCCAGCGGCCAGTGGGTGCACGGCTTCAACGTGTCGCCCCTTGGCAACTACAACGACTCGCTGCTGACCCTCACGGTCGACAAGCACTGAGCCAGCCGGACCACAGGGCGGAGGACACCATGTTGAGCTGGGGCCTGATCGGGCGCCGAATCACCCAGATGATTCCGATCATCATCGGTATCACCGTGGTGTCCTTCGTCCTGATCCGAATCGTGCCGGGTGACCCGGCGACGTTGATCCTGGGCAACCACTACACCCCGGAGGCGGCGGAGCAGATCCGCCACAACCTCGGTCTCGACCGCGGCGTCGCCTACCAGTACTGGATCTTCGTGAAGGGCGTGGCGAGCGGCTCTTTCGGTCACTCCTACTCGCTCAACGCTTCAGTCGGGCGCCTCATCCTGGACGGCATGGGATCCACGTTGCTCCTGGTCCTGCTGGCCGGAGTGCTCACGGCTGTGCTGGCCATACCGCTGGGCCTCTACTCGGGGCTGCACCGCGGTGGAGCGGTCGACCAGTCGACGAGAGTCTTCCTTCTGCTGGGCTTCGCGCTCCCAAGCTTCCTGCTCGGGGTGCTCCTGATCCTCGTCTTCGGGATCAAGACCCACGTCTTCCCGATCAACGGTTACGGCTCGGGTCTTCTGGACCACCTGCACCATCTCGTTCTGCCGGCCATCACGCTGGCCATCCCGTTCTCGACGGTTCTCGTGAGAGCGTTGCGATCTTCCGTGATCGAGACTCTCTCCGCTGATTACGTGACCACGGCGCTGCTGAAAGGGATCCCCTGGAGGCGTGTCGTCGTGCGGCATATCCTGCGCAACGCAGGGATGTCCATCATTGTGATGTTCGGTGTGAACCTGGCTTTCCTGGTGGGGGGAACGGTCGTAGTGGAGAACGTCTTCTCCATCCCCGGGTTGGGCTCCTTGCTCGTGAATGCTGTCTCGACCCGCGACTACCCGGTCGTCCAAGGTCTCACCCTGGTCTTCGCCTTGTTCGTCCTCGTGGTGAACCTGCTCACCGACCTGGTCCACATCGCCGTCGATCCGCGTCTCGCGGTGGCCTAGGCGGAGGCATCTGTGATCCTGCTCGAACGAACCGCCACACGCGCCGCGTCCGGGCGGCCCAGGCTGCCGCTCCCGCGCCGCCTGAGAGGTACTCCGTCGTTCTTCATCGGTCTCGGCATCATCGTCGTGCTGGTGGTTCTGTGCGTCGGGGCTCCTCTCTTCACCGACTACTCGCCAATTGTCATCGATGCGACAAACCCCTTGGCTCCGCTGTTCTCTCCCGGCCACCCCTTGGGTACCGACGACTTCGGACGAGACATCCTCTCCAGGGTGCTCTACGGGGGGCGGTACGACTTGGCGATCGCCTTCGGTGCGACCGCGGTCACGCTGGTGGTCGGGACGCTCATCGGACTCGCGGCCGGCTACCTCGGAGGGCTGGCGGATGCCGTCATCATGCGCGTGGTCGACCTGTTTTTCGCGTTCCCGTTCATCGTCCTGGTGATCGCGATCATCACGAGTCTGGGATCGAGCTTGCTGGACCTCTTCATCGCCCTCTGGGTGGTGAGCTGGGTGAGCTACGCCCGCATCTCGCACGGCCAGACGCTGTCCGCGAACAAGTACGGATACGTCGTCGCCGCCAAGGCTCTGGGGTTCTCCGGTTGGCGGATCATGCTGGGACACATCCTGCCGAGCATCGTGCCGGGAGTGATCATCTTCGCGATGGTCGACGCCGTCGGAAATGTGCTTCTCGGTGCTTCCCTCGGATTCCTTGGAGTGGGTATCCCGCAGCCGACCCCGGAATGGGGATCGATGATCGCCCAGGGTCAGAACTTCATCCTCTCCAACTGGTACCTCTCCATCATCCCCGGTTGTGCGCTCGTGCTTCTCGGGATCGGCCTGAGCCTCGTCGGCGACGGGCTCTCGGACATGCTGGGGTCGAAGCGATGAACAACGCCGAGGATGCCCTAACCGAAACGTCGGCGCCTCTCCGGCGTCTCAAGGATGCGCGCACGGTCCTCGAGGTGCGTGACCTGCGTGTGGACATCCCCAACGGGGATTCCGTCGTCACGCCGGTGGACGGCGTATCCCTCGATCTGCGCTCAGGAGAAGTCCTGGGGATCGTGGGGGAGACTGGGAGCGGCAAGACGGTGACCTGCCGCGCGCTCCTCGGCCTCCTGCCATCGACCACCGCGAAGACCAGTGGGCACGTCTCGTATCCCGGCGTGGTGGACGGCAACGTCCTGGACCTTGGGCGCCGGGGGATGCGCCGCCACTGGGGCAACTACGTCGCGATGGTCCCCCAGAACCCGATGACGTCCCTCAACCCGGTGCATCGGGTGGGAGCGCAGATAGAGGAGGCGGTCGTCGCGCACTCGCGGGTTTCCCGCGAGGAGCGAAGGGCTCGTGTCTTCGACCTCATGAGCCGGGTGGGTATTCCCGTTCCGGAGAAGCGCGCGCTGGACTATCCCCACCAGTTCAGCGGCGGCATGCTGCAGCGGACGCTCATCGCCATCGCCCTGGCTGGGCAGCCGCAGATCCTCGTCGCGGACGAGCCGACGACGGCCCTCGACGTCATCATCCAAGACCAGATCCTCTCCCTCCTGCTCGAGCTCCAGCGGGAGATCGGTCTCAGCCTGGTCCTGGTCAGCCATGACCTGTCCGTCATCGCTCAGGTCTGCGACCGGGTGGGCGTCATGTACGCCGGGCAGCTCGTCGAGCTGGCCGACGCGCAAACCCTTCTGAGGGATCCGCAACATCCGTATACAGCCGCACTGCTGAGCGCCCTGCCGGGAGCGGTGCCGCGGCACGAGCCGCTAGCGACGATCCCGGGATCTCCTCCCCGGCTGGTCGACCAGCCTCCCACCTGCCGCTTCAGGGCGCGCTGCGCCTTCGCCGAATCTGCCTGCGACACCTGGACGACTGACCTCCTGCCGGTGGACGCCGGGGCGGGTCACCGGGTCCGGTGCAGGCGGCACGAGGAGTTGGGACTGCACCAGATCGTCCGGCGAGGGGATCTCCAACCCTGGGAAGCGAGCAACCGCGGCGCGCCGATCGAGTCCATGCACGCCGAATGACTGACGGGTCGCCAGTCGCGACCGCCCCGCATCGACCTGGCGCGCCGTCAAGCCGGCCGCCAGAACAAGAGACAGGAGACATGAATGTCGCAGGACAAGCTGCGTGTGGGCGTGGTCGGGGCCGGGCGCTGGGCGGTGCGGTCGCACATCCCGGGCTGGCAGCGTGATCCGCGTGCGGAGGTAGTGGCACTCGCCGACACCGATGCGGACGCCCTCGCAGCAGCTGGGAAGGAGTACGACATCAGCCGGTTGGAGGCAGACTACCGAGCCCTTGTCGACGACCCCGACATCGATGTCATCGACGTCGTCACCGGCGACGCTGCGCACTTCGAGGTGAGTTGGGCAGCACTCCAGGCGGGCAAGCACGTCCTGTGCGAGAAGCCGGTCCACTCCGACTATCGGAAGGTGGTCGAGGCGGCTGACCTGGCGGAGCGCTCAGGGTTGAAGACCAAGCTGGGGTTCACCTTCAGGTACGCCCCCGCGACGCTCTATGCGGCTCACCTCATCGAGCAGGGCTTCATCGGAGAACCCTTCATGCTCAACGCCTACGAGCAGAACAGCCAGTGGCTGGATCCGCAGACGCCACTGCGACAGGTCCGTGCCGGCGCCGAGGGCGACGAGATCGCCGTGTCCTCGATCGAGGGGTACGGCGCTCCGGTGATCGACATCATGCACTGGTGGCTCGATGCGCCGCTGCAGTCGGTGGTCGGTACGATGCGGAACTTCGTCCCCGAGCGAGTCGTCCGGGACACCGGGCTCATGACGCGGATGAACATCGACGACGGGGACATGTGGATCGCGGAGTTCGGTGGCGGTCGCCTCGCGTCCGTGCAGTCCTCGTTCGTCACGGTCGGGAACTTCCCAGGGATCGAGGTCCGGATCTTCGGTTCCGAAGGTGCCATCATCGTGCGCCTGGTCGAGGAGTTCGGCATCTGTCAGACGATCAAGACGGCGACGAAGGAGAACGTCGAGTTCGTCGAGCAGGAGATCCCCGAGCGGTTCTTCCCGCACGGTGGGCACTCGCGGGAGCCATGGCCCTTCCTGTTCTATTCTAACCTGCTCCGCTGTTTCACGGACGAGATCCTCGGCGAGGTTCCCGGCAACGCGGCAGACTTCCGCCAGGGCGCCCTCGTCCAGCAGACCATCAACGCGTTCGAGCGATCCCACCGCACCCGCGCGTGGGTGGACTTCCCGCTCGCGGACTAGCGCAGCCACCACGTCCAGCAGTCATTGGCGCCGGCCCAGAGAGGGACATCGATGCATGCGGCACCGGGATCAGCGGAGAACCGCCGTACTGTCCTCCAGCACCTGTCCCTGCCCGAGACGGTGCATAAGGAGCTCAGGTCGCGCATCCTCAACAACGAGCTTCCGGCCGGCACGCCTCTGGTCGAGCTGGACCTGGCCCGTGAGTTCGGCGTGAGCCGCACCACGGTGCGGTCGGCTCTGCGGGAGCTGCAGGCGGAGCGGCTGATCGAGGTCCAACCGCGCCGCCAGACCATCGTCATCAGGATGTCTGCCGAGGAGGCGGCGGAGGCGTGCTACGCGCGCTTCGTCCTGGAGAGCGGGGGTCTCGCTGAAGTCTGGGACAGCGTTCGCTCACGGCTGATCTCTGAGCTCACCGAAGCGGTGCAGGTGATGGAGACCGCGGCCGAGAAGGGCGACCTCGCAGGCATCGTCGAGTCGGACACGGACTTCCACCGCCTCATCGTCCAGGCCGGGGGACACCCGAGGCTCGTCGAGCTCTGGTCCACGCTCAACGGCCAGATGGGAGCTCTCATGCGCTCCTCGCTGGATCGCCAGGGGATCGGCATGACCGAGGCAGTGCAGCGCCACCGTCAGCTCATCAGCGCCTTCCGTCGTAAGGACGCCTCGGTCGCATTGGCCGCGCTTCGCGAGCACTACGTGATCGACAGCCATGCCTGATCCGAACAGCGGTGGACCGGGGCTTCGCTGGGCAGTCCTGGGGACGGCGAACATCGCCGCGCGCGCCTTCCTGCCCGCTCTGCGAGCGGCGGGAGGGACCGCAGTCGTCGTCGGGTCCAGGACGCCCGACCGCGCTGAACGCTGGGCGGCGGCGAACGGGGTCCAGCGCGCAGGCTCCTACCGCGAGGCTGTCGAGGCGCCCGACGTCGACGCGGTGTACGTAGCGGTCCCCAACGACCAGCACGTCTCCTGGGCCGCGGCCGCGCACTCGTCGGGGAAGGCGGTGCTGTGCGAGAAGCCTGTCGCGCTGACCGCCGCCGACGCCGCCGACCTCGCACGCCTCACCACCGGAGGCACGCCGGTCTGGGAGGCCTACGTGTTTCCGTTCCACCCGCAGAGCCGGCGGGTGCGGCAGCTCTTGGCGGACGGGCGCGTTGGCACCCTGCGAGAGATCGTCTCGGAATTCCACTTCTCCGTCGGCAACCCGCGGAACATCCGTCTGCAGAGGGAGCTGGGCGGGGGGGCCCTCTACGACGTCGGGGGTTACCCGCTGCGGCTGGCCAGGCTGCTCACCGGCAAAGAGCCGGTTCGAGCCGTCGCCCGGATGGCCTTCGGCGCCGCCTCCGTGGACCTGGACGTAGCGGCGCTCGTGGACTTCCCCGACGAGGTCCGCCTGATCCTCTCGGCGGGAATGCGACGTCCACCCTCCACCTTCACCCGGCTCGTCGGCACGGACGGCGAGCTGCGCCTGACCAACCCGTTCCACCCGACACCTGAGGACGTCGTGGAGCTGTGGCGCGACGGCCGCTGCGTGCAGCAGTGGAGGAGCGAGCCCGGGACCGCGTTCCAGCGAGCGGTCGAGCACGTCCAGCGCACCGTGCGGGGCGAGGAACCGGCGCAGTTCACCGTCGACCAGGACGCGGTCGGGCAGGCGCATGCCGTGGACATGGTCCACGAAGCCGCATCCGCAGAGGGAGAGTCATGACGGAGCAAACGCCCCGTGGCATAGAGGCCCGTCACCCGACGGTGCTGATCACCAGTCATCTCGAGGCGGAGCACGTCGAGCGCATCGCCGCGGCCGTGCCGTGCGAGGTCCTGTACGACCCGGATCTGGTGCCGCGCCCGCGCTACCGCAACGACCACGGAGGAGCGCGGCCCGAGCTCGATGACGCAGGGCAGGCCCGCTGGCGCGAGCTCCTCGCCCTGGCTGAGGTGTGCTTCGACTTCGACTGGTGGGCTCCGGCGGACCTGCCGGTCAATGCCCCTCGTCTGGAGTGGGTGCAAGCCACGAGCGCCGGCATCGGCGGCTTCGTCGAGCGCTACGGCCTCGGCACGGCGCCCTTCGCCATGACCACTGCGGCGGGCGTCCACGCGGTCCCGCTCGCTGAGTTCGCCCTCCTCGGAGCGCTGCACTTCGCGAAGGACGTGCCGTACCTGCAGCGGCAGCAGCGCGACCACACCTGGGAGCGCCACGTCTGCGGGCAGCTGGCCGGTCGCCGGGCCACCGTGGTGGGGCTGGGGGGTATCGGTCGTGAGGTGGTCCGGACGTTCGACGTGATGGGGGTCCAGGTGACCGGCGTCGGGCGCCCTGGCGCGCAGTACGACCTACCTGAGTCGGTGCGGCAGGTGAGCACCACTGATCTGGACGAGGTGCTGCCGGACACAGATGTGCTCGTGCTGGCGTGCCCGCTCACCCGCGAGACGACGAACCTCATCGACGCGCGCCGTATCGACCTGCTGCCCGCTGGCGCAGTGCTCGTGAACGTGGCCCGAGGGCAAGTGGTCGACGAGCTCGCGCTGACCGCCGCGCTCGCCGGGGGCAGGCTCTGCGGTGCGGCGCTCGACGTCTTCGCCACCGAGCCCCTGCCTGCGGACTCCCCGCTGTGGGACCTGCCGAACGTCCTCGTCTCGCCGCACTCCGCGTCCACCGCCAGCGGCGAGAACGCAGCTCTCACCGACCTGTTCATCGACAACCTGCGCCGGTTCGTGACCGAGCGACCGTTGCGCAACCTCTACCGGCCCGCTCGCGGCTACTGACCACCCGAGGAGAAACCGTGCCCCAGCCCGCGCCGGACCCTGTGCAGCAGCTCGCCGGGACCTGGTTCGTCAGCCCGACACCGTTCACGGCCGATGGCGCTGTCGACCCCGCCGGTCTGAGCGCCATCGCGGACGCATGTGCGTCCTGGGGCGTCGACGGCATCACGGCCCTGGGTGTCATGGGGGAGGTGTCCTCGCTCACCGACGAGGAGCGGGACCTGGTCGTGCGCACACTCGTCGAGGCGTCCGCGGGAAGGGTGCCTGTGGCGGTCGGTTGTTCGGCGCCCTCCCCGTCGCTCACGGCGAAGCGCATCCGGCGAGCCGCCGAGCTGGGGGCCGCCGCCGCCATGGTGTCGGCGCCGACGCTGCTGAAGGACACCGACCAGATCGGCGGTTTCTTCGCATCCGCTTGCGGAGACAGCCCGGTGCCGGTGATCGTTCAGGACGAGCCGGCAGCGACCGGAGTGCCTCTGCCGGTCTCGGCACTTCTGGCGGCGCTGGACGCCTGCGGCAGCAGCACGGTCAAGCTCGAGGACCCACCCACGCCTCCGAAGATCTCTCGGCTGCTCGCCGCCAGGCCTGGCCTTGCCGTCTTCGGCGGACTCGGCGGGGTGTCCGCCTACGGCGAGCTCCGTCGGGGGGCCTGTGGCACGATGACCGGCTTCGCCTTCCCGGAGGTCCTGCGCGCCCTCCGGCTCGCGGTCGCGGGCGGAGAGCTCGCCGTCGCCGCACGCATCTTCGACCGCTACCTCCCCTACATCTCCTTCGAGGGGCAGGTCGGCGTGGGGCTCGGTATCCGCAAGGAGATGCTCCGGCGACGCGGAGTCATCGCGGATGCGCGGACCCGTGCCCTGCGGCCGTACCTGGACGAGACGACGCTGGCGGAGATCGACGACGTGCTCACCCGGGTGGGGCTGGTCCCGTCCCTCCGCCCGCTGACCGACGTGGAGGAGGCGGCGTGACCCGCCGCCGAGCCGTCGTCGGAGGGGCGAGCTCAGGCCTCGGTCGTGCCGTGGCCGAGGAGCTGGCCCGCACGGGGGCCCACCTGCTGCTCTGGTCCCGCGACCTGGACCGCCTGGAACGCGTGGCCGCGGAGCTGCGGACGGCGCACCCGGGCTGCGAGGTGGACGTGCTCAGTGCCGACGCCTCCTCGCCCGCCGCGGCCGCAGAGGTGGCCGATGCTGCCCTGGACCGGCTCGGTGGGGTGGACCTGCTGGTCCTCAACGCCGGCGGCCCGCCCGCCTGCCCGCCGACCGACACGACACCGGACCAGTGGCGGACCGCCCTGCAGCTGCTCACCATCACGCCCATCGACCTGACCACGAGGCTGCTTCCGGCGATGCGGGCCCAGCGGTACGGTCGCGTGGTCGCGGTGCTGTCCTCCGGCGTCCGCGAACCGATCGTGGACCTGCCCTACTCCAACTCCGGCCGGGTGGCCTTGGCGGCTTGGCTCAAGAGCGTCGCAGCTGCGGTCGCGCACGACGGCGTGACGGTCAACGGAGTGGTCCCGGGCCGCATCGACACCGAGCGCGTCGCCGCGCTGGACGCGGGGAGGGCGCAGCGGCAAGGGCAGGCTGTCGAGGAGGTGCGGGCGGCCAGCGAGGCCGTCATCCCTGCCCGCCGCTACGGCACCCCCGCCGAGTTCGCCTCTGTCGTCGGCTTCCTGGCCTCCGACGCGGCCTCCTACGTCACCGGCAGCCTCCTGGCTGCCGACGGCGGCCTGCTGCGGGGGCTGTGGTGACGGCCGTCCCGACAGCGACCCAGGTGGCCACCATCCCTCCATCGGGGATCCGCGCCGTCGCCAACGCCGCCTGGGCGATCCCGGACGCCCTGCACCTGGAGTTCGGGGAGCCGGACTTCGCGACTCCCGACCACATCGTCGAGGCGGCGGACCGGGCCGCCCGCGATGGTCGCACCCGCTACGCCCCCAGCGGCGGCCTCCCTGCCCTGCGGGAGGCCGTGTGCGCGAAGCTCGCCAGGGACAACGGTCTGGACGGGATCAGCCCGGACCACGTCCTTGTGACCGCCGGCGGCGTGGGGGCACTGCACGTGGCCTACCGGGCCCTGCTCGACAGCGGCGACGAGGTGCTGGTGCCGGACCCGGGCTGGCCGAACCTCGCCAGTCTCGCCGTGGTGGTCGGAGCACGGCCGGTGCGGTACCCGGTGGACCGTGCGACCGGTCGGCTGCCGTCGGCCGAGCACCTCGACCGGCTCGTCACCGACCGCACCAGGGTGATAGTGATCAACACCCCCTCCAACCCGTTGGGAACGGTCGCCACGGCAGCGCAGCAGGCCGACATCGGTGCGTGGGCTGCTGCCCGCGGCCTGTGGGTGGTCGCGGACGAGTGCTACGACCAGCTGTGGCTGGACCAGCCCACGACCACCTTCGCCGTGGCCGCGCCTGGGCCGGCCTCGGTGACCGTCTTCTCGCTGTCCAAGACCTACGCCATGACCGGCTGGCGGATCGGCTACTCCGTGGCTGCCCCGGAAGTCGCTGCACGGATGACCCGGGTGCAGGAGACGATCGCCTCATCGGTGAACACGGTGGCGCAGTGGGCCGGCGTCGAGGCGCTGCTCGGGCCCCAGATCGCCGTCGGCGAGATGCGGGCCGCCTACCGGTCCCGCCGCGACCGCGCCGTGGCCCGCGCCACCGCGCTGGGCCTGCAGCATGCGGTGCCCTCCGGCGCCTTCTACCTGTGGCTCGCGCTCCCCGAGCACGTCACGGACAGCACACGCTTCGCGCTGGACCTGCTCGCGGCCCGACACGTGGCGCTCGCTCCGGGTGCCGCGTTCGGCCCAGCGGGCGAGGGGCATGTCCGGCTCTCGCTCGCAGCCCGGGCGGAGGACATCGAGCGTGGCCTGGACGCGCTGGCCGAGCATCTGACGACTGAGAGGACCTGACGGTGGAATCGAGTGCGTCGGAAACGGGTGCGTCCGCTTCGGAGGACCCGCACGGCTGGGGCGACCTGGCTGACGATGCCAACGGCCGGCGCCTGCTCGAGGAGGCCCTCGACGCGCTCGAGGGGCAGGTGGAGTTCGCCGACGCTCGACTGGTCGAGTGCGAGGAGCACCGGCTCTACCACTCCAAGAGCGGCGACCCCGACGAGCGGCGCGAGCACTCTCTCGGCATGGGGGTGCGCGTCCTCGTCGGGGGTGCGTGGGGGTTCGCCTCAGCTCCGCTGGCCGCGGCCGGCGACCCCCGTCGGCTCGCCGCCCGGGCCGTCGCGGTGGCCCGTGCCGGTACCGGGGTGGGACGGCCGTTGCGGCTGCCGCCGCGGGCGGGGACCTCCGGGAGCTTCCGCACTCCCGTCGTCCAGGACCCGTTCACCGTTCCGGCCGCGGACCGGCACGACTTCCTCGCCGGCCTGGTCTCCGCGATGACGGCACCCGCATCGGTCCGTGAGGCGAACGCCGGCCTGAACGCCAAGCGGCAGCACCGGCACTTCGCCGACACCGAGGGGTCGCGCCAGCACCAGCACCTGGTCGAGACCGGCGCGATGATGATGGCTACCGCGGCCGACGAGGACGGCATCCAGCGGCGCAGCTATCCCAACTCCTTCCACGGCAACACAGGCGGCGCAGGCTGGGAGTTCGTCGCCGGTCTGGACATGCCGGGCAATGCCGTGCGGGTGGGTGAGGAGGCGGTAGCCCTGCTCACCGCCCCCGTCGCGCCCTCGGGCGTCGCCGACCTCGTCATCGGGGCGCAACAGATCTCTCTGCAGATCCACGAGTCCTGCGGACACGCGCTGGAGCTGGATCGGATGCTCGGCGACGAGCGGAACTTCGCCGGCACCTCGTTCATCGATGTCAGCGACGTAGGACGTCTGCGCTACGGATCGCCCGCCGTGAACATCACCTCGGACCCGACTGTCCCCGGGACGCGCGGCACCTTCGCCTTCGACGACGAGGGAACGCCGGCTCGCCGGGTGCCTCTGGTCAGCGAGGGAATCGTGGTGGACACCCTCTCCACGCGCGACTCGGCAGCGCGTGCCGGGTTGCCCACGACCGGGGCGGCCCGGGCCGACGGCTGGGGCTATCTGCCCGTCTGCTTCTCGACCCACGTGCACCTGGAACCGGGGGAGGGATCGTTGGAGGCGCTGCTGGGCCGTCTCGGGGACGGCTACTACCTCGAGGACAACCGCAGTTGGTCGATCGACAACCAGCGATTGAACTTCCAGTTCGGCACCGAGGTCGCCTACGAAGTGCGGGGGGGACGGCGGGGCCGGCTGCTGCGGAACTTCTCCTATGGCGGTGTGACGCCGCAGTTCTGGGGTGCGGTCGAGGCCGTCGCCGGACCCGAGGAGGCGCGGGTGTTCGGCTACCCCTGTGGAAAGGGCGAGCCCAAGCAGTGGGGATTCCTCAGCCACGGAGCGGCCCCCGTGCTCGTGCGCGGGCAGCGGATCGGGGTGGCCTGACGATGCCGGAGCACGAGACTTTCGCCCCCGCTGTCGATCCGGACCGAGCAGTCGAGACTCTGACGGAGCTCGTCCGGTCCCCCGCGGCCGACGCGATCGACGCGTTCCTCGTGGGCCGTACCGGGGAGTACACGCGCTTCGCCGACGGGCGCATCCACCAACCGCAGGACGTCACCGAGGTGCAGGTCATGGTCCGCGCCGTCGTCGACGGGCACGCGGCCCGGGCCTCGGCGAGCAGCCTGCTCGGTGCTGCAGGAGCAGCCGACCAGGCGGTCGAGATGGCCCGTGCCCTCCGGGCGGCAGCCGGCAGGCCGGGGCGTGTGCGGGTCGCCGATACCACCGACGCCCCGCTCGGAGAGCCCGCTGGATGGGGGAGGGCACCTGGCCCCACGCTCGTGGCCCCCTCCACCCTCGAGCTGGATGCAGCCGCTCGCGTCCGCTGGGTCAGGGAGGCACAGGCGACGTGCGCGCAGCACGGTGGCTGGGTGGCGGGCATGCTTGGCAGGGCGTGGACCCAGCTCGCGGTGGCCACCAGCGCCGGCGTGGCCCAGCACGTCGCAGCCACGGAGGCTAGCCTGGGCTGCACGGTGGGCGTCGGGGACGGCACGTCCCATGTCACGGACCTCTCCCGTGTTGCCAGCCGCCTGGGTCTCGACACCATCGTTCCCCGCGCGCTCTCCCAGGCCGCAGCCGGTGCTGGTCGCGAGGTGCTGGCACCGGGCCGCTACACGGTGGTCCTCGGACCCGAGGCGACCGCTGAACTCCTCGAGTTCCTTCCGGCGACGGGGTTCTCCGGCGAACTGGCTGCAGCCGGGGTGGGGCTGTGCGCACGCCGCGCAGGCGACCGGGTGGCCACCGACCTCGTGACCGTTGCCGACGACGCGCTTGCCGATGTCGGTCTCCCCATCCACGTCGACATCGAGGGAGTGCCCAAGCAGCGGGTCGCCTTCCTCGACCGAGGCGTCGTGGGGCGACCGGTGACGGACCTCGCGACCGCGACCCAGCTGGGGACGCGGTCCACCGGGCACGCGCACATCGCCCGGGAGGAGGCGCCGGCCACGTGCGCGGCGAATCTCGTGATGTCCGCCGGTGACCTGACCGAGGATGACCTCGTCGCGGGAGTCGGCTCGGGCGTATACATCCAGCGCTTCTGGTACACGCGTCTGGTCGACCCCACGACCGGCACGATCACCGGCGTCACCCGCGACGCATGCTTCGAGATCCGGGACGGCCGGCTCACCCGGCCCCTGGCAGGCATGCGCTTCACCGAGTCCGTGCTCGACCTGCTCGCGGGCGTGGACGGGGTGGGGTGCGAGCGCCGCACCGCCCCCCTCATGAACGTCTTCAACGGCTCGAGCACTGCCCCGGCCATCCGTACTCACCGGATGCGGCTAGGCGCCGCACCGGCCACCAGTGAAGGACGGCGATGACCCTCACGACGAACGCGGACCGCCTCGTCACCCAGATCCTCACCGGTGAGGTGTGGCCGGCCAACTCCGACCGGCACGCCTACCGGGTCGACGCCGACGGGACGCCGTTCCTGCTGCCCGGGATGGGGGGCGTGACCCTTGGCGTGCACCCCGGCGACCCCGCGGTCGGCTACGCGGCCGACCACCTCGAGCCAGGGCTCTCCGTCCGGCACCGGGACGAGGCCGCGAACCTTGCGGTGCAGTACCTCACCTGCGTCGGCAACGTCGTGACCGTCCGCTCCGGACCGGCCGCAGGCGCCCGGGGAAGGGTCATCGGACAGCATGCGTACGTCTTGGTCGACTTCGCCGAGGACGACCTCGCCTCGATCAGCACGGGTGAGCAGGTGGTCGTCCGAGCACACGGGCAGGGGCTGCGCTTCCCCGATCACGAGGACGTGGTCGTCAAGAACCTCGATCCCGCGCTCGTGACCGCCCTGGGCTGGGACACGGGACCGGACGGCCGGCTGAAGGTTGCCGTCGCCGCACGCGTGCCCGCTTCCGCTGTCGGTGCCGGCGCCGGGATGTACTCCGAGTTCGCCAACACCGATCTCATGGGGGCCTACCTCGGACAGGGGGACGACCTCTCCCTTGGGCTCGAGAGCCTGCGCATCGGCGACCTGGTCCTGCTGGAGGACCAGGACCACAGGTTCGGCCGCGGCTACCGGCCGGGCTGGTGGACCATCGGCGTCATCAGTACCGGCCACTGCCGGTTGTTCGGGCACGGGCCGGGCCCCAGCACGCTCGCGAGCGGGCCCGCGGCGGCCTTCGATGTCACCGTCGACCCGTCAGCCAACCTTGCAAACGCCTTTGCCGCGATGGGAGCGATGCTGTGACCTCCGTGCCCCACTCGGGCGCCCCGACCCCGGTCGCCATGAACCTCGCCGGCATCGTCGAGCACCCGACCCTGACTGGGGGCCCCTACCTGGTCGATGCCGACGGACGCCCCTACGTCCCCGTCGGGGAGGGGGGCGTCACCCTCGGGGTGGAGCTGGGCATGGGGGTCTTCGACGTCGAGGCCGAGCACGCCAGCCCCGGGGTCGCGCTGGTGCACCCGGACCAGGGTGCGCGGCATGCCCTGGTGGGCCTCTCGTGCCTGGGCAACGAGGTCGTCGTGCGCAGCGGCGCGGCCGGCGGTGCTGCGGGGGTCGTGCTGGGCAAGACCGGGGAGGCCGGGCGGGTGCTCGTCTGGTTCCCGCCGGAGGTTCGGGAACGAGTCGTCCCCGGCGACGCGGTCATGGTGCGGGCCCTCGGCCAGGGAGCGCGGCTTGCCGCAGCCCTCGACGGTGCCGGCGTCCAACTGCTCAACGTCTCTCCCTCCTTCGTGGAGCGGCTGCCGCTGACGATCGGCTCGGAGATCGTGAGCGTCCGGGCTCGAGCCACCGTGCCCTCGATGATCGTCGGTAACGGCATCGGCCGGCCGGCGCACCAGTGGGCCCTCGACCTCCAGGTAGGTGCGAGCCGACCGGACCTTCCGGGGCTGGCTCGCCTGGCGATCGGCGACCTTGTCGTCGTGGCCGACCTCGACGTGCGTCACAACGCCGGCTACCGCCGTGGCTGGTGCACCGTGGGTGTCGTTGTCACCACGGCCAGCCCGCGACCGGGGCACGGTGCCGCACTGATGCCCCTGCTCACCGGTCCGGCTCGTTGCATTTCCGTCGAGCACGAGGAGACCGACCACGTCGGGCTCACCACCGAGATGCTGTCCGACGTGGTGGCCCGGCCGTGAGTGCCCGCCTGATCCGTCGGGGGCTCGCCGCGCCGTGCTTCGCCGAGGACCCGAGTGAGCTGGTGGACATGGCAGTGGCTGCGGAGGCAGCCGGCTTCGATGCGTTCTTCCTGTGGGACCACATCCTCTTCGCCAACGACGGCGACGGCCCTGCGATCGTGGACCCCTGGATCACGCTCGCAGCGATCGCCGACCGCACTCAGCGGATCCTCATCGGCACGATGGTCACCCCGGTCTCCCGGCGGCGCCCATGGGTGCTGGCACGACAGACAGCGACCCTCGACGTCCTCAGCGCCGGTCGGCTCGTCCTCGGCGTCGGGCTCGGCTCGCCCGCCGAGGGCGACTTCGGCCGCTTCGGTGAGGTGGCCGACCCGGTGTCCAGGGCCGAGCTGCTCGACGAGGGCCTGGAGATCCTGGAGGGGCTCTGGAGCGGTGAGCCGTTCGCCTACACCGGGCGACACCTGCGCCTCCAGCCGGTCACGTTCCGGCCCCGTCCGGTGCAGCGCCCACGGATCCCGATATGGGTCGGAGGGACGCTGCCGAACCGCCGACCGATGAGCCGTGCAGCGCGTTGGGACGGTGCGGTCCCCATCACCTGGGTTGACCGGCGCCTCGCGCGACCTTCCGCCGCGCAGATCGCCGAGGTCCGCGACCAGGTCCAGGCCGAACGCGGGGACCTCACGGGCTACGAGATCGCTGTCTGGGCCGAGGTGGCCGAGGCCCCCGAGGCGCTCCGGAGCGAGTTGGCGGACTACGTCGAGGCCGGCGCGACCTGGTGGATCGAGACCGCCAAGCCGGAGGACGGGTGGCAGGACCAGTTGCGTCGACGCATCGCCGCGCGACCATGACCTAGTGGTCCGCCGATGTTGTCGTCTGGGACAGGCTCTCGAGACGCGTAGCACCCATGTCGTTCATAGAGTCTGCGGTGGCTCTCCAGATGGGGTTCGCGGTCCTCATCCCAGCGTCTAGATCAGTCGGTGCGATCAGCCCGGGTTCAGCGGAGGGCGGGTTGTCCCGGCAGCGGCTGCGGCCGGGGGCGTGGCACGTAGGTGGAGTCGACCACCTGGAGCTGGTTGGTCCGCTCGGCGTGGAAGTCCTGTGCGACCAGGTCCGGCTCCTTTCCCGCGCCCAGGGCAGCACCAACGACGCGTTCGAGCTGGACGGGGAACCGCCCCGCCCCTACGACGTCCCGTCGGGCTGCCGCTTCCACCCCCGTGTGCGCTCGCCACCGAGGTCAGCCGGACCACCGACCCCCGCACGTCTCGGCCTGCCTGAAGGCCGGCGAGCTGGCCCTGATCCCTCTGTTGGAGAAGTCGAACCCGGAGAACACGATGTCGGAGAAGCCCGAGGAGCACGCATGAAGGTCTGGATCTCCTTCGACATGGAGGGCGTGGCCGGCATCGTCGACTGGGACCAGTGCCGGCCCACCGGCGGCGCGCGCTACGAGGTCGGCTGCCAGCTGATGCTGGCCGAGGTCAACGCCGCGATCGAGGGCGCGATCGCCGGCGGCGCGACCGAGGTCGTGCTCAACGACTCGCACGGCACGATGGCCAACCTCGACCCGCGGCAGATCGCCGGCGGGGCCACCTACCTGGCCGGGCGGCACAAGCCGCGGTACATGATGCAGGGCCTGGACGAGACCTTCGACGCGGCGTTCTTCGTCGGCTACCACGGCTCGATCTCCGGGCGGCCCTCCACGCTGTCGCACACCTACAACCCCGAGGTGTTCGCCGCCGCCCGGGTGAACGGCCAGGAGGTCGGCGAGAGCGGCATCAACGCGTTGGTGGCCGAGCACTTCGGCGTCCCGATCGCCTTCGTCTCCGGCGACGAGGTGACCCGCCGGGAGACCGAGCCGTTCGCGCCCAAGGCGGTGCACGTGACCACCAAGGAGTCTGTCACCCGGTTCAGCGCGCTCAACCTGCACCCGGAGGAGTCCTGCCGGCGCATCCGCGAGGGCGCGGAGGAGGCGGTCCGACGGGTCGCCGCCGGTGGTGTGCCGACGCCGGGGATCTCTCGCCCCGCCACCCTCGAGCTCGACGTGCAGACCGCCGACATGGCCGAGGTGGCCACCTGGGTCCGCGGGGTGGAGCGTGCCGGAGAGCGCACCGTGAGCATCACCGACGACGACCTGCTGCGGCTGTTCTCCGCCTTCGTGGCGGTCAACTACATCACCCGGCAGGCCGGCGGTCGCTGACCCGCGGCAGGCTCTCCGATGATCCCGACGGCAGGCCCCGACAGCACGACCGACGACACGGAACGGAAGGTCCCCTAGAGATGCAGCTGTTGCAGGTCGCCCCTCAGGCGCGCGGCTGGTCGCTCGTGCTGCACGGTGGCGCGGGCGGCCGGGTGGAGGAGCTCACCCTGGAGGCCCAGGGCTCCTACGCCGACGGCCTGAGCCGTGCCTACGCGGCCGGCGCGCGGGTGCTGGAGGCGGGCGGGGCGGCCCTGGACGCGGTGTGCGCCGCGGTGGAGCAGCTCGAGGACGACCCGCTGTTCAACGCCGGCCGGGGCGCGGCGCTCACCGCGGCCGGGACGGCCGAGCTCGACGCCTGCGTCATGATCGGCGACGGCCGGGCCGGCGCGATCACCGCCTGCCGCTGCGCCCGCAACCCGGTGCAGGCGGCGCGCAAGGTGATGGAGGAGACCCGGGCCGTCCTGCTGGTCGCGCCGGACCTGGACCGGCTGACCGGGTGGGGGCTGGCCACGGCCGAGCCGGACTACTTCGTCACCCCGGCCCGCCAGCAGCAGCTGCGGAACGTGCAGGCGCGGCTGCTCGAGCCGGCCCGGCACGGCACGGTCGGGGCCGTGGCGCTCGACGCCGGGGGCCACCTGGCCGCCGCCACCTCCACCGGCGGCATGGTGAACCAGAGCGAGGGGCGGGTGGGGGACACCCCCATCGTCGGGGCCGGCACGTACGCCCGGGACGGCGTCGTGGCGATCTCGTGCACCGGCGAGGGGGAGGCGTTCATCAAGGCAGTGGTCGCCCACGACATCGCCGCCCGGATGCGCTACCTCGGCACGTCGCTGCCGGAGTCGGTCGGGGCGACGATGACCGAGGAGCTGACCGCCCGCGACGCGAGCGGCGGGATCATCGCCGTCGGCGCCGACGGCACGGTCGTCGTCGCGCACAACTCCCCGGCCATGTTCGCCGCCTACCACGACGGCGAGCGGATCGTGACCTTGACGTGAGCCGGATCAGGGACGCCGTCTTCGAGCGGATGGAGGAGCTCGGCCCGGCGGAGAAGAAGGTGGCCCACACGCTCCTGGCGGACTACCCGAGCGCCGGGCTGGCCAGCGCGGCCGCGCTGGCGAAGTCGGCCGGGACGAGCACACCGACGGTCCTGCGGCTGGTGTCGCGCCTGGGCCTGGGCGGCTATCCCGAGTTCCAGGAGCAGCTGCGCCGAGAGATCACCGAGCAGATGAGCAGCCCGGTGAGCCGGGCCGCCGGGCGGCCGAAGAAGGGCGGGGACGAGACCCTCTTCCAGCGGTCGGTCGCGGCCCGCGCGGACATGGTGCAGCGGCTGCTGGAGAGCGTGCCGCCCAGCGAGTTCGAGGCTGCCGTCGCGCCGCTGGCCGCACCGTGCCGCAACCTCGTCGTCTCCGGCGGCTACTTCTCCCGGCCCGTCGCACAGATCATGACCAGGCAGCTGGACCAGCTGGCGCCCAACGCGCGCTGCGCCGCCGAGCCCCTGGGAGCCGACGTCGGCACCTACCTGTCGATGGGGCGCGACTCCGCAGCGCGCGCCCTCGTACGCACAGAGGTCGCCATGACCTGGCGGTCGTGGCCGAGCTGGCCCACGTCGTCGAGGCCGTCGGCACCCCGGAAGCCTGGGACACCGCGATCGGCATGGCGCGGGTGGGCGGCCGGATCGGCGCGGTCGGCGTCCCGCACACGACCCCGCAGCTGGGGCTCTTCCCGCCGTTCCGCCAGCACCTCACCCTCAGCATGGGCGTGGCCCCGGTCCGCCGCTACCTGCCGGACCTGCTGGACCGGGTGCTCGCGGGCACGTTCGACCCCGGCCCCGTGTTCGACCTGTCCCTGCCCCTGGACAAGGTGGCCGACGGGTACGCCGCTATGTCCGAGCGCCGGTCGATCAAGACGATGCTGGCCGACTGATCGACGACGTCGCGGGCCCTGCCACACTCGCCGGCGACGGCGGCTCGTTCGCGAGGAGATCCGATGGCAGGCGTGCAGCGCGGTGACGAGCCGCAGCCCGACGGTGGCGCGGGCGCCGAGGACGGCGCAGCGACGGGCGAGATGGAGCTGTTCGACCTGCGGGTGACCGTGGAGCGGATCGCCGGCAGGTCGGTCTGCGGCCTGGCGGTCGGTGACTACGTCGAGCTGGTGAACAGCTCGCAGCTGCGACTGCCGGACGGGAAGCACTTCTGCCTCTACGCGCTGGCGGCGGTGCTGCCCCTGCTGCCGGCGAAGCAGCGACGTCTCCCGGACGGGGACTGGCTGGAGCAGGATGCGCTGGTGTGCTGCCCGGACCCGGAGGAGGGGCTGGTCATGCGCATCGAGCGGACCGGCCGATGCCGGTTGCGGACGGAGGACCTGACGTGAGCGGCGGCCGCCAGGAGGTCGGGCTCGGCCTGCAGTCGGACAAGGCGCCGGCCGAGTACCGCGCGTTGGCGCAGCTGGCCGAGGACTGCGGCTTCGACGTGCTCAGCGTGTTCGGGGACCTGCTGTTCCAGCCACCGATCCACCCGTTGCTGGAGATGGCCCGGGTCACGAGCCGGGTGCGGCTCGGCGCGGCCTGCTGGAACCCGTACACCCAGCACCCCTACGAGATCGCCGGTCAGGTGGCGGCCCTGCAGGAGGTGAGCGGCGGTCGCGCCTACGTCGGGCTGGCGCGGGGCACCTGGCTCGAGGCGCTCGGCCTGCGCCAGCCGCGCCCCGTGCAGCACCTGCGCGAGGCCATCGCCGTGATCCGGGCGCTGCTCGACGGACGGGGTGAGGGCGTCGAAGGGGAGGTGTTCCGGCTGACGCCGGGCACCCGTCTGCGCTACCGGCTCGCGGACGTCCGACCGCCCGTGCTGGTGGGGACGTGGGGTGCCAGCACGGCGGCCATGGCGGGGGAGCTGGCCGACGAGGTCAAGGTCGGTGGCTCGGCCAACCCGGCGATGGTGCCGGTGATGTCCGGCCGGATCGCTCCCGGACTGGCTGCGGCCGGACGGCCGGACGGCGCCGTCGGGGTCGTCGTCGGGGCGGTGACCGTCGTCGACGAGGACGGCCCGGCGGCGCGCGCCCTCGCGCGCACGGAGGTCGCCATGTACCTGGCGGTCGTGGCCGAGCTGGACCCGACGAGCCTGGTGGACCCCGATCTGATCGCCCGGGTCCGGAGCCACGTCGACGCCGGAGAGCACGAGCAGGCGGGCCGCCTCGTCCCGGACGACGTGCTCGACCTGTTCGCGTTCGCCGGGACCCCCGAGCAGGTCGCCCACCGGGCCCAGGCCGTGCTCGACGCCGGGGCTCGCAGGGTCGAGTTCGGGACGCCCCACGGCCTGTCCGGCAGTCGCGGCGTGGAGCTGCTCGGCCGCGCGGTGCTGCCCAGGCTGCAGCGACGCTCCTGACCCGTGCCGACCAGGTTGTCGAAACGATTGCGCAGTTGATGCACACTGACCGCCTGCGACCTGCTCCACCGCACAGCGATGCGGGGACACGGCTGGAGGTGCCATGGCGGTCGACCTGCGCGCGGTGGCCGAGCGGAGCGGCGTCTCTCTGAGCACCGCCTCGCGCGCGCTGTCCGGGTCGACCCGCATCAGTGCCGCGACCAGGGAACGGGTCCGCCAGGTGGCGGACGAGCTGGGATACCGGCCGAACGCGATGGCGCAGGGCTTGCGCACCCATCGCTCCCGGCTCGTCGGGCTCGTCGTGACCAACCTGGCCAACGCCTCCTTCCAGCACATCGCCCAGGTGGCGCAGGCGCGACTGGGCGCGGCGGGCTACCAGATGGTGCTCGGGGTGACCGGTGGCAGGCCGGAGCAGGAGCGCTCCTACCTCACGGCCCTCCTCGAGCACGGGGTGGACGGGCTCGTGGCCGTCGTCTCCGACGCCCGCGCGCTGGCCGCGGTGCGGGCGGCGGGGGTGCCCTTCGTCCACCTGGCGCGGCGCCCGCGCCACCCCGTCGGCGACTGCGTCCTCGGCGCAGAGACCGAGGGCGCAAGGGAGGCCACGCGCCATCTGCTGGAGCTGGGGCACCGGCGGATCGCCACCATCACTGGTCCCACCGCCGTCACGTCCGGTGCCGAGCGGCTGGCCGGCTACCGCGTGGCGCTGGGAGAAGCCGGGATCCCGTGGCGGGACGAGCTCGTCTGCAGCGTGCCGTTCGACCCGACTGAAGGGGCGTCGGCCGTGGCGGGCCTGCTGAAGCTGCCGCTGCGCCGCCGGCCGACGGCCCTGCTGCTGAGCAACCACGAGGCCGCCCAGGGCGCGCTTCCCGCGCTGCGGGAGGCGGGCGTGGCCGTCCCCGACGACCTGAGCGTCCTCTGCTACGAGGACGACACCCTCACCCGCTGGTGGCACCCGGCGATCACCGTGATGGAGAACAACGCGGCACGGATGGGCGAGCTCGCCGTCTCGGTGCTGCTGCAGCGCATCACCGAAGGCACCTCGCGAGGTCCGGCGACCGAGTACCGGGTGGGCGCGGATCTGGTCGTCCGCGAGTCCACCGCACCCCCTCGCTGAGCGTGGCAGCACGGGCCCGCGACGCCTGTGCCCGACTGCTGGACCTAGTCCTTGACACCCCGCTCACGCTGGGTAAATGGTTGCGCAATCGTTCCCGCACCCGGCCGTTGTCCCCGTCAGCGGGGAACGCCCGAGGAGGTCGCATGAAGATCCGTCACGTCGGGGTCGCCGTGACCAGCCTGGCCCTCGCATTCTCCACCGCGGCGTGCTCGTCCTCGTCGTCGGCCAGCGGGCAGTCCGGCGCTGGGGCTGCAGCGAGCAACAAGACCCTGGTCCTGGACACCGCTTTCCAGCTCAAGACCGTGGACCCCGGCCGGATGTTCGAGCCGACGGGTCTGATGATCGACCACGCCATGTACGACACGCTGCTCACCTTCAAGGGCGGCGACGTCACCAAGCCGGTGCCGGACCTGGCCGAGTCCTACACGGCGTCGTCGGACGGCACCACGTACACCTTCAAGCTCACCACCAAGGCCAAGTTCTCCGACGGCACCCCGGTGACCTCCGCAGACGTGGTCTTCTCGCTGAACCGGGTGAAGAACCTCAAGGGGAACCCGTCGTTCCTCATGGACGGCGTCACGGTGAGCGCTCCGGACGCCTCCACGGTCGTCCTCAAGAGCGACAAGCCGAACCCCGCCATCCCGTTCATCGTCCCCAACCCGGCCCTGGGCATCCTCAACTCCAAGGCGGTGAAGGCCGCCGGTGGCTCTGACGCCGAGGGTGCGGACAAGTCGGACACGGCGGAGACGCAGCTCAACACGAAGTCGCAGGGCAGCGGCCCCTACGTGCTGGACAGCTACAGCACGACGACGCAGGTGGTCCTCACCGCCAACCCCAACTACTGGGGCACCCCGCCGGCCTACTCCAAGGTCGTCGTGCGCAACGTGCAGGCCAACGTGCAGCGGCTCAACGTGCTCAAGGGCGAGTCGCAGGTGGCCGTCGACCTCTCCCCGGACCAGGCCAAGGGCCTGGACGCCCTGCAGGTCGTGAACGGCGCGTCCCCCAACGTCTTCTTCGTCTTCACGAACAACAACCCGAAGATCTCGAAGACCACCTCGAACCCCAAGTTCCAGGAGGCCGTCCGCTACGGCATCGACTACCAGGGCCTGGTGACCCAGGCCGGGACCGGCGCCGTGCAGGCGCCCGGCGTCATCCCCACGATGTTCCTCGGAGCGCTCGGCGCCTCCGACGGGGTGAAGCGCGACGTCGACAAGGCCAAGGCCGCGCTGGCCGCCTCCGGCCTCACAAGCCCGACGGTGACCCTGAGCTACCCCAGCGACATCCAGGTGAACGGCCTCAACTTCGGTGACCTCGCCGCCAAGGTCCAGGCGAACCTCAAGGACGTCGGGATCAACGTCAAGCTCGCGCCGGCGTCGGTGCAGACGGCGCTGGACACCTACCGGGCCGGGACCGAGGAGATGGGCCTGTGGGAGTGGGGCCCGGACTACCCGGACCCGGGCGACTACCTGAACTTCCTGCCGGGTCAGCTGGTGGGCCTTCGGGCCGGCTGGGCCAAGGGCGCGGACTCGGCCCTCGAGTCGCTGGGCGACAAGGCGGGCACGACGACCGACGACACCTCCCGCGCCGACCTCTACCACCAGATCCAGACGAGCATGAACCAGTCCAGCCCGTTCATGCCGCTCATCCAGCCGGCGCAGATCCTCGTCGGCGCCAAGTCGCTGAAGAACCTCCAGTCGAACGCCCTGTGGCTGGTCGGGATCAGTGAGCTCGGCTAGCACGACCCTCGCCGGAGCGAGCCCGCGCGCACGCAGCGCGCGGGCCCGCTCCGGCAGCTTCCTCCGCTTCATCGGCCGGCGGCTCGCGGCCGCGCTCGTTCTGTGCGTGGGGATCACGTTGGTCGCCTTCGTGCTGACCCAGCTGGTGCCGGGCGACCCGGCCGCCGCCAACCTCGGGCAGCGGGCGATCGGCGACCCGGAGGCCGTGGCCGCCTTCCGTGCCAAGTACGGCTTGGACAAGCCGCTGCCCGTGCAGTACCTGACCTACCTCGGGCATCTCGTGCAGGGCAACCTCGGCGAGTCCCAGCAGAGCCACCGGGGGGTGGCGCAGGACCTGGCCGAGTACGTGCCGGCCACGCTCGAGCTGGCCCTGTTCGCCATCGTGCTCTCGCTCGTGGTCGGGGTGGCGTTCGGCGTGCTCGCCGCCGTCACCCGCGACCGCTGGCCGGACCAGGTGCTGCGGGTCGTGAGCCTCGCCGGCGTCTCCATGCCGACGTTCTGGGTGGCTCTCGTCGCGTTCTACCTGCTGTTCTTCAAGTTCGGCCTGCTCCCCGGAGGCGGTCGGCTGGAACCTGGGATGACGGCCCCTCCGCACGTCACGGGGATGTTCAGCGTCGACGCCCTGCTCGCGGGTCAGTGGACCGTGTTCCGGTCCGCCGCGGCCCACCTGGTGATGCCGGCGCTCGTGCTGGCGGTCTACACCGTGGGCATGCTGCTGCGCTTCACCCGCGCGTCGGTGCTGGAGATCCTCGGCAACGACTACGTACGCGCCGCCAGGGCGAAGGGCCTGCCCGAGCGGACCGTCGTGCTGCGGCACGTCCTGCGCCCGGCGCTGCTGGCCATCATCACGGTCGCCGGCGTCGCGTTCGGCAGCCTGCTCTCCGGCGCGGTGCTGGTGGAGAACATCTTCTCCTGGCCGGGCCTGGGGCAGTACGCCTACCGGAGCGCGGTCAACCTCGACCTCCCGGCGATCATGGGGGTGAGCGTCGTCGTGGCCGTGGTCTACATCGTCATGAACCTGCTGGTGGACGTCCTCTACGGCGTCATCGACCCGCGGATGTGGCTGTGGTGAGCGCCGACGCGGTCCAGGGAGCCCTGGCGCCGGCGCAGGACCGGCGCTCGCGGGCGGCCACGCGGTCGCCCTGGCGCCAGCCGCTCGCCGCCGTCGGTGTGGTGATGATCGCGGTGTGGGTGGCGGTGGCCGTGCTCGCGCCGCTGCTGGCCCCCTACGGCCCCCTGGCGCAGGACGCCCCGAAGCTGCTCGCACCGTCCGCGCAGCACCTCTTCGGCACCGACGAGCTGGGACGCGACGTGCTCTCCCGGGTCATGTACGGCGCGCGGCTCTCCCTGCCGCTGGCGGTGATGCTCGTCGTGCTCGCCGTGCTGGTGGGTGCCGTGGTCGGCGGTGTGGCCGGCTTCTTCGGCGGCTGGGTCGACGGCACACTGATGCGCCTGGCGGACCTGGTCTTCGCGTTCCCGGGGATCATCCTGGCGATGGCGGTCGCCGCCGCGCTCGGCCCGCAGCTGCGCAACGCGGTGCTCGCCGTGGTCGTGGTGTCCTGGCCCTCCTACGCCCGGCTGGTGCGGGGTCTGGTGCTCTCCGCCCGCACCTCGGACTACGTCTCCGCCAGCCGGCTGCTGGGGGCTTCCGCGGCGCGCACGATGGTGGTGGACCTCCGCCCGAACATCGCCGGCCCGGTGCTGGTCATGGCCGCGCTCGACGTCGGCAACGCCGTGCTGCTGCTCTCGGGCCTGTCCTTCCTCGGTCTGGGCGCCCAGCCGCCGCCCGCGGAGTGGGGGGCGATGGTGGCCGCCGGCGCCGACAACTTCGACCGCTGGTGGGTGGGCCTCTTCCCCGGCCTGGCGATCCTCACGGTGGTGCTGGCCTTCAACTTCGTCGGTGACACGCTGCGGGACGCCCTCGACCCGCGCACGGCCCGCGCGATCAGGGACTGACCATGGGAACCCTGCTCGAGGTCGAGGACCTCACCGTGTGGCTAGCCACCCGTCGCGGTCCCCGCAAGGCCGTCGACGGGCTCAGCTTCACCGTGGACGAGGGGGAGATCTTCGGCATCGCCGGGGAGAGCGGCAGCGGCAAGACGATGACGGCGATGGCGCTGCTGCGGCTGCTGCCGCACGCGGCGCGGACCTCCGGACGGGCGCGGCTGCTCGGCGAGGACCTGCTGGCGCTGCCGGCCAAGCGGATGCGCGCGGTCCGCGGCCGGCAGGTGGCGATGGTCTTCCAGGACCCGAGCACCAGCCTGCACCCCATGCTCACCGTCGAGCGGCAGGTCACCGAGCACATGCGCCACCACCTCGGTCTCGGCGAGTCCGAGGCGCGGGCCCGCGCGGTGGAGCTGCTCGCCACGGTGCGCATCCCCGATCCCGAACGTGCGCTCGGGCTGCACCCCGGGGAGTTCTCCGGCGGCATGCGCCAGCGGATCGCCATCGCGGTCGCGCTGGCCTGCGAGCCCCGGCTGCTGCTGGCCGACGAGCCGACCACGGCTCTGGACGTCACCGTGCAGGCCGGGATCCTGCGGCTGCTGGACCGGCTGCGCCGCGAGCGCGGCCTCGGGGTCATCGTCATCACCCACGACCGCGGCGTGATGTCGGCCGTGGCCGACCGCATCTGCGTGCTCTACGGCGGCCGGCTGGCCGAGCTGGGCCGGCGCGACGAGGTGCTCACCTCGCCCCGCCACCCCTACACCCGAGGCCTGCTCGACGCCCTGCCGCACCCGGAGTCCGGGCGGGCCGAGCTGCGCCCGATCCCCGGCTCCCCGCCCGCGCTCGGCGAGGTGCCGGACGGGTGCGCGTTCGCCGCCCGGTGCGCGCACGCCCTGGACTCGTGCCGGGCGCAGCGCCCGACCGTGAAGATCGTGGGCGAGGGCCACCTGCTCGCCTGCCCGCCCGAGCCGCTGCGGAGCGGGACATGACCCTGCTGTCGGTCCAGGACCTGGTGGTCGAGTACCAGCGGCGCGGGCGGCCGGCGCTGCGCGCGGTCGACGGGGTCAGCCTCGAGGTGGCACGCGGGGAGATCCTCGGCCTGGTCGGTGAGTCCGGCTGCGGGAAGTCCACCCTGGGGCGGGCCGTCGTCGGGCTGCAGCCGGCCGCCGCGGGGCGGATCGTCTTCGACGGGCACCCGGTCTCGGCCCTGGGCCGACGGGTCCGGCCGGGACAGCTGCGCGGCCTGCAGATGGTCTTCCAGGACCCCTACGGCTCGCTGAACCCGCGCCGCAAGGTCGGCGAGCAGGTGGCGGACGGCCTCGTGCTCGCCGGCTCCGACGGCACGTCCGCGAAGCGCGAGGTCGCCGCGCTGCTGGAGCGTGTGGGCCTGTCCGCGGACGCGGCCGGCCGCTTCCCGCACGAGTTCTCCGGCGGCCAGCGCCAGCGGATCGCGATCGCCCGCACCCTGGCGGCACGCCCCTCAGCCATCGTGGCCGACGAGCCGATCAGCGCCCTGGACGCCTCCGCGCAGGCGCAGGTGGCCAACCTCCTGGTCTCGCTGGTGCGGGAGATGGACATGGCCATGGTGTTCATCTCCCACGACCTCTCGGTGGTCCGGCAGATCGCCGACCGGACCGCGGTCATGTACCTCGGCCGGCTGGTCGAGCTCGGCGACACCGAGGGCGTCTGGTCCGCGCCGACGCACCCCTACAGCGAGGCGCTCATGGCCGCGGTGCCGCGGGCCGACGGGGCCGGCACGCTCCCGCAGGACCTGCCCGGCGACGTCCCGGACCCGTCCCGGCCTCCCACCGGGTGCCGCTTCCACCCCCGCTGCCCACTGGCCCAGGCGCGCTGCGCGGAGGAGGACCCGCAGCTGGTGCTCCTCGAGGACCGGCGGCAGGTCGCCTGTGTCCTGCACGCCGACGGTGGCGCGGTCCGACGTCCGGGCGCCCTGGTGCCCGCCCCCATCGAGGAGTGACACGCCCATGTGGCTGGTGAACGCGAACGTGGTCGACGTCGAGACGGGCGAGCGTCTGCGCGGTCGCGCAGTGCACGTCGACGGGAGCGGGCGGATCGACGCGGTGGACAGCGGCTGGGCAGGGGACGGCGGCGAGGACGTCGTCGACGTGGCCGGTCGCTGGCTTCTTCCGGGCCTGATCAGCTGCCACACCCACCTGTCGGTGGTGTTCCCGTTCGCCGACACCGACGAGGCCGAGGACCCGGGCATCACGGCGTTCCGTGCGGCCAGCCGGGCCCGGGACGCGCTGCAGGCGGGCATCACGACGATCCGCTGCGTGCACGAGCAGAACGCGGTCGACCTCTCGCTGCGTCGAGCCGCGGCACGTGGCTGGATCACCGCCCCCCGCATCCGCGCCGCCGGCCGCGCGGTGTCCACCCGCGGCGGTCACGGCGAGGGCTCCGCGTGCGTCTATGCGACGGGGGAGCAGGAGTTCTACGAGGCCGCTGCCGCCGAGCTCGCCGCCGGCGCGGACCACGTCAAGATCTTCATCAACGGCGGCCTCGCCCGAGCCGGCGAGCACTTCTCCGCTCCGGAGATGACCGACGGCGAGATCCGCGGCGCCGTCCGGGCTGCGCACGAGCACGACGCCTACGTGGTCGCCCACTCCGGTGACCCGGTGGCCATCCGGCAGGCGCTGGCCCAGGGCGTGCGTTCCTTCGAGCACGCCTACCGGCTCGACGAGGAGACCGCCCGGCTGCTCGCCGAGCGCGACGCCTTCCTCACCCCGACGCTGTGCGTCACGCGCTCGGAGTCCTGGATGCGGGCCAACGGTTTCGAGGAGCACTCCATCCAGAACGCGCTGGCCGCCAGCGAGGAGCACCTGGCCAGCATCCAGCGCGCCATAGCCGCCGGCGTCACGCTGGTCAACGGCACCGACTACCCGCCGGGCGACCTCGTGGACGGGGCACCGGCCGCCGTGCACGAGCTGCTGCTCATGGCCGGTGCGGGACTGACCCCGCTGCAGGCGCTGCAATCGGTGTCCACCACGGCCGCTCGGCTGCTGCGGATCGAGAACCACGTCGGACAGATCCGTCCCGGCTTCGTCGGCGACGTGGTCGCCGTGGACGCCGACCCCTTGGACGACCTCGAGGCCCTGCGAGGGATCAGCCTGGTCGTGCAGGCCGGTCAGGTGGTCCGGGACGGCGCGGCGGCATGAGCGTGCGACCTGAGGCGCCCGCGCGGGACGCCGTCCAGACCGAGCTGGCCTCGCTCGCCGAGGACTGGTGGGCGTTCCGTCGTCGCCGGGCCCCGCGGTCGCGGGACGACATCCCTCGGGTGGTGCGGCCGGAGGACTGGCGGCCGAGCTGGACCCGCGAGGACGTGGCCGCCGACCTTGCCCGGGCCACGGAGGTGCAGGCGCGGCTGGCGCAGATGCGGAGCCTGGACCGTCCTGACCTCGAGGTGCCCCTGCGGCTGCTGGAGTCGGCGACCGCCCGGGTGCGCTGGGAGGTCGAGATCCTCGCGTCCTGGCGCCGGGACCCGTGGTTCTACCTGGACCAGAGCCTCGGTCACGTCTACGACGTGCTGCTGTCGCCGGCGCCCTTCGACGCCGCCCGCACCCAGGCCGTCGTCGAACGGCTTCGCTGGATCCCCGCCACCCTCGAGCAGTCGCGCGAGAACCTGGCCGGATCCGCTTTCCGGGAGCTGGCCGAGCTGGCGCTCGCGGACAGCGCTGCGGCCGCCGACCAGGTGCGCGAGGCCATCGAGCGGCTCGCGCCGTCGCTGCCGGACGGGTCCGGCGACGAGGCATCCGCGGCTGCGGCGTCGGCTGCGGAGGCGGTGCGGTCCTGGCGGGACTGGCTCAGGAACCAGCTACCCGGGCTGCCACGCCATTGCCCGGTGGGGGGCGCCGGCTTCGGCTTCTACCTCCACCGGGTGGCGCTGCTCCCGTGGTCCGCGGAGGAGATCCTCGTGCGAGCCCGTCAGGAGCGCGACCGGGCCGAGGCGTTCGAGCTGTTCGAGCGAGCCCGTTCGGGCCCCGCCGTCCTGGCCCCTGCCGACGAGACGGCGACGGAGCAGGCCGAGCGGGAACGGCTGGCCGAGCTCGAGGTCCGTGCGTTCTACGAGCGACGCGGGCTGCTGAGCCAACCGGAGTTCCTCCGGCACTACACCAACCTCCCGCGCCCGGCCTACCTGGAGCCGCTGCGCTGGCTCGGGGTGAGCGACGATCTCACCGACGAGACCCGGCTCGACCAGGACGGAGTGAGCTACGTCCCCGCGCCCGGCCCCGACCTCCCCTACTTCTACCGGGCGAACGCCGCCGATCCACGCGCCGGCATCGTCCACGAGGGGGCGCACTACCAGCAGCTGGCCCTCAGCTGGCGGCACCCGGACGTCGCGCACCGGCACTTCTACGACTCCACCCCCAATGAAGGAATCGCCTTCTACAACGAGGAGATGCTGCTTCAGGCCGGGCTGTTCGACGACGCACCGGTCACCCGCGCCATCGTCTACAACTTCATGCGGTTGCGGGCGATCCGCGTGGAGGTGGACGTGCGGCTCGCCCTCGGGGAGATCGGAATCGAGGAGGCCGCGCAGGTCCTCGAGCGAGCGGTGCCGATGGACCGCGACACCGCGGCGGACGAGGCGGCGTTCTTCGCGGCGACGCCGGGGCAGGGGCTGAGCTACCAGACCGGGAAGAGCCAGCTGCTCGGTCTGCTCGCCGACTGCGCTCGCCGGGACGGTGAGGGGTTCGATCTCCGCGGCTTCCACGACGCACTGTGGAACGACGGCAACATTCCCTTGGCGGTGCAGCGACTTCAGCTGCTCGACGACGCATCGGAGCTGCGGCGCGCCGACGAGCTGGCCCGGCTGGCAGAGGCCGACCCAGGGGTGGCCTCGCACGAGGCGGACGTGCGGACGTTGGCCGAGCGCCTGATGGCCGCGATCCTGTCCGGCGACGCCGAGACCGTCGCCCGGATCTACGCCGACGACGTCGTCGTCTGGCACAACACCGACGGCATCGAACGCGACAAGGCCTACAGCGTCGAGGCCGTGCGGCGGATGGCGCGGGAGTTCGACCACTTCTCGGCCAGTGACCTGCGCATCGAGCTGCTGCCCGACGGCTACTTCCAGCGCTGCGTCTTCCAGATCCGCTGGCGGGGGGACGACCGCACCCAGCAGGCCCACGCGGCGATGCGGGTGACGGTCAGGGACGGTCAGGTGGCGCGGATCGAGGAGTACACCGACTCCGCGCAGGGACAGCCGCCGGTACCGGCAGCCCCTGGAACCGGGGCGGAACCCCTCGCGACCGGACGCGCCGAGTTCGCCAGGTTCCGTGACGGCACCGGCTGGGAACGTGCTGCCGGCTACTCGCGGGCCGCCCGGCACGGCGACCTCGTCGCGGTGAGCGGCACGACCGCGCACGGGCCGGACGGGGTGCTGCACCCGGGCGACACCTACCGGCAGGCGCTCGCCTGCCTGCACCGGGCCGTCGCCGCCGCCGAGAAGCTGGGTGCGCACCGCGAGACGGTCGTGCGCAGCAGGCTCCTCCTCGCGCCCGGGGCCGACTGGGAGGCGGCGGCCCGGGCCCACGCGGAGGTGCTGGGCGACGTCGCCCCCGCCAACACCACGCTCTACGTCGGGGCGCTGGTCGGCGAGGGCTTCCTCGTCGAGGTCGAGCTGGACGCCCTCGCCGTCGACGACGACGTCGCCGACGGACATGCGGCCCATGGGGAAGGCGACGGATGAAGTTCTCGCTGCGGCTGAACAATGACCTCGACGTCGCGACGCTGACGGCGATCGCCCAGCGGGCCGAGGCGCACGGCTTCGACCAGCTGTGGATCTCCAACGACCTGTTGCTGCGCTCGGCTCCGGCGCTGGTCAGCGTGCTGGCTGCCCGCACGAGCCGGCTGCGCCTCGGCATCGGGATCCTCAATCCCTACTCGATCCATCCGACCGAGATCGCCATGCTCGCGGCCACCCTTCAGGAGATCTCCGACGGTCGCTTCCTGCTGGGTGTGGGCGCGGGATCCGCGGAGTTCCTCGGGTGGGCGGGGCTCGAGCGGCCTCGTCCCCTGAGCAGGACCGCGGAGGCGGTCCGCGTCGTCCGCGCCCTCCTCGGTGGAGATGTCGACGCGGCGGATCTTCCGCCCTGGTGGGGGGCGGAGGCGCACCTGCGCTTCCCTGCCGCCGCGGCGCCCATCTACGTCGGCGGCATGAGCCCCCGGATGCTGGAGATGGCGGGGGGCACCGCGGACGGGGTGCTCGCCCTGCTCTACCCGCCCGAGCACTTCAGCGAGGCGCGCGAGCAGATCCTGCGCGGGGCCAAGTCGGCCGGACGTGACCCGGAGAGCCTCGACATCCCGGCCTGCGTCTGGGTCTCCGTCCACTCCGACCGAGACGCGGCGCGCCACGCCCTCGCCGAGAAGCTGGCCTACTACGGGCCATCGTTCGCCCCGTACCTGCTCGAGCGGGCCGGGCTCACCGTGGAAGACTTCGCGCCGATCACCGCCGAGCTGACCAGCCGGGGTCTCGCCGCCGCCGCCGAGCTGGTCGACGAGCGGATGCTCGCCCTCGGCATCGCGGGCGACGTCGACGAGGTGGTGGCGCGCTGCCGCCGGCTGCAGGGCATGGGGGCCGAGCACCTGTCCTTCGGGCCGCCTCTCGGCCCGGACGTGCTCGAGGCGGTCGACCTGCTCGGGCGCCAGGTCCTTCCCGCCCTACGCGGTTGAGCCTCGCTGACCCGCCGGGGCTGTTCGGGCACACAGTGTTCGGCCACGCAGGCCCGCGACAGGTGTGAACGATGCCGGGATGCCTAGGATCGGTGCTGCGGGAGCAATAGGGGGAGGTCCACTTCTCGCCGGTACCCCCGGCGGTCAGGCAGGAGGCAGGGGCGGATGCACCTCGGCGACGGGGCCGAAGCCGTGCGGGAGGGGCGCCGCTACGTCGAGCGCGAGCTCGTCGCGCTCGGGGCGACCGCGCTCGTCGACGACGCCGCGCTGGTCGCCGCCGAGCTGCTCGCCAACGCGATGCAGCACGGGCGGCCGCCCGTGGACCTGCGCGTGTCGGGTGGTCCGGGTCGGGTCCGCGTCGAGGTCTCCGACGCCGATCCCCGCCCGCCGGTGCAGCCCTCGCCCAGCACCACGAACATGACCGGCCGGGGCATGGCCCTGGTCCAGGCGCTCGCCGCGCGCTGGGGCGCCACGCCTCAGCCCGATGGCGGCAAGGTCGTGTGGGCCGAGCTGGAGCCCGGGACGCACCGGTCTGCCGACGGCGACGTCGAGGACCTCCTCGCCGCCTGGACCGAGGCCGACGCGGAGGACGTGGGGGCGCGGCGGTTCCCGGTCGAGCTCGGCGACGTCCCCACCGACCTGCTCGTCGCCGCCAAGGCGCACATCGACAACCTCGTCCGTGAGTTCTCGATGCTGGAGGGGAACGAGACAGGGGCGCCGCTGCCCGCCCCGCTCGCGGAGCTCGTCGACAGCGTCCTGCACGACTTCGCCGCGCCGCGGGACGCCATCAAGCGGCAGGCGCTCGCCGCCGCCCAGCGCGGCGAGCCGTTGACGCACCTGTCCCTGCGCCTGCCCCTGTCCGCTGCCGACGCCGGCGAGCGCTACCTGCGAGCGCTCGACCAGGCGGACGCCTACGCCCGCGAGGCGCAGCTGCTCACGCTCGCCGCGCCGGAGGATCACCGGCGGTTCCGCCGCTGGTACGTCACCGAGCTCGTGGCCCAGCTGCGGGGCGCGGCCGCCGGTCGTCCCTCCGCTCCCGCAGCCCCCTTCCATCCGGAAGCGCACGTGTGAGGGTCGCGCCGGTCACCTGATCGACCCGCCGAGGCCACGTTCAGGACGCCGGGTGGTCCGCCATCCACCGGCCGTCGAGCAGGTGATGACGCAGCGCGGTGCCGAGCCACGGCAGCGCGTCGCCGGGCAGCTGCGCCGGGTCGAACCAGCCGACCTCGGAGCACTCGGCGACCGGGGCCGGGTCGCCCTCCCAGCGGAGGGCCCGGAAGAAGAAGTCGGTGCCGCGGTTCGGCCCGTCCACGTACCGCGTGACGCCGATCGGTTCCAGGACGGCCGCGTCGGCCCGCACCCCCACTTCCTCGCGCAGCTCGCGGGCGGCGCCGGCGGCCACGGTCTCGTCGTCCTCGACGTGGCCTCCGGGCAGCCCCCACAGCCCGTCGGCGTAGGCCACGCCCGCCCGCCGCGCGAGCAGCACGCACCCGTCCTCGCGCTGGAGCACCACCCAGCCGACCAGGTGGTCGGTGACCTGGACCGGCTGCGCATGCACCAGCTCTGCGCGGACCTGCTCGCCGTCGAGACGCCGGGCCATGAAGACCTTGTCCCAGCGTGCGTCCCCGACCGCCACGAAGCCCGGCAGCCGGCCGTACTCGGTGAACCCCTCGCCGACGTAGAGGGAGATCGCGGCGTCGTTGTCGCCACGGACGTCGAGCGTCAGCACCTCCACCCCCGCGGCCCGGGCCGACTCGACCAGCGTCCGCAGCAGGCCGCGGCCGTGACCGTGCCCACGAGCCGAGGGGGCGACGACCAGCCGCTCGAGGTCGGCGTGCGGGCGGTGGGTCGGCCGGGCGTAGCGCCGCCAGTAGCCGAAGCCCAGCACGTCCGTGCCCGCGGTGAGCAGAGCCACGTCGGCGTCCCCGGTCGCCGCCGCGAGCGCGAGCTCGGCCAGCAGCACGTCGAGCTCGCCCGGCTCCGGGGGATCGACCCAACCGAGCGCGGCACCGCCGGACACCGCTGAGCGCAGCAGCCCCGCGACGCCGCTCCGGACCCAGGGCTCGCGTAGCGACCCGGAGCCGTGCCGGTGCACCGCCTCGGTCACCGGCCCGGCGCCGGCGTCCGACGCCGGGCCACGACCTGTGTCAGCGCGCGCCAGCCGAGCAGGAACGCTCCGAGCACGACCAGGGCCACCACGACGAACGAGGCGGCCGTCCCGTGGTCCGTGAGCCTGCGCAGCACCATGCCGACCGCCACCGTGCTCAGCCAGACGACCACGCCCGTCGGCAGCAGCTGCGTCGGGCGGGCCCACGCCCGGCTGAGCAGCCAGCCCACCCCGGTCCCGACGAGGAACGGCCAGGCGGTGGCGAGCACCCCGACCAGCGAACCCGCCTCGGCGTGGCTGCGCCGCCCGACGGCCGCGAACACCAGCACGGCCAGCGCGTCCGCGGCCAGCCAGGCTGTGCGGGCGCGGTCGGAGTGCGGGGCAGGGGCCACGTCGTCCTCCATGCGGCGGAGCCTATGCGGCTGTTCATGGCAGCACGACCGGGGCTCATCCAGCCCAGCGGGAACCGCCGAGAACGGGAACTCCCCGTCGTGTTCCGCGCTGCCCCAGCTGCTGCTAGCCGGAATGTCGGCGGTCTCGTGCTCGGTGAGGGGGTAGGTGTGGCGCAGCCGGCGGTGCTGCAGCGTTCATACTTGGTCATGGCCCAGTCGCGGATGGCCTGGGTGGGTTCGTAGGTGTCGACGGCGAGCAGCTGGTGGTGCTTGTCGACGAGGGCGATCCGCCAGCGTCTCTCGGCCAGGGCGAGGTCGCGGGCGGCGGCGGAGGGGACGGGGCCGTGCCCGCGCAGCAGGCCGGGTTCTGATCCGGTGTCCTGGTCCGCGCCGAGGATGGCTTCGGCGGGGATCACGACGATGGGCAGGACGGCGCGTCCGTGGGCGGTGGGCGCCCCGGTCCAGGGCACCGAAATCTGGGGTGCGGCGGCGAGGACGTCCCGGACGGCGGCCAGGCGGCCGGGCAGCGGTTCGTGCCCTTCCTCGGGGGCGCGGGCGTGGTCCTCGTCCGGTTCGGGTCCGCGCACCCGCAGCACCTGGCGGCGGACGGAGTCGCGCAGGGAGGTGGTGGTGCGGTCGGTGCGCTTGCCCGGGGCGGGCAGGGCCCCGGAGCGGATCAGCCCGGCCTCGATGAGGGCGCACTTGGTGCCGGTGCGGTGCTCGGTGCCGCGGAACACGATCCGGGCGTGCTCGACGCTGATCGCCCCGCGTTCCAGCGCGGCCTCCGTCTCGGGCAGCCGGCCGTCCAGGAGAACCAGCGCCGGAAGGGTCAAGAGATGGCAACGACTCGAAGCCACCTACGAGCAGTCGGAGCAGCCGGCGGATCTTGAGGCCGAAACGGCCGCGTCCACGCTCAGCAGAGGCCGGTCATGCATCAAGATCCGGCAGACCGGCGGCCGGGATGTCGAACTGCCCACTGCGGGAGCAGCTCCCGTCACCAGCCACCCTTGCTCCGCCGCCGGTCGCCCTGTCGTCGTGCGGCGAGGCACCCGGTTCGACAGCTGTCGTCATAGGGACTGGGAGGCGCGTCCCGCGCGCGCGAGCGGCCCGGGCGAGGTCGCCCGGGCCGCTCACGATCGGTGGTGCTCAGAGCTGGACGGCGAGGTCCCGTCCGCGCGGGCCCATGACCGGCGCCCAGCCGCTGACCGTGTCCGGGTCCGTCCCGGCCACGTGCGCAGCCTCCAGCGGGTAGGCGTAGACGGGACGCTGCATCGTCGTCGCGCCGCCCACCACCTTGCTGGCCACGACCTCGTCCGGCGCCGTCCCCTGCTCGGTCCAGCCACGGATGGTCGAGAGCCAGTCGACGGTGTCCGGCCCGGGACCACCGGTGCAGTGGTAGACGCCGGGCAGGAGGAAGAGCCGGGCCCAGCGCTGGGTCGCGGACAGCGAGCCGTAGCGGTGCACGACGTCCTCGTAGTACTGGATGGTGCCGAACGGGGAGATCAGCGGGTCGGCGAGGCCGTGGTAGAGGATCAGCTTGCCGCCCCGGGCGTGGAACGCGTCGAGGTTCGGTGAGTCGCTGTTGTACTCGTGAGCCATCGCCCGCAGCCGGGGCGCGTCCCGGGTCGGGTCGAAGTCGTAGAGCGAGTAGTCCGGACCGGGGTCGCGCGGGAAGGCGAGGTAGCGCAGGGACTGCTCGGCGAAGGCGCCGCCAGCGAACGAGGTGTCGCTGCCGATGTCGTACCCGAGCCAGCTGCCCTCGGACCCGACTGGCAGACCGCCCGGGTAGAGCTCCTTGCCCCTCGTGCTGCGCGGGCTGTCGTACCACTCCTTGACCACCTGGACCTGCTCCGGAGAGAGGCAGCCGGTGCTGACGCCGTCGGGGCACCGGAGCGTGTCCGGGTCGAAGGTGCACAGCCGGGGGTCCTGGATGATGCCGTCCGCCACCGTGTCGCCGCCGACGCCGGTGCCGTCGCAGGCACCGAGGACGCCCTGCTGCACCACGGCGGCGGCCGCCGCGTCCAGGATGGCGTCGTGGTTCGCATCGCGGTTCTGCAGCTCGCGCACGCCCTGCGACAGCGGCGCCAGGTAGTTCTGCCGGTTGGCGGGAGCGCCGGCCACGATCCCGTCGAAGTCGGCCGGGAAGCGCTGGGCCAGCATGAGGGCCTGACGGCCGCCGGTCGAGCACCCCACGAAGTAGGAACGGGTCGGCCGGTTCCCGGTCAGCGCGCGCAGGACCTGCTTGGAGGCCAGGGCGGTCAGGTGCTCGGACAGCTGGCCCCACGTCTTCTGCGCGGCGTCGTTGTCGAACCCGAACGAGGCGTCGAGCGCGTTGCCCTGGTGTCCGGTGTCGTCCGAGGCGACCGCATAGCCGGCCTGCAGCGGTGCGTCACCCCCCTGCCCCTCGGTGGGGATCGTGCCGCAGAAGCCGCCGCCACCGAGCTGGACGAAGCGACGGTTCCAGTCGGTGGGCACCTGCAGCCGAAGGTGGATGACCGAGACGCTGTGCCGGGAACCGGTGACGGTGACGTGCGCTCGCACATCGCAGTAGGAGGTGCCGTCGGCGGTCGTCGTCGAAGTCGCCGAGTCGACGGCAGTGCGGTGACCGACGGCGGCGCTGAGCTGGGCGGAGCTGACGCTCGAGCATCGCACCGTGGACGGTGCGTGGGTGTGTGCTTGAGCAGCTGCTGCCGGGGTGAGAGCGGTGACGAGCCCCGCGGCCATCAGCAGCCGGAGGGATGGACGGGGTTGATGGCGCACACTGACCTCCAGTGGCGTTCCGTTAGTAGGAACACGATTCCCCCCTGGTGGCCCGTGACGGTAGGAGCGGAACCAATGCCCGTCAATAGGTTCTGACGGGTATTCCGCCTGGCGGTACGCCTTGTCGGCGTGCTGGGTGGGCGCGCACGCCCGGCCCTACGATGAGGTGTGGCCTCTCCGCGGTCTTCACGCCTTCCCCGCAGCTATCTCTACGTCCCCGGCGACCGGCCGGACCGGCTCGCCGGAGCGGCCGGCCGGGGCGCCGACGCGCTCATCGCCGACCTCGAGGATGCTGTCGCCGAGCCGGCGAAGGACGCGGCGCGCGGCGCGGTTGCCCGCTGGCTGCGCGAGCCGGAACGCGTGGGGGGCCCGGCGTGCTGGGTCCGCATCAACGCCGAGAGCGTCGATGCGGACCTGGCGGCCGTCGTGTGCCGTGCGCTCGACGGCGTGGTCGTCCCGAAGGCGGAGGTGGACCTGCTCGAGCTCGTCGACGCGGAGATCACGCGGCGGGAGCAGGAGAACGGCATCGACCCCGGCACCGTCGGGGTGCTGCCTCTGGTGGAGACCGCCCAAGGGCTCCTGGACGTGACGCGGCTGACGAGGGCGCCTCGGGTGCGCCGGCTGGGCATCGGTGAGGCAGACCTCGTCGCCGAGCTAGGGCTCATGCCCGATCGGGACCGGCATGAGCTCGCGCCCCTGCGGCTGCAGGTGGTCGTCGCCTCGGCAGCGGCCCGCATCGCCGCGCCGGTGGCGCCGACCTCCACGGACTTCCGCGACCTCGAGCACTTCGCCGCCACGTCTCGTTCGTTGCAGGCGTTGGGATTCCGTGGACGGACCGCCATCCACCCTGCGCAGGTCGCGGTCATCAACGAGGTGTTCAGCCCGCGTCCGGAGGAGGTGGCGGCCGCCCGCGCCCTGGTGGAGGCCTTCGAGCAGGCGGGGTCGGGAGTGGTGCTGGACGACCGGGGGCGGATGGTCGACGCCGCCGTCGTCCGCTCGGCCCGGCAGGTGCTCGAGCTCGCGGGGGAGGGCGAGCAGGACTGAGCCGGTCCCCTGCGGGCCGGTCATGAGGTCGGGGCCCGGAACAAATTGGCACCCGGCCCCCCCCACCATAATAGGCAGAGGAACCCAGGTGTAAAGACCCGCCGGGGGGGGGGGGGAAGGAAAGTAAACCCGG
>JBQCIO010000029.1:0-5246 GCA_051953655.1 Motilibacteraceae bacterium
CCAGCGCCTCTGCCCTCGAGGCGAGGCCGGACCGCCGGCCGCCGACGCCGAACGGCGCCGACCCGGGACCGAAGGCGCGCAGACCTACCCCCCGTGCCCCCGCAGGTACCGCCCGAAGGGCGGCACCGTGAACGGGATGTGCCCGCGCTCGGCGCTGGAGCGCAGGCCGTGCTTGTTCGGGCTGTCCCGGGCCGGGGTCTGGGTGGAGGGCTTGCGGCCGAGCAGGTCGGCCACCGCGCTGGTGGCCACCGGCTCGTCGCTGCCGTCGGGGCCGTCATCGCCGGCGGCCCCCTCCGTCACCGCCAGGTCGGCCATCGCCCGCATGTACTCCCGCTCGGCCGGCGTCGCCCGCTCGTACCGGCTGCCGAAGAAGCCCAGCGCCAGCTCGGCCTCGGCCTCGGGAGCGGCGACCCGCACGTCCTCGGCGGTGACCGGGCTGGCCGGGGCGGCGTCCCAGACGGCCTTGCCGTAGGCCTGCACGAAGTAGGGGTAGCCGTCGGTCGCGGCGTAGAGGGCGTCCAGCGCGGCCGGCTCGAACTCCGCGCCCTCGTCCAGGGCCGGCGCGGTGAGTGCGCGGTCGGCGGCCTCGCGGTCCAGGCGGTCGATCCGCAGGTACCGGAACAGCCGTTCGCTGTAGGACTTGCTGGCCGAGAGCACCGCGGGCAGGTGCGGCAGCCCGGCGCCGACGACGATGAGCGGCGCGCCGGACTGGCTCAGCTCGTGGCAGGCGGCGCACACCGCCGAGACGTCGACCGGGCCGAGGTCCTGCATCTCGTCGACGAACAGCGCGATGCCGACGCCGACGTCCTGCGCCACCGACGCGGCGTCGGAGAGCAGCTCGACCAGGTCGATCTCCATGTCGCCGGAGTCGGCCCGCCCGCGTGCTGCCGGGACGTCGATGCCCGGCTGCCACTGCTTGGCCGCCCCCTTGGGCGGGGCCGGGTCGCGCAGCGCGAACGCCTTGAGCACGGACAGGAACTCGTCCACCCGGTCCGGGTCGCGGTGCCGGGGGGCGATCTCGCGCACCGCCATGTGCAGGGCGCTGGCCACCGGCCGCCGCAGCGACTGGTCCGGCCGCGCCTCGATCTTCCCGGTGCCCCACAGGCGGTTCACGGCCTGGCTGCGCAGCGCGTTGAGCAGCACCGTCTTGCCCACGCCCCGCAGCCCGGTGAGCACCAGGCTGCGCTCGGGCCGCCCGCGCGCGATCCGCTCGAGCACGACGTCGAACCGCGCCAGCTCGCGGTCGCGGCCGGCCAGCTCGGGCGGGCGCTGCCCGGCGCCGGGGGCGTAGGGGTTGCGCACCGGGTCCACTCGAGGACCGTATGCGGCTCTCTAGCCTGCGCCCTAGACGACGCGCCGCAGGGCTAGACGCGGGTCAGTCGACGTGCCCGGGCGGGGCGGCGTAGTGCCGGTCGGGGTTGGTCGGCGGCACCATCTGGCGGGCGTAGTCGTCCTCGAGCCGCTCGATGTCGGCCTCGTCGAAGTCGCCGAAGGCGATCTCGAGGATGCGGGTGGGCCGCTCGCCGCGGTTGCTCATCCGGTGCGTCGAGCCCTGCGGCACCCACACCTTCTCGCCGGGCTGCGCGACCCAGGTGTGCTCGTCGACCTCGATGGTCATCGGCTCGTCCAGCACGGTCCAGAACTCCCCGCGGTGGCTGTGCCGCTGCAGGCTGAGCCGGTGCCCCGGGTCCACCCGGATGATCTTCACGGTGCAGGTGACGTTGTGGGCCAGCTGCTCGAACCCGCCCCAGGGGCGCTCCTCGTGCACGACCTGCGAGGTCGGGTCGTCCACCAGCCGGCGGTCGCGCACGTCGTCTGGGCTCACAGCTTCTGGGCTCACAGCGTCTGAGCTCATGTCTCCCCGCACCCGTCGGTCCCGGCTCCGGCGTCCTGACTGCGCGGACACTACCCCGCTGCCGGCTCCTCTCCCCTCCGGGTGATCACCACGGAGACATTCCCACGGGCGGTCAGCGCAGGTCGCGGCAGAACTCGGCCAGCGCCTCGCGCCACGGCCGCAACGGGGCCAGGCCCGCGCGCTGCCAGGCGTCGTGGCCGAGCACCGACCAGGCCGGCCTGGGCGCGGGCCGCGGGAACCGGTCGGTGCTGGTGGGGCGGACCCGCGCCGGGTCCGCCCCGGCCAGCTCGAAGACGGCGCGCGCCAGCCCGCACCAGGTCGTGGAGCCGGCGTTCGTGGCGTGGTAGGTCCCCACCGGCGCGCCGGCGTCGACGACCGCCACGATCCGGTGGGCGAGGTCGAGGGACCAGGTGGGCTGGCCGTGCTGGTCGTCGACGACGTCCACGGTCTCCCGCTCGCCCATCAGCCGGAGCATCGTGCGCACGAAGCTCGGGCCGTGCTCGCCGTAGAGCCACGCGGTGCGCAGCACGTAGGAGCGGTCGGGGAGCTCGGCCCGCACCGCCCACTCCCCGGCGGCCTTGGTCCGCCCGTACGCCGAGCGCGGGGCGAGCGGCGCGCGCTCCGGGTACGGCTCAGCAGCAACTCCGTCGAAGACGTAGTCGGTGGAGACGTGCACCAAGGTGACCCCGTGCCGCGCGCAGGCCCGGGCCAGGTTGGCCGCGCCGACGGCGTTCACGGCGAACGCCTCGGGCTCGTGGGTCTCGGCGTCGTCGACCTTCGTGTAGGCCGCCGCGTTCACCACGACGTCGCAGCCGCGCACGGCATCCAGGCACGACACGGCGTCGGAGACGTCCAGCGCGGCCCGGTCCAGCCCCAGCACCTCGTCCTGCTCCCGCCCCGCGAGCACGGAGAGGACGTCGTGGCCGAGCATCCCGCCGGCGCCGGTGACCAGCCAGCGGGTCATCGGGCGGGTCATCGGGAGAGGGCCGCCCGCTCCTTGAGCGGCTCCCACCAGTCCCGGCGGTCCCGGTACCACTGGACCGTCTCGGCCAGGCCCTGCTCGAACGGCACCTGCGGGGCGTAGCCGAGCTCGGCGGAGATCTTGCCGATGTCCACCGAGTAGCGGCGGTCGTGACCCTTGCGGTCCTCCACCGGCCGCACCCGCGACCAGTCCGCGCCGCACGCCGCGAGCAGCCGCTCGGTCAGCTCGCGGTTGGTCAGCTCGGTGCCCCCGCCGATGTTGTAGACCTCGCCCGGACGGCCCTTCTCGGCCACCAGGGCGATGCCGCGGCAGTGGTCGTCCACGTGCAGCCAGTCGCGCACGTTGAGCCCGTCGCCGTAGAGCGGCACGTCCTTGCCGTCGAGCAGGTTGGTGACGAAGAGCGGGATGACCTTCTCGGGGAACTGGTAGGGCCCGTAGTTGTTCGAGCAGCGGGTGATCCGCACGTCCATCCCGTGGGTGCGCGCGTAGGCGCGGGCGAGCAGGTCGCTGCCGGCCTTGGACGCGGAGTACGGCGAGTTCGGCTCGAGGCCGTGCGTCTCCGGCCAGGAGCCCTCGGGGATGGAGCCGTAGACCTCGTCGGTGGAGACGTGCACGAAGGTGCCGACGCCGCGACGCAGGGCGGCGTCGAGGAGGGTCTGGGTGCCGACCACGTTGGTCATGACGAAGTCGGCCGCGCCGAGGATCGAGCGGTCCACGTGCGACTCCGCGGCGAAGTGCACGACCAGGGCGGTGCCGGCCATCAGCTCGTCGACCAGCCGCGGGTCGAGGATGTCGCCCTCGACGACGTGAAGCCGCGGGTCGTGCGCCACCGGCGCGAGGTTGGCCAGGTTGCCGGCGTAGGTGAGCTTGTCCAGCACCACCACCTGCGCGCCGGCGAACGCCGGGTAGCCGTCGGTGAGCAGGGTGCGGACGAAGTGGGACCCGATGAAGCCGGCGCCCCCCGTGATCAGGATCCTCATGGTGCGGCCCACGGTAGTGCGGCCCGAGGTGGGAGGAGACCGATCCGCCGGGGGCGGGAAAGGATGGGCCCGTGCGCATCGTCGTCTTCGGCACCTACGACGCCGCCGCCCACCCCCGGGTGGCGGTGCTGCGTGACGGGCTGCGCGCGGCCGGTCACGACGTCGTCGAGTGCAACGCGCCGCTCGGCCTGGGGACCGCGCAGCGGGTGGCGATCCTGCGCCAGCCCTGGCGGCTGCCGCAGCTGGGCCTGCGGCTGGCCCGGTGCTGGTCCGCGCTGGTCCGCCGCGCGCTGCGGCTGCGCCGGGAGGGGCCGGTCGACGTCGTGCTGGTCGGCTACCTCGGCCACTTCGACGTGCACCTCGCCCGGCGGCTGTTCCCCCGCGCGGTCCTCGCGCTCGACCACCTGGTGTTCGCCGCCGACACCGCCGCCGACCGCGGCGAGCGCGGCGCGCTCAAGCAGCGGCTGCTGCGCGGGATCGACGCCGGCGCCCTGCGCACCGCCGACGTCGTGGTGCTGGACACCGAGGAGCACGCGGCGCTGGTGCCCGACGGCCTGCGCGAGCGCGCCGTGGTGGTGCCGGTCGGCGCGCCGAAGGACTGGCTGCGGGTGGGGGAGGCCCGCCCGCCGGTCACGGCCGACGGGCCGCTGCGGGTGGTCTTCTTCGGGCTGTTCACCCCGCTGCAGGGGGCGCCGGTCATCGCGGCGGCGCTGGCGCGGGCCCCGGAGCTGCCGCTGCACGTGACGATGGTCGGCGGCGGGCAGGACCTGGCAGCGGCCCAGCGGCTGGCCGGCGCCGACCCACGGATCACCTGGGTGCCCTGGGTGACCCCGCGCGAGCTGCCCGCGCTGGTGTCCACCCACGACGTCTGCCTGGGCGTCTTCGGCACCGGGCCCAAGGCGCTGCGGGTGGTCCCGAACAAGGTGTTCCAGGGCGCCGCGGCCGGCTGCGCGCTGGTCACCAGCGACACCCCGCCGCAGCGCCGGCTGCTGGACGGGTCCGCTCTTCTCGTCCCGCCCGGCGACGCCGACGCCCTGGCCGCCGCGCTGCGCGAGCTGGCCGGGGACCGGCAGCGCTGCGCCGAGCTCGCCGGGCGCGCCCGTAGGCTCGCCGAGTCCACCTTCGCGCCGGCGCAGGTCGTGCGCCCGCTGCTGGCCCGCCTGGAGGAGCGCGACCGTGCCTGAGCCCAGAACATCGATGGCTGACCTGCCCCCGCTCACCATCGCCGCCACGCTGCGCTGGGACGTCGTCTCCCGGCTGCTGCCCCCGCACGCGCAGGACGTGCTCGAGGTGGGCTGCGGCCAGGGCGCCGTCGGCGCCCGGCTGGCGCGGCGGTACCCGCGCTACCTCGGCCTGGAGCCGGACCCGACCTCCTACGCCGTGGCCCGCGAGCGGGTCGCCGCGGTGGGCCGGGGCGAGGTGCGCAACG
>JBQCIO010000030.1:0-25274 GCA_051953655.1 Motilibacteraceae bacterium
CGGTGACCGCGCTGCGAGCCTGACCGCCGACGTCGTCGCGGCGGAGGGGGACCCCTCGACCGACGCCGCCGGCGGGCCCCGCCCCGGGAGCCGGGGGCGCCGGCGCCCCCCGAGGAAGCCCGTCACGGCGCCATAACATACCGGCCGCGATGCGGGCACGGGCCCCCGCGGGAAGGCACCGCGGCCGATGAAACCGTCCCCTGCCGCGGTTCCACCGGTCGCGGGCACGAGAATGCCCGGTCATGCGCGACCGTGCATGTCAACTTGATGCCACTGGCCGCTACGTGCCAGTAGCCTCGCTGCCGTGACGTCGTCCCCTCTGGCCCCGTGGGGCGTGGACCAGCGTGCTGAGCTGCTCTACCGCGCGTCCCTGCGCCGCCCCGGCGGCACCCTGGGCGAGCTGGCCCGGGCCCTCGGGTGGGACGTCGTCGACGCCCGCGCCGCGCTCGAGCCGCTCATGGCCACCGGCCTGGCCCGCGCCGACGCCAGCGCCAGCACCGACGCCCGCGCCGCCGCCGCGGTCGTCGTCGTGCCGGCGTCGCCCTCCACCGCCCTGCAGGCCATGCTCACCCGCGAGGAGGAGCGCCTGGCCGTGCGGGCCCGGCAGGTCGACGAGGCCCGCCAGGCGCTCGAGCGGCTGTCCGAGGACCATCGGGTCGGCCAGGTGCGCCGCTGGGACACCGCGCCCACCCAGCTGGTGGTGGCCGATGAGGTGCGCCCCGCGCTGGTCGACCTCGCCCGTGCCACCACCGGTCCCTTCCGCAGCGCGCACGTGCTGCTCGGCCCTTTCGCCGAGGCCGAGGACGAGCTGACCCGGCTCGTCGCCCGGCAGGTCCGGGACGGCCGGCGCGCCGACGCCGTCTACCCGGTCTCCGTGCTCGACCACCCCGAGCAGCTCGCCCACGTCCGCTTCTGGTCCACCCAGGGCGAGCGGGCCAGGTTCGCCCGACGGGTGCCGGTGCAGTTCCTGCTCTTCGGCGACGAGGCCGCCGTGCTGCCCGCCGCGCCGGGACGAGCCGACGGGGACGGCGACGAGCGGGACCGGCAGCACCTGGTCGTCCGCGACCGCGCCCTGGTAGGCGCCGTGCGAGCCCTGTTCGACCTGCTCTGGGAGCGCTCGGCCGGGCTGCCGCGCGGGGCGGGCGGCGACGACGACACGCCGGAGGGGCGCCAGGCCGTCCTGGAGCTGCTGGCGCTGGGCGCCAAGGACGAGGCCATCGCCCGGCAGCTGGGCATCTCGCTGCGCACGGTGCGGCGCCGGGTCGCCTACCTCATGGACGAGCTCGGCGCGTCCACCCGCTTCCAGGCGGGTATGGAGGCGGCAAAGCGACGGCTTGTCTGAGCAAAGCCGGCCGCCGCAGAGGACGCACCGCTACCAGGCAGCAGGAGGGGACCGCCGTGGTCGAGACCGTGCCACGCCGGCGGCAGCACGACGCCGCGAAGACCGACACGCCCGACGTCGGCGCCGCCGTTGCCCTCGACGCCGACGCCGACGACCCGCGCCGGCACGCCCTGCGCCGCCGGCTCGAGGTGCTCACCGGCACCCCGTTCACCGAGGGCAACTCGGTCGAGGTGCTGCGCAACGGCGACCGCATCTTCCCGGCCATGCTCGAGGCCATCCGGGGCGCGCGCCGCTCGGTCGACCTGATGACCTTCGTCTACTGGCAGGGCGACATCGCCGCCGAGTTCGCCGCCGCGCTGGGCGAGCGCGCCGCCGCCGGGGTGCGGGTCCGCCTGCTGGTCGACGCCCTCGGCGGCCGGCTCATCGACAAGGAGCTCGTGCGGGCGATGGAGCACGCCGGCGTCTGCGTGGAGTGGTTCCGCAAGCCGCTGCTGCAGTCGCCGTTCAAGCAGAACCACCGGCTGCACCGCAAGGTCCTCGTGGTGGACGAGGAGGTCGCCTTCACCGGCGGCGTGGGCATCGCGCAGGAGTGGTGCGGGGACGCCCGCGACGAGACCGAGTGGCGCGACACCCACCTGCGCATCGAGGGGCCGGCCGTCGACGGGCTGCACGCCGCCTTCGTGCAGGACTGGGCCGAGTCCGGCCGCCCGCTCTACGACGAGGTCGACCGCTTCCCGGTGCAGCCCCAGCGCGGCCGCTCCACGGTCCTGGTGGTGCGCGGCTCGGCGTCGCTGGGGTGGGACGACATGCAGTCCGCGTTCCACGTCGTGCTCCGCTCGGCCCAGGAGCGGCTGCGCATCGCCACCGCCTACTTCGCCCCGGACAGCGTGTTCCTGGACACCCTCTGCGAGACCGCGCAGCGGGGGGTGCAGGTGGAGCTGCTCGTGCCCGGGCCGCACGCGGACAAGCGGGTCTGCCGGATCGCCGGAGAGGCGCAGTACGACCGGCTCCTCGACGCGGGGGTCGAGGTCTTCTCCTACCAGCCCTCGATGATGCACGCGAAGACCATGACGGTGGACGGCTTCGCCGCCGTCATCGGCTCGTCCAACGTCAACCGCCGCTCGCTGGACCACGACGAGGAGGTGGTGCTGGTCGTGCTGGACCGCGACGTCGTCGCCCGGCTCGACGCCGACCTCGACCAGGACCTGGCCCGCAGCCGCCGGCTCGAGCGCTCCCGGTGGCACGAGCGCTCCGGGCACCGGAAGATCCTGGAGGCGGCCACCCTGCCGGTGCGCCGCTGGCTCTGACCCCACCCGCAGGAGACCCGCTGTGAGCTCGTACGACCCCCTGCCTGTCGTCGTCGTGGGGGCAGGGATGTCCGGCGTCGCCTGCGCCCGGGCGCTCGACGCCGCCGGCCTCAGCGTGGTCGTGCGCGACCGCGGCAAGCGGATCGGCGGCCGGATGGCGGTGCGCACCACGCAGGAGCGGCCGGTCGACGTCGGCGCCGCGTACTTCACGGTGCGCTCGGACGAGTTCGGTGCGGTGGTGCGCGACTTGGAGCAGCGGGGGCTGGCCCGCCCCTGGACCGACACCTTCCACGTGGCCGGACCCGACGGCCTCGAGGGAACCTCCTCCGGCCCGGTCCGCTGGGCCGCTCCCGGGGGGCTTCGCAGCCTCGTGGAGGACCTGGCCGAGGGGCTCGTGGTGGAGCGCTTCCACGACGTGGCCGAGGTGGACGCCGGACCGGTGGTCGACGGCGAGCCGGTCCGCGCGGTCGCGCTGGCCATGCCCGACCCGCAGGCGCTGGACCTCCTCTCCGACGAACTGTCGGAGGAACGCTCCCTGCTCTACGACGCCGCGTGGGAGCCGGCCCTCTCGCTCTATGCCGGCTGGTCCGAGCGGTGCTGGCCGGAGGTCGACGGCGTCTTCGTGAACGGCTCCGACAGCCTGTCGTGGATCGCCGACGACGGCCGTCGCCGCGGGGACGGCGCGCCGGTTCTGGTCGCCCACTCGAGTCCCCAGCTCGCGGCCCTGCACCTCGACGACCCCGACGGCGCGCGCGACGCCCTCATCGCCGCGGTCCGCCGGATCCTCGGCGTCGACCGCGACCCGGAGTGGGCGGTGGTCAAGCGCTGGGGTCTGGCCCGGCCGTCGCAGCCGCGCGAGGAGTCCTTCCACCTCGGGGACTCCCTGGTGGGGCTGTGCGGCGACGGATGGTGCGCGCCGAGCCGGATCGAGGCGGCGTTCCTGTCCGGCAGCCGGCTCGGCGCCGCGCTGGCCGCCCGGCTGGGCTGACCGCTCGCCCGGCGCCGGGTCAGAGCACCAGGCAGGACCAGGCCGCCGGGCGGAGCCTCCAGCGCCGGCGGCGGAACGGCCCGGCCAGCTCACCGTCGGCATTCGTGCCGAACTCCTCGCCCGGCCCTGCCGCCTCCACCAGGACCTCCCGTCCACGCACCGCCGCGACGTCGTCCCGGTCGACGTGCTCGCCCCCGCGCATCGCCACGGCGTAGGCGACCCGGGCGAGCGGCCCGGTCGCGGCCGCCAGCACGACGTCGACCAGGCCGTCGTCGGGCTCGGCGTGCGGGGTGAGCAGGGCGCCGCCGCCGATGGAGGTGCCGATGCCGAGCCCCACCATGAGCAGCCGGTCGTCACCCCCGTCGGAACCGCTGGCGAGCTCGCGCCCGTCCACCACGACCCGCAGCCGCCAGCCGGCCTCGCGCACGCCGGCCAGGGCGCTGCCGACGGCGTAGCCGGCCGCGCCCAGCCGCTCCTTCCAGGCCTGCGCGGCCTCCGCCGCCGAGGCGCCCACCCCGGCGTGCACCGCGTTGACCACCAGCCCGCCGTCGTCGTCGACGAGCACGTCCAGGGTCCGCGGCCTCCCGTGCAGCACCACCTCGGCGGCCCGCGCCGGGTCAAGGGGCAGGCCGAGGCACCGGGCAAGGTCGTTGCCGGTGCCCAGCGGGACGACGCCGACCGGGTCGGCCGGGGACAGCCGGCCCAGCCGCTCGAGCGCGTTGACGACGGCGTGCACGGAGCCGTCGCCGCCGACGACCACCACGCGCTCGCCCGGTTCGCGGGAGACGAGCACCGTCGTCAGCTCGGCCGGCTCGGAGGTGGTCGCCACGCGCGCTCGGGCGCCGCCCCGCAGCACCTCCAGCGCGGCCCCCACCGCGCTGTCCTGGGCACTGCCCGCCGCCGCGTTCGTGACCACCAGCAGGTCCCGCTCCCCGAGCGGGCCCGACCCCTCCGCGTTCACGTCCGGTAGCCTCCCCACGTAAGGGCCATGTGATTGCTCCCGACACGCGGTGCGTGTTCCGGGGGCCTTCCCCGGTGCGAAGAGGTGGCAGGGCATGCCCGCGATCGTGCTGCTCGGTGCCCAGTGGGGCGACGAGGGCAAGGGCAAGGCGACCGACGCGATGGGCGCCGAGGTCGACTACGTCGTCAAGTACAACGGCGGCAACAACGCCGGCCACACCATCGTCGTCAACGGCGAGAAGTACGCGCTGCACCTGCTGCCGGCCGGCATCCTCACGCCCACCTGCACCCCGGTGATCGGCAACGGCGTCGTCATCGACCTCCAGGTGCTGTTCCAGGAGATCGACGACCTCGAGGCGCGCGGCACCGACACCAGCCGGCTGCTGGTCAGCGCCAACGCGCACCTCATCGGCCCGCACCACCGCACGATGGACAAGGTGTCCGAGCGCTTCCTCGGCAAGGCGCGCATCGGCACCACCGGGCGCGGCATCGGCCCGGCCTACTCGGACAAGATCAGCCGCGTCGGCGTGCGCGTGCAGGACCTGTTCGACGAGAAGATCCTGCGCCAGAAGGTGGAAGGCGCGCTGGAGCAGAAGAACCACCTGCTGGTCAAGGCGTTCAACCGCCGGGCCATCACGGTGGACGAGGTGGTGGAGGAGTTCCTCTCCTACGCCGAGCGTCTCCGACCGCACGTCGTGGACACCTCGCTGGTGCTGGGCCAGGCCCTGGACGAGGGCAAGACCGTCGTCCTCGAGGGCGGACAGGCCACCCTGCTGGACATCGACCACGGCACCTATCCGTTCGTCACGTCCTCCAACCCCACGGCCGGAGGAGCGTGCACGGGGTCGGGCATCCCGCCCACCCGCATCGACAAGGTGGTCGCCGTCGTCAAGGCCTACACGACCCGGGTGGGCTCGGGTCCGTTCCCGACCGAGCTGCACGACGCCGACGGCGACCGGCTGCGCGAGGCGGGCCACGAGTTCGGCACCACGACGGGTCGTCCGCGCCGGTGCGGCTGGTACGACGCGCCGATCGCGCGCTACGCCGCCCGCATCAACGGCGTCACCGACTTCGTGCTCACCAAGCTCGACGTCCTCACCGGCTGGGAGCGGATCCCGGTGTGCGTGGCCTACGAGATCGACGGGCTGCGCCACGACGAGCTGCCCATGACGCAGACCGAGTTCCACCACGCCGTGCCGGTCTACGAGTTCCTCGACGGCTGGTCGGAGGACATCACCGGGGCGCGCTCGTTCGAGGACCTGCCCAAGAACGCGCAGGCCTACGTGCGCGCGCTGGAGGAGATGTCCGGCGCACCGTTCTCGGCCATCGGCGTGGGCCCGGGCCGCGACGCCACCGTCGAGCTGCGCCCGCTGCTGGGCTGAGCGTGCGGCAGCGCCGCCTGCTCATCGCGCTGGCCGGCGTGCTGGCGGTCCTGCTCGCCGTCGTCGTGGTCGCCGGGCTGCGGCGTCAGCACCAGGGCGCCGGCAGCAGGCCCGCCGCCGAGCTGCCACCCGGCCCGGTCGTCCTCGTTCCGGGCTACGGCGGCAGCCGGACCGGCCTGGAGCAGCTGGCCGCCCGGCTGCAGGCCGCAGGGCGGCAGACGCTGGTGCTCACCCTGCCGGGTGGTGGCACCGGCGACCTGCGCGAGCAGGCGAAGACCCTCGACGCCGCGGTGCGCGGTCAGCTCGACGCCGGCGCCCCCTCGGTCGACGTCGTGGGCTACAGCGCGGGCGGCGTGGTCGCGCGGCGGTGGGCCGCGGACCTGGGTGGCGCGAAGGTGGCCCGGCGGGTGGTGACGCTGGGCAGCCCGCACCACGGCACGCAGCTCGCCGGGCTGGCCGCCGCGTTCGTCCCCGGCGAGTGCCCGCTCGCCTGCCAGCAGCTGGCCGGCGGCTCCCCGCTGCTCGACGGGCTGCCCGACACCCCCGCGGGACCGCGGTGGACCAGCATCTGGACCCGGGACGACCAGGTCGTCCGACCGCCGGACTCGGCGCGCCTGACCGGGGCCGTCGACGTCGTCGTGCAGGACGTGTGCGCAGACGCCACCACCGAGCACGGCACGCTGCCGACCGACCCGCTGGTGGCCGGGCTGGTGCTGACCGCGCTGGACGGGCCGCCGCTCACGGCGGTGCCGCCCGCCTCGCGGTGCGGGCCGCTGCGGTCCCTGGGCGCCGGCTGAGGCTCGGTCGCGGCTCAGGCCAGGGCGGCCTTCCGGGACCAGCTGAACTCGATCTCGATCTCCACCTCATCCCCGTCGACCTCGACCTCGAGCTCGCCGTGCACCTGCTCGGGCACGTGCACCTCGAGGGTGCCCGGGCCGATCGGCAGCTCGACCTCGTCCCCGTCGGCGAAGGCGGCCGCCAGGGCCGAGAGCAGCCGGGCGGCCTCCGCCCGCGACATCGTCTCCTTGCGCTCGAACTTCAGCTCCGACACGTCCGCCTCCCCGGGACCCGTCCACCCAGCGTCGCCGCACCGTCCCGCTCACGGCTGCCGGCCGCATCACCCCGCGCGGATGAGCGACCCGGGCCTGCGGGCGGGTCGCCGGGGCGCGCTCGCGAGGACCTTGCAGGGTGTCCGACAGGAGGCCCACCAGGCTTGCACTGTGTGGCTCCCCGACCCCGCCCGGGCATCCCTAGGCTGGCAGCACCCGGACGACCGTGACCGCACGGCAATCACCGCAGGAGCCGCCATGCCCGCCCCCCAGGACCCCACCGGCGCGCGCGCCTACGCGCTGGACCGCGCCCACGTCTTCCACTCGTGGTCTGCGCAGGCCGCGCTGGACCCGATGGTGATCGCGGGCGGCGAGGGCTCCTACGTCTGGGACTACGACGGCAAGCGCTACCTCGACTTCTCCTCGCAGCTGGTCAACACCAACATCGGCCACCAGCACCCGAAGGTCGTCGCCGCGATCCAGGAGCAGGCGGGCGTCCTGGCGACCATCGCGCCGCAGCACGCCAACCTCGCCCGCGGCGAGGCGGCGGAGGCGGTCGCCCGGCACACCCCGGGTGACCTGGACAGGATCTTCTTCACCAACGCCGGCGCCGACGCGATCGAGCACGCGGTGCGCATGGCCCGCCTGCACACCGGGCGGCACAAGGTGCTGGCGCAGTACCGCAGCTACCACGGCGGCACGCACATGGCGGTGAACCTGACCGGCGACCCGCGGCGCTGGCCCTCGGACAGCGCCAGCGCCGGCGTCGTCCACTTCTTCGGCCCCTTCCTCTACCGCTCGGCGTTCCACGCCACCACCGAGCAGGAGGAGACCCAGCGCGCGCTCGAGCACCTCGAGCAGGTCATCACCTTCGAGGGCCCGAGCACCATCGCGGCCATCGTGCTCGAGTCGATCCCGGGCACCGCCGGCATCATGCCGCCGCCGCCCGGCTTCCTCGCCGGCGTGCGCGAGCTGTGCGACCAGCACGGCATCGTCTACATCGCCGACGAGGTCATGGCCGGTTTCGGCCGCTCCGGCAAGTGGTTCTCCGTCGACCACTGGGACGTCGTGCCGGACCTGCTCACCTTCGCCAAGGGCGTCAACTCCGGCTACGTGCCGCTCGGCGGCGTCGCCATCAGCCCGAAGATCGCCCGCACCTTCGACGACCGCGTCTACCCGGGCGGCCTGACCTACTCCGGTCACCCGCTGGCCTGCGCCGCGGCCACCGCCACCATCCGGGCGATGGAGGAGGAGCGCATCGTCGAGAACGCCGCGCACATCGGCGAGACCGTGCTCGGCCCCGGCCTGCGCGAGCTGGCCGAGCGGCACCCGGTCATCGGCGAGGTCCGCGGCATGGGCGTGTTCTGGGCGCTGGACCTGGTGACCGACCGCGCCACCAAGGAGCCGCTCGCCCCCTACGGCGGCACCAGCGCCGCCATGGGCCAGCTGGTCGGAGCCTGCAAGGAGCGCGGGCTGCTGCCGTTCACCAACTACCACCGCCTGCACGTGGTCCCGCCGTGCAACGTCACCGAGGCCGAGGCCAAGGAGGGCCTGGCGATCCTCGACGAGGCGCTCGCCGCGATCGACGGGCACTACGTCGGGCAGTGATCGTCTCTATTGGGTGGGGGGCACCCTGAGCCAATAGGTTGGGCTCTGGGTGCCCCCCACCCCATCAGTTCGATCTTGGAGCCAGCGAGACCGCCGCCCGGCCGACGCATCGGGCCACGCGCGCGACCGCTGCCGTCACCAGCGCCTTCGACTTCTACGGGCAGAGGCGGGAGCTCACTCCATCGACGCGAGGATCTCCCGCACCACGTCAAGACCGGTGTGCGGGTGCAGGAACGCGAACCGGGCCACCGTCTCGCCCTGCCACGACGTCGGGGTGACGAAGGCGACCTGGTCGGCCAGCAGCTTCTCCGACCAGCCGTAGTAGTCCGCGGACTCCCAGCCCCTGCGGCGGAACAGCACGACCGACAGCTCGGGGTCGCGCACCAGCTCGAGGTGCTCCGACGTGCGCACCAGCTCGGCCGTCGCGCGGGCCAGGGACAGCGAGGACTCCACCGCCTCCCGGTAGGCCGCGGTGCCGTGCACGGCCAGGGAGAACCACAGCGGCAGGCCCCGGGCGCGGCGGGTCAGGTGGTAGGCGTAGTCGGTCGGGTTCCACTCGTCGTCGTTGCCGTGGATCACGTCGAGGTAGGACGCGTCCTGCGTGTGCACGGCCCGGGCCAGGTTCGGCTGCCGGTAGAGCAGCGCGGCGCAGTCGAACGGGGCGAACAGCCACTTGTGCGGGTCGACCACGAACGAGTCCGCGTGCTCGATGCCGGCGTAGCGCTCGCGCACGCTCGGTGCCAGCAGGCCGGCGCCGCCGTAGGCGCCGTCCACGTGGAACCACAGCCCGCGCTCGCGGGCCACCTCGGCGACGCCGGCCAGGTCGTCGACCATGCCCGCGTTGGTGGTGCCCGCGGTGGCGACGACGGCGACGACGTCGGAGGGTTCGGGGTCGGCGGCCAGCGCGGCCCGCAGCGCCTCGCCGGTGAGCCGGTGGTCGGCGGTGGGCACCACGAGGGCGTCCATCGCCAGCAGGTGCAGCGAGTTGGCGATCGAGGAGTGCGCCTGGTCGCTGACCGCCACCCGCACCCGCCGGCGGTGGGCGTCGGGCACGCCTCTCTCCGCGAGTCGGCGGTGACCGGTGTCCCGCGCGACGGCGAGGGCGGACAGGTTGGCGGCGGACCCGCCGGTCACGAAGCAGCCGCCGGCACCTGCGGGCAGCCCGGCGAGGTCGGCGATCCAGCGCAGCACCTGGTTCTCCGCGGCGATGGCGCCCGAGGCCTCCAGCCAGGAGATCCCCTGCAGCGACGCGGCGCTGACCACCATGTCGAACAGCAGCGCGGACTTCGTGGGGGCGGCGGGCACGAAGGCGAGGAAGCGGGGGCTGTCGCACGAGATCACGGCCCGGGAGAGCACCTCGTCGTAGGTGCGCAGGACGTCGGCGGCGTCGTTGCCGTGGTCGTTGACCAGCCCGGCCAGGGCGGCGTCGAGGCTCCGCTTGTCGCCGGGGAGGTCCAGCGGCGTCTCGGGCATCGAGAGCCGCTCGACGACGTAGTCCAGGACGAGCCGCAGCGTGCGCTCGTCGAGGTCGTGCATGCGGGGACGGCTGGCAGCAGGCTGCTGGGTGGGCAGTTCCATCGGTACCTCGAGGGTGCGCGATCCGACAGCCAGGAGCCCGCCGTCGGGAGGGGCGCCCGGGGCCGGGTCCAGGTCGCGCGGCGCTGCGGCGAGCGCCCGCGGGGGCCAGGCCGACATCCCCTCGGCGGGAGCATCGTGCCACGGCGGAACCTGCTGCGGCCCCGCGCCCGGACACCGCCGGCCCTCCGCGCCCGCCCTTGACCGATTTGCGCAGGCACCGATCCGCGCGAAGCGGCGCGTCGCGCCGTCCCGGCCGGGACACGCCGGGGGCTGCCTGCGCAAAAGGGTCAAGGGTGAGGCCGTGCGGCAGGGACCGAGAGGCGTCCGGCGCGTCGGCTCGGGTCCGCGGGGCGGACAGCGGGGCCCCGGCCCTTCCGACGCCCCTAGGCTTCCTGCCCGTGCTGGTCCTCGTCATCGGCTCCGGGGCGCGCGAGCACGCCCTGGCCCGCGCCCTCGCCGCCGATCCCACCGTCACCGACGTCGTCTGCGCACCCGGCAACGCCGGCACCGCCGACGTCGCCCGCAACCTCCCGGTCGACCCGCTCGACGGCGCCGCGGTGGCCGCGCTGGCGCAGGGACTGGGGGCCGGGCTGGTCGTCGTCGGCCCCGAGGCGCCGCTGGTGGCCGGCGTCGCCGACGCCGTGCGCGCGGCCGGCATCCCCTGCTTCGGCCCGTCCGCCCAGGCCGCGCAGCTGGAGGGCAGCAAGGCCTTCGCCAAGGACGTCATGGCATCGGCGGGCGTGCCCACCGCGATGGCCCACGTGTGCGCCGACGCCGACCAGGTGGCGGCGGCGCTGGACGCCTTCGGCCCGCCCTACGTGGTCAAGGACGACGGCCTCGCCGCGGGCAAGGGCGTGGTGGTGACCGAGGACCGCGACGCCGCGCTCGCCCACGCCGCAGCATGCCGGGGGCAGGTCGTCGTCGAGGAGTACCTGGCCGGCCCGGAGGTGTCGCTGTTCGCGGTGACCGACGGCGAGACCGTCGTCCCGCTGGTGCCCGCGCAGGACTTCAAGCGGGTCGGCGACGGCGACGCCGGCCCCAACACCGGTGGCATGGGCGCCTACTCGCCGCTGCCCTGGGCCCCGCCCGGGCTGGTCGAGGAGGTGCAGCGCACCGTCCTGCAGCCCACCGTCGACGAGCTGCGCCGGCGCGGCACGCCGTTCCAGGGCCTGCTCTACGCCGGCCTCGCGCTCACCCCGCGCGGCGTGCGGGTGATCGAGTTCAACGCCCGCTTCGGCGACCCGGAGACCCAGGTCGTGCTGGCCCGGCTGCGCACCCCGCTCGGCGGGCTGCTGCTCGCCGCCGCCACCGGGAGGCTGGCCGAGCTCGAGCCGTTGCGCTGGGACGAGGGGGCGGCGGTCACCGTGGTCGTCGCCGCCGACGGCTACCCGGCCGCACCGGTGCTCGGCGACGCGGTCGAGGGCCTGGACGAGGTCCCCGTTCCGGCCTACGTGCTGCACGCCGGCACCCGGCTCGACGGCGACCGGGTGGTCTCCTCCGGCGGCCGCGTCCTGTGCGTGACCGCGACCGGCCCGGACCTGGCGACCGCCCGGGAGGCGGCCTACGCCGGGGTGGCGAAGGTGCGGCTGCGCGGGTCGCACCACCGCTCGGACATCGGTCTGGCCGCCGAGCGCGGCGAGGTCTCCGTCCCCACCGCCTGAGAGTCGCGGGGGCCGCGCCGGCGTCGGAGGATGACTGCATGCCCGTGTGCCTGCAGGGCGGTGCGGAGTTCGGCTCCCGCTGCCGCGAGATGGATGCCCGCCTGCTCGAGCTGGCCGGCGGCGGCCGGGTCGTCGTCACGGCGCTGGCCGGTGCGCCCGGGCGGGAGTACGACACCGCCGGACGCAACGGGGTGCGCCACTTCCGCGAGCTGGGCGCCGACGACGTCGTCAGCGCCCCCGACGCGCGCTCGGACGAGGACGCCGCCTACCAGGCGTGCGCGGGCGCGGACCTGCTGGTGCTGCCCGGCGGCTCGCCGGCCCGGCTGCTGCAGGCGCTGACGACCACCCGCGTCGGGGCCGCCGTCGGCGAGGTGCTGGGTCGCGGCGGGGTGGTGATGGGCGCCAGTGCCGGTGCGATGGTGCTGTGCGCCTGGACCGTGCTGCCCGAGCACGGGCCGCGGCTGGCGCAGGGGCTGGGGACGGTGCCGAACGCGCTCGTCCTGCCGCACCACGCGCCCGGCAGCGGCGGCCGCTGGCTCGGCTCGCTGGACGGGCAGCTGCCGGCCGACGTCGTCGTGCTCGGGCTGCCCGAGCAGTCAGGCCTGCTGCTCGACCGGGACACGGTGACCGCGCTGGGGGACCGGCCCACCAGCCTGCTCGGTGCGGCCTCGGGGGAGCTGGCCGTGGGGGCGTCCACCACGCTGCCGGGGGTCGCGCTGGGGTAGGGGAGGATCCGCGGCAGTGGAGAATGTCAGCGTGATCCCCGACGTCCTCGCCTCCCGCTACGCCTCCGCGCCGCTGGCCGCGCTCTGGTCGCCCGAGAGCAAGGTGGTGCTCGAGCGGCAGCTCTGGATCGCCGTGCTGCGCGCCCAGCGCGACCTCGGCATCGACGTGCCCGACGGCGTCGTCGAGGACTACGAGAGGGTCGTCGACCAGGTCGACCTCGCCTCCATCCGCGACCGCGAGAAGGTCACCCGGCACGACGTCAAGGCGCGCATCGAGGAGTTCTGCGCGCTCGCCGGGCACGAGCACGTGCACAAGGGCATGACCAGCCGTGACCTCACCGAGAACGTCGAGCAGCTGCAGGTGCGCCGCTCCCTCGAGCTGGTCCGCGACCGCGTCGTCGCCACCCTCTCCCGGCTGACGCGGCTGGCCGTCGAGCACGAGAGCCTGGTGATGGCCGGGCGCAGCCACAACGTGGCCGCCCAGGCGACCACGCTGGGCAAGCGCTTCGCCAGCGCCGCGGAGGAGCTGCTGGCCGGCTACGAGCGGGTCGAGGAGCTGCTGGCCCGCTACCCGCTGCGCGGGATCAAGGGCCCGATGGGCACCGCGCAGGACCAGCTCGACCTGCTCGACGGCGACGCGGACCGGCTCGCCGAGCTCGAGCGGCGGGTGGCCGCGCACCTGGGGTTCGAGCGGGTGCTCGACAGCGTCGGCCAGGTCTACCCGCGCTCGCTGGACTTCGACGTCGTCAGCGCGCTGGTGCACGTGGCCGCGGGTCCGTCCAGCCTGGCCAAGACCATCCGACTGATGGCCGGCCAGGAGCTGGTGACCGAGGGCTTCAAGCCCGGCCAGGTCGGCTCGAGCGCCATGCCGCACAAGATGAACACCCGTTCCTGCGAGCGGGTGAACGGCCTGGCCGTGGTGCTGCGCGGCTACCTGTCGATGGTGGGCGAGCTGGCCGGCGACCAGTGGAACGAGGGCGACGTCTCCTGCTCGGTGGTCCGCCGGGTGGCGCTGCCGGACGCGTTCTTCGCCATCGACGGGCTGTTCCAGACCTTCCTGACCGTGCTGGACGAGTTCGGCGCCTACCCGGCGGTGGTCCAGCGCGAGCTCGACCGCTACCTGCCGTTCCTGGCCAGCACCAAGGTGCTCATGGCCGCGGTGAAGAAGGGCGTGGGCCGCGAGACCGCGCACGAGGCGGTCAAGGAGCACGCCGTGGCCGTGGCCCTGGAGATGCGTGAGAAGGGCGTCGACCGCAACGACCTCTTCGAGCGGCTGGCCGCCGACCCCCGGCTCGGGCTGTCCGCGACCGAGCTGGCGGCGCTCGTGTCGTCGCCCCTCTCCTTCACGGGGGCGGCGGTGGCGCAGGTGCAGTCGGTGGCGCGGCGGGTGGAGGCGGTCGTCGCGGCGCATCCGGAGGCGGCGGGGTACTCGCCGGAGGGGATCCTGTAGGTCGTCTTCTGCGGCCTCACCGCGGTCCGAGTCCGGGGTGAAGGGCGCTGGTGACGGCGGGGGCTCCTGCTCTGGATCCGCCGCGTGGCCCTGTGCGGTCCCGCTCGGGTGAAAGGTCGAAGGCGCTGGTGACGGCGGGAGCAGGCGCGGGGCAGCTCGCGCGGCCGGCCGGCGGTCGGCGACACGCCCGACGGCCCCGCAGCGCCCCGCCCGACCGCCCCGAGTCCGAATTGCGCAGGCACCCCCCGGCGCGTCGAGGCCGCGGAGCCCCGACACGCCGCGATCTCGCCAGCGCCGCCTGCGCAAAACGGTCACCCTCCCCGATCGCCGGCGTGCCAGCCGGGATGCCGGGCAGAACACCTGGTCGGAGGTGAGCCGGGTGGGGCAGACCCCGCAGCACGGGCAGGACGTCGAGGCGCGGCCCGAGCGGCGCCGGCGCGAGCGCCGACGCAGCTGCCCGGAGTGCGAGTGGCCGTCGCACCGTGACGAGCACCCCGACCAGCACCTCGACCACGCCGAGTGGAACCAGGCGGTGCGGGGGGAGACCGAGCAGCAGCGGATCGACCGGAACTTCACCGAGCTGCTGCAGGAGGTGCGCGTCGCGCAGACGGGGGTGCAGATCCTCTTCGCGTTCCTGCTCGGGCTCGCGTTCACCCAGCGGTTCACCGAGCTCGGCGCGGGCGGCGACGTCGTCTACCTCGCCACCCTGCTGCTGGCCGCCCTGGCCGCGGGGCTGCTCATCGCGCCGGTGGCCTTCCACCGCCTCGTCTACGCGCGCCGGCTCAAGCGGCAGGTGGTCGAGGTCGGGCACCGGTTCGCCCTGGCCGGGCTCGGGGCGCTGGTGCTCACGCTGGCCGGCGCCGTGCACCTGGCCGCCGCGCTCGTCGTCGGCGGCCTGTTCGCGCCGCTGCTGGCCGCCGGGCTCGCGGTCGTGCTGGGCTGCCTGTGGTTCGTGCTGCCGGTGCTCTCGCGCCGGCACCACCAGCACGCGCCGCGCGACCCCGACGTCCTCTGACCGCCCCTTCGCGACCGCGGGGCGGCCTGGGAGGATGCGGCTCGTGCGCCACGTCTACAGCGGCAAGGTCCGCGACCTCTACGAGCTCGAGGACGGCCGGCTCCTCTTCGTCGCCTCGGACCGCATCTCGGCCTACGACGTCGTCATGCCGACGCCGATCCCGGACAAGGGGCGCATCCTCACCGCGATGTCGATGTGGTGGTTCGAGCAGCTGGCCGACCTGGTGCCCAACCACGTGCTGTCGCTGGACGTGCCCGCGGAGTTCGCGGGCCGGGCGATGGTGTGCGAGCGGCTGGACATGTTCCCGGTCGAGTGCGTGGTGCGCGGCTACCTCACCGGCTCGGGCCTGTCGGACTACCTCGCCACCGGCGAGGTGTGCGGGAACCCGCTGCCCCACGGGCTGGTGGACGGCAGCCGGCTGCCCGAGCCGATCTTCACCCCGGCCACCAAGGCCGCCCTGGGCGAGCACGACGAGAACGTGGACTACGCCGCCGTCGTGGCCACGGTGGGCGAGGCCGACGCCGCCGAGCTGCGCCGGCTCACCCTGGCCGTCTACGAGCGGGCCGAGCGCATCGCCCGCGACCGCGGGATCGTCCTGGCCGACACCAAGCTCGAGTTCGGCCGCTCCCCGGCCGGCGGCGCGATCGTGCTGGGCGACGAGGTCCTCACCCCCGACTCGTCCCGGTTCTGGCCCGCCGACCAGTGGGAGCCGGGCCACGCCCAGCCCTCGTTCGACAAGCAGTACCTGCGCGACTGGCTGACCAGCCCGGAGTCGGGCTGGGACCGCAGGTCCGGCGAGGCCCCCCCCGAGCTGCCCGCCGACGTCGTCGAGCGCACCCGCGCCAAGTACGTCGAGGCCTACGAGCGGCTCACCGGGCAGACCTTCGCCTGACCTCGCCCACCCGGAGTCCTCGGCATGAGGGTGCGGGTGGGCGTCCCGGCATCCGGACCGCCCGCGCCCCGCCGGTAGGCTGGCGACCGCCACCCCCCGACCGTTGTCAGGAGCGCGCGCATGACCCGCGTCGTCGTCGACGTCATGCTCAAGCCGGAGATCCTCGACCCGCAGGGCAAGGCTGTCGCCAACGCGCTGCCCAAGCTCGGCTTCGCCGGCATCGCCGGTGTCCGCCAGGGCAAGCGGTTCGAGCTCGAGCTCGACGGCGAGGTCACCGAGGAGCGGCTGGCCGAGGTCCGCCGCGCCGCCGAGACCCTGCTGTCCAACCCGGTGATCGAGGACTTCACCGTGCGGGTGGAGCAGTGACCGCAGCCACCGCTGGGACGACGGTGGGCGGCGCCCGGATCGGCGTCGTCACCTTCCCCGGCTCGCTCGACGACCGCGACGCCCAGCGCGCGGTCCGGGTGGCCGGCGGCCAACCGGTGGCGCTGTGGCACGCCGACGACAGCCTCCACGGCGTCGACGCCGTGGTGCTGCCCGGCGGCTTCTCCTACGGCGACTACCTGCGCTGCGGCGCCATCGCCCGGTTCGCGCCGGTGATGGCCACGATCGTGCAGGCTGCGCGAGGTGGCCTGCCGGTGCTGGGGATCTGCAACGGCTTCCAGGTGCTCTGCGAGTCGCACCTGCTCCCCGGGGCGCTCATCCGCAACGACTCCCGCAAGTTCGTCTGCCGGGACCAGCGGCTGCGGATCGAGCGGACCGACACGGCCTGGACCTCCGCCTACCAGCCGGGCGAGGAGATCGTGGTCCCGCTCAAGAACGGCGAGGGCGGCTACGTCGCCGACGAGCGCACGCTGGACGAGCTCGAGGGCGAGGGGCTGGTCGTGGCCCGCTACCTCGAGGTCAACCCCAACGGCAGCTACCGCGACGTAGCCGGCATCTCCAACCCGGCCGGCAACGTCGTCGGGCTCATGCCGCACCCCGAGCACGCCGTGGAGCCGCTCACCGGGCCGACCACCGACGGCCTGGGCTTCTTCACCTCGGTCCTGTCCCGGCTGGTGCAGGCATGAGCTCGCAGGAGGACACCGCGGTGGTCAGCAGCACCGAGCACGGGGGGATCGGGCGCAGCGGGATCGGGCGCAGCGGGATCGACGTCAGCGGCGTCGACCCCGCCGTCCGGCCGCAGGACGACCTGTTCGGCCACGTGAACGGCGGGTGGCTGGCCACCGCCGAGATCCCGGCCGACCGCGCCATCGACGGTGCGTTCCCGCACCTGCGCGACAAGTCCGAGGCAGACCTGCGGGTCATCCTCGAGGAGCTGCGCGACGGCACCGACCACTCCGACCCCGCCCCTGCGGACCCGGCCGGGCGGCTGGCCGGCGACCTCTACGCCAGCTTCATGGACGAGGAGCGCATCGAGCAGCTCGGCACCGCGCCGCTGGCGCCGCTGCTGGCCCGCGTCGACGCCGTGGCCGACCTGCCCGGGCTCGCGGCCGCGCTCGGCGAGCTGAACCGGCTGGGCGTGCCGGGACTGTTCGGCTGGTGGGTCGACACCGACGCCAAGGCGTCCGACCGCTACGTCGTCAACCTCTTCCAGGGCGGCCTCGGGCTGCCGGACGAGTCCTATTACCACGACGAGCAGTTCGCCCCGGTGCGCGCGGCCTACGCCGGCCACCTCGAGCGGGTGCTGGATCTCGCCGCCCTCCCCGAGCCGGTGGAGCGCGCCGCGCTCGTCCTGCGCGTCGAGCACCTGCTGGCCGACCAGCACTGGACCCGGGTCGAGAGCCGCGACGTCAGCCGAACCTACAACAAGCACACCTTCGCCGAGCTGCAGGCACTGGCCCCCTCGTTCGACTGGTCCGCCTGGCTGGCCGGCCTGCAGGCACCCGACGGCGTCCTGGCCGAGGTCGTCGTCCGCCAGCCCAGCTTCTTCACCGCGCTGGAGTCGGCGCTGCGCCAGGTGCCGCTGGAGGAGTGGAAGGCGTGGCTCGCCTGGCACGTCGTCCGGTCGGCGTCCCCCTACCTGTCGTCGGAGTTCTCCACCGCCCACTTCGACTTCTACGGGCGCGCCCTCACCGGGGCCCAGCAGCAGCGCGAGCGCTGGAAGCGCGGCGTCGAGGTCGTCGAGGGCGCGGTCGGCGACGCGCTCGGGCAGGTCTACGTGGCCCGGCACTTCCCGCCGGAGGCGAAGGCCCGCATCACCGAGCTGGTCGAGAACCTCGTGGCGGCCTACCGCGAGGACATCTCGGCGCTGGACTGGATGGGTCCCGAGACCCGCGAGCGCGCGCTGGAGAAGCTGGCCAAGTTCACGCCCAAGGTCGGCTACCCCGACGAGTGGAAGGACTACGGCGGCCTGGTGATCGAGCGCGGTGACCTGCTGGGCAACGTCCAGCGGTCCAACGCGCACGAGACCGACCGCGAGCTGCGCAAGATCGGCTCTCCGGTGGACCGCGGCGAGTGGTTCATGACCCCGCAGACGGTCAACGCCTACTACAACCCGGGGATGAACGAGATCGTCTTCCCCGCGGCCATCCTGCAGCCGCCGTTCTTCGACGCCGAGGCCGACGACGCCGCCAACTACGGCGGCATCGGCGCCGTCATCGGCCACGAGATCGGCCACGGTTTCGACGACCAGGGCAGCAAGTACGACGGCGACGGCAACCTCTCGGACTGGTGGACCGACGCGGACCGGGCCCGGTTCGAGGAGCGAGCCAACGCCCTCATCGCGCAGTACGACGGGTTCGAGCCGCGCGAGGCGCCCGGCCACCGGGTCAAGGGCGCCTTCACGGTGGGGGAGAACATCGGCGACCTCGGCGGCATCAGCGTCGCCCACCGCGCCTACCGGATCTCCCTCGGCGACCAGGAGGCCCCGGTCCTCGACGGGCTCACCGGCGACCAGCGGTTCTTCATGGGCTGGGCGCAGTGCTGGAAGACGAAGACCCGCGAGGCGGAGGCCATCCGACGGCTCTCGGTCGACCCGCACGCACCGGGCGAGTTCCGCTGCAACGTGGTGCGCAACCTCGACGAGTTCTACGCCGCGTTCGACGTCGCCGAGGGCGACGGGCTGTGGCTGGCGCCGGACCAGCGCGTCCGGATCTGGTAGGAGAGGCGAGCAGTGAGCGACACCGTCGAGCAGGCCGCGAAGTCCCCCGACGTCGAGCAGCCCTGGGCCGAGCTCGGGCTCAAGGCCGACGAGTACGCCCGCATCCGCGAGATCCTCGGTCGGCGTCCGACGTCGTCGGAGCTGGCGATGTACTCGGTCATGTGGAGCGAGCACTGCTCCTACAAGTCCTCCAAGGTGCACCTGCGCCAGTTCGGCGAGAAGAAGCCGGAGACCGACGCGCTGCTGGTCGGCATGGGCGAGAACGCCGGCGTGGTCGACATCGGCGACGGCTGGGCGGTCACCTTCAAGGTGGAGTCGCACAACCACCCCTCCTACGTCGAGCCCTACCAGGGTGCCGCGACCGGCGTCGGCGGCATCGTGCGCGACATCCTCACCATGGGGGCGCGGCCGATCGCGGTCATGGACCCGCTGCGCTTCGGCCCGCTCGAGGCCGACGACACCCGCCGCGTCCTACCGGGTGTCGTGGCCGGCGTCGGCGGCTACGGCAACTGCCTGGGCCTGCCGAACATCGGCGGCGAGGTCGTCTTCGACGAGAGCTACCTGGGCAACCCGCTGGTCAACGCGCTGTGCGTGGGCGCCATGCGGCACGAGGACATCAAGCTGGCCAAGGCCTCCGGCGTCGGGAACCTCGTCGTGCTGTTCGGGGCGGCCACCGGCGGCGACGGCATCGGCGGCGTCTCCGTGCTGGCGTCGGAGACCTTCGAGGCGGGCGGCCCGGCCAAGCGGCCGAGCGTGCAGGTGGGAGACCCCTTCATGGAGAAGGTGCTCATCGAGTGCTGCCTGGAGATCTTCGCCGAGGATCTCGTCGTCGGCATCCAGGACCTCGGCGGCGCCGGCATCTCCTGCGCGACGTCGGAGCTGGCCAGCGCCGGCACCGGCGGCATGGACGTGGTGCTGGACCGGGTGCCGCTGCGCGACCCCTCGCTCGCTCCCGAGGAGATCCTCATGAGCGAGTCGCAGGAGCGCATGTGCGCGGTGGTGGAGCCGGAGAAGCTCGCGCGCTTCCTGGAGATCTGCGGCAAGTGGGACGTGCTCGCCACCGTCATCGGCGAAGTCACCGACACCGGCCGGCTGCGGATCACCTGGCACGGCGACGTGGTCGTCGACGTCCCGCCGCGCACCGTGGCGCACGAGGGCCCGGTCTACGAGCGTCCCTACCAGCGTCCGTCCTGGCAGGACGCGCTGCAGGCCGACGCCCCCACGGCGGACCGCCTGCCCCGGCCGACGACCGGCGACGCGCTGCGCGAGACGCTGCTGCGCCTGGTCGCCTCGCCCAACCTGGCCAGCAAGTCCTGGGTCACCGACCAGTACGACCGCTACGTGCTCGGCAACACCGTGCTCGCCCAGCCCGAGGACGTCGGCATGGTGCGGGTGGACGACGAGTCCGGGCTGGGGGTGGCGCTGTCCACCGACTGCAACGGCCGCTTCGCCAAGCTCGACCCCTACGCGGGCGCACAGCTCGCCCTGTCCGAGGCCTACCGCAACGTCGCCGCCTCCGGCGCCAAGCCCCTCGCCGTCACCAACTGCCTCAACTTCGGCTCGCCCGAGGACCCCGAGGTCATGTGGCAGTTCGCCGAGGCGACGCGCGGGCTGGCCGACGGCTGCCTGCAGCTGGGCGTGCCGGTCACCGGCGGCAACGTGAGCTTCTACAACCAGACCGGCGGCACGGCGATCCTGCCCACCCCGGTGGTCGGCGTGCTCGGCGTCATCGACGACGTCGCCCGGCGCACGCCGATGGGCTTCTCCGGGCCCGGCCAGCAGATCTACCTGCTGGGCACGACCCGCGACGAGCTCGCCGGCTCGGAGTGGGCGCACGTCGTGCACGGGCACCTCGGCGGCCTGCCGCCGCAGGTCGACCTCGAGGCCGAGCGGGTGCTCGGCGAGATCCTCGTGAACGCCTCGCGCGACGGGCTGCTCGAGGCCGCCCACGACCTGTCCGACGGCGGTCTCGCCCAGGCGCTGGTGGAGGCCTGCCTCCGACGGGGCGTCGGAGCCCGGGTGTGGCTGCCGGACGGGCTCGACCCGTTCGTGGCGCTGTTCAGCGAGTCCACCGCCCGGGCCGTCGTGGTCGTCCCGCGCGAGGAGGAGGTGCGCTTCACCGACATGTGCACCGCCCGCCGCTTCCCGCACCTGCGGATCGGCGTCACCGACGACGCCGGCGAGGACGCGGTGCTCGACGTGCAGGGCCAGTTCTCCGTGCCGCTGCGCGAGCTGCTCGCCGCGCACGTGGGCACCCTGCCCGCGGTGCTCGGCGCCTGAGGGGACCGGGGAGCCGTGCCGGCGCGCCGGAGGACCGACCTGGTCGAGGGGCGGGGCGCCCTGGACCGCGTGCTCGGCGCCCTCGACGCCGACGGGGAGCCGCTGCGCGCCGACCTGAAGACCGCCACCCGGTTCCTGCTCGAGGAGCTGGCCGAGCGAGCGCCGGGCGGGAGCGTGGAAGTGAGGGTGCCGCCCTACGGCGTGACCCAGTGCATGGCCGGCCCACGGCACACCCGGGGCACCCCGCCGAACGTGGTCGAGACCGACCCGCGCACCTGGCTGGACCTGGCCGTCGGCCGGCTCGGCTGGGACGAGGCGGTGGCGGCGGCGAAGGTCTCCGCGTCGGGCGAGCGCGCCGACCTGCGCGCCCTGCTCCCGTTGCTGCCGGGCTGACACGGGCCGCTCCCGGCGGCCGGCGGGCGTCGGCGGCGGGGCCCGCCGAAGACCGAATGGCGCACACAGGATGGGGACGCACCTCGGCGTGTCCCCCGTCCATGCCCGCGACACGCCGCGGCCGTGGGCGGGGGTGCATGCGCAATTCGGTCAAGGGCGCGGTGTGCGCGATGAGCCGCCGCGGCCGCTGTCACGGCAGCGCGGAGACGTAGAACCACCGCCCGTCCTCGCGCACGAACCGGCTGCGCTCGTGCAGCGCCCCGCGCCGGCCGCCCTCGTCGTAGCGCGCCTCGAACTCCACCGTGCCCGCGCCGCCGAGGCCGCCGCTGGTGGCCAGGACGGTGAGCCCGGTCCAGCGCAGGTCGGGGTCGAGCCGCAGCGCGCGGGGCCGGGTGGAGGGGTGCCAGCTGGCCAGCAGGTGCTCGGCGTCGCCGAGGGCGAAGGCGGAGTACCGCGAGCGCATCAGCCGCTCGGGCGTGGGCGCGGGCTCCCCGGCGAGCACCGGGCCGCAGCAGGCACCGAAGGCCGCTGCCGAACCGCAGGGGCAGTCCTCGCCCGCGGCGGGGCGCGCCGGCCCCTCCTGCTGTCGTCTGCGTCGAGCCATCCACCCATGATCGCCCTCGGCGGACACCCTTGACGCGCAGGCTCACCGATATATCGTCGATGCGTCGACAAGGTGCCTTCAGGGGTGAGGGGAAGCCATGGATGCCACCGCGGGATGTGCCGGGTTCGGACCCACGGGGTTTGCCGGCAGGGGGTTCGCCGGCGGGGGGTTCTCCCACGGCGGGTTCCCCGGCGGCGGGTGGGGGCGCGCGGCGTGGACGGCCTGGATGAACCAGATGGGTCCGATGGGTCGTCGGGGTGGTCCGGAGGGAGGCCCCCGCGGCCGCCGGCCGGGTCCGCCGTGGGGCGGCCCGCCGTTCGGCTGGGGCTTCCCCGGCGGCGGCCCGGGGCGGCCGCGCCAGCGCAAGGGTGACGTCCGGGCGGCGGTCCTCGCGCTGCTCGCCGAGCAGCCGATGCACGGCTACCAGGTCATCACCGAGCTCACCGAGCGCAGCCGGGGCGCCTGGCGGCCCAGCCCGGGCTCGGTCTACCCGACGCTGGCGCAGCTGGAGGACGAGGGGCTGGTGACCGTGGCCGAGACCGGCGGCCGGCGGGTCTTCACCCTCACCGACGCCGGGCGGCGAGAGGTGGAGCGCTCGGCCCAGGACCGCCCGCCGTGGGAGGCGCTCGGCGAGGACGAGGACGACGAGGTCGGCCAGGCCGCCGCCTCGCTGCGGCAGCGGGCGGGCGAGGTGACGGCGGCGGTCATGCAGGTGGCGATGACCGGCACCCCGGAGCAGGCCGAGCGGGCGGAGCGGCTGCTGGTCGACACCCGGCGTGCGCTCTACCGGCTGCTCGCCGAAGACGACGCGGACGCGGGCTGAGTGGAAGACACGGCGATGACCCCCTACACCGACCTGCGCATCGGCGACGCCGAGCGCGACGCGACGATCGAGCTGCTGGGCCGCCACTTCGTCGACGGCCGGCTCACCCGGCTCGAGCACGAGGAGCGCACCGAGGCCGCGCTGCGGTCCAGGACCCGGTCCGACCTGGACGCGCTGCTGGCCGACCTGCCCGACCTGCACGCGCACGACCGGGCCCCGGTCCGGCCGGTCGCGCACCGCCCGGGCCCGTGGCGGATCCCGCTGCCGCTGGTCCTGCTGGCCCTGCTGCTCGTGGGGGTCGCGGCCCACGGTGGCCCGGTGCTCCCGCTCGTGGTGCTGGTCCTGGTCGCGGCGAGGCTGGCCGGGCACCGCCATGCCGGGCACGGGGGGCCCGCCCGGGGGCCGGGGCACGGGCCGCGCCGGCGCTGACGCACACTCGTCCGGTGAGCACAGCTTCCACCGGAATCCAGACCGGGTCCGGCGAGCGCGAGGAGATCGGCGGCGAGGACGTCGAGCGGCTCGACGTCCTCGTCGTCGGCGCGGGCATCTCGGGTATCGGCGCCGCCCGGTACCTGACGACGTCGCTGCCCGGGAAGTCCTTCGCGATCCTCGAGGCGCGCGGCGCGCTGGGCGGCACCTGGGACCTGTTCCGCTACCCGGGCGCCCGCTCGGACTCGGACCTCTACACCTTCGGCTACGAGTTCAAGCCGTGGAGGGACGAGTCCGCGATCGCCGACGCGCCGCGGATCCTGGCCTACCTGCAGGAGACGGTGCGCGAGAACGGCCTCGCCGAGCGGATCCGCTACCACCACCGCGTCGTCAGCGCGGCGTGGTCCTCGAGCCGCGCCGAGTGGACCGTGCACGTCGAGCGCACCGACACCGGTGAGCGGACGCGGCTGCGCTGCGGCTGGCTGTTCTGCGCCGGCGGCTATTACCGCTACGACCGCGGATACACCCCGGACTTCCCCGGCATCGAGCGGTTCGAGGGCACCGTGGTGCACCCGCAGGAGTGGCCCGAGGACCTGGACTACGCGGGCAAGCGGGTGCTCGTGATCGGCAGCGGTGCGACCGCCGTGACGCTGGTGCCGGCGATGGCCGGCACCGCCGCGCACGTGACCATGCTGCAGCGCACACCCACCTACGTGCTGCCGGTGCCGCGCAAGGACCCGGTCGCCACCCTGCTGAAGAGGTACCTCGGCGACGAGCGCGGCCACGCCCTCACCCGGCGCAAGAACATCGCCCAGCAGCGGTGGATCTACCGCTTCTGCCAGCGCCACCCGCAGGCCGCCCGGCGGCTCATCCGGAAGATCAACACCTCGATGCTGCCCGATGGCTATCCGGTGGACGAGCACTTCAACCCGCCCTACGACCCGTGGGACCAGCGGCTGTGCACCGTGCCGGGCGGCGACCTGTTCCGCGCCATCCGCGAGGGCACCGCCTCCGTGGTCACCGACCGGATCGCCACCTTCACCGCGACCGGCGTCCTGCTGGAGTCCGGCCACGAGCTCGAGGCGGACATCGTGGTGACCGCCACCGGCCTGGTGCTGCAGCCCTTCGGCGGCGCGACCCTCGACGTCGACGGCGTGCCGGTGAACCTGCCGGACACCTTCGCCTACAAGGGGATGATGCTGTCCGGCGTGCCCAACTTCGCCTACGCCGTCGGCTACACCAACGCCTCGTGGACCCTGAAGGTCGGCCTGCTGTGCGAGCACTTCTGCCGACTGCTGGCCCACATGGACGCCCACGGCCACGACGTCTGCACGCCCGAGCCGGCGGACCCGTCGATGCCCACCCGGCCATTCCTCGACTTCGGCGCGGGCTACATCCAGCGCTCGGTGCACGAGCTGCCCCGCCAGGGCCAGCGCTCGCCCTGGCGGACCACCATGGACTACCTCGCCGACCGCGCGCTCCTGCGTGAGGGCCGCGTCGACGACCCGGAGCTGCGCTTCGCGCGGGTGGCGCCGGCCCCGGTGGGAACGATCTGTGAGAGTCGGTCCGCGCCCGGTTGAGGGGTGTGTGGCAGGTTCGGCGTCGGTGCCTGCTCGTGACTCAGGAACGATCCGGCCGCCCGCCTTTCGGGTGGGTGTGCCTTTCCCGTGACTCGTCCGAACTGG
>JBQCIO010000031.1:0-3468 GCA_051953655.1 Motilibacteraceae bacterium
TCTTCTTCTCGATGGCGACGTCGTTCTCCGCCGCCGCCCTGGGCGCCGAGGGCCTGGCCGCCGACGTCACCATGCTCGTCGGCAACGGCTACGTCCCCGGCCACGCCGCCTACGCGATGGACCTGCTGCGCCGCGACCCCGCCGTCCGCGGCCTGTTCGAGGCCCGGCTCGCCGACTGAACGACGCACCCGGCCCGCGCTCGGAACGATCACGCGGGCGTGATCCTTCCATGCTCACCGCGACGGATCTGGCGCGGTGAGCATGGAACTACCGCGGTGAGGGCCTCGACGACCTCCACGCGCGGCGGCTCGGCCGACGTCCGACTTCCGCGCGGAGTGGTCAGGGGTGGCCGGGCGGCTGGAGCGGTCGCCCGGCAGGATGACCCGGGTGACCACGACGCTCCTGCGCAACGGCGAGGTGCACTCGCCGGCGGACCCGTTCGCCACCGCCCTGCTCGTCGACGGCGGCACCGTCGCCTGGGTCGGCTCCGAGGGTGCGGCCGACGCGCACGCCGACGGCGTCGACGAGGTGGTCGACCTGGCCGGGGCCCTGGTCACCCCCGCCTTCGTCGACGCCCACGTGCACGCCACCGCGACCGGGCTGGCCCTCACCGGCCTGGACCTCAGCGCGACGGCGAGCCTGGCCGAGTGCCTGGCCGCGGTGGAGCGCCACGCCCGGTCGGTCCGCGGCGGGGCCGTGCTCGGCCACGGGTGGGACGAGACCCGCTGGCCGGAGGGCAGACCGCCCACCCGCGAGGAGCTCGACCGCGCCTCCTACGGCGGCGTGGTCTACCTGACCCGGGTCGACGTCCACAGCGCGGTCGTCTCCAGTGCGCTGCTGGCCGCGACGCCGCAGGTCCGCTCCGCGGCCGGCTACGCCGAGAGCGGTCACCTCACCCGCGACGCCCACCACGTCGCCCGGCGAGTGGCCCTCGACGCCCTGACCGACGCCCAGCGCCGCGAGGCGCAGCGGGCCACCCGCGCCCGCGCGGCCGAGCTCGGCATCGGCATGCTGCAGGAGATGGCCGGTCCGCAGGTCTCCAGCGCGGAGGACCTCGCGCTGCTGCTGGAGCTGGCCGCCGCCGAGCCGGGCCCGGAGGTCGTCGGCTACTGGGGCGAGCTCGGGGGGGCGGAGCGGGCCCGCGAGCTGGGGGCGCTGGGCGCCGCCGGCGACCTCTTCGTCGACGGCGCCATCGGCAGCCGCACCGCCGCCCTGCGCCAGGTCTACGCCGACGCCGACAGCAGCGGCCACCGCTACCTGACCGCGGCCCAGGTGCGCGACCACGTCGTCGCCTGCAGCCGCGCCGGCCTGCAGGCCGGGTTCCACGCCATCGGCGACGCCGCCATGGATGCCGTCGTCGCCGGTCTGCGCGAGGCCCTCGCCGAGGTCGGCCCGGCGGCGATGCGTGCGGGCCGGCACCGGGTCGAGCACGCGGAGATGCTCGACGCCGACCACCTCGCCGGCTTCGTGGAGACCGGTGCCGTCGCCAGCGTGCAGCCCGTGTTCGACGCGCTGTGGGGCGGCGAGGACGGCATGTACGCCCAGCGGCTCGGCGTGGAGCGCGCGATGACGCTCAACCCGTTCGCCGCCCTCGCGGCCGCCGGGGTGCCGCTCGCCTTCGGCTCGGACGCGCCGGTCACCCCGCTCGGGCCGTGGGAGGCCGTCCGCGCGGCCGCCTTCCACCACGACCCGACCCAACGGCTCAGCGCCCGAGCCGCCTTCGCCGCCCACACCCGCGGCGGCTGGCGCGCCGTCGGCCGCGACGACGCCGGCGTGCTGGTGCCCGGCGCGCCCGCCTCCTACGCGGTGTGGGAGGTGGGCGAGCTGGTCGTCCAGGCGCCCGACGACCGCATCCAGGCCTGGTCCACCGACCCCCGCTCGGGCACCCCGGGCCTGCCCGACCTGACCCCCGGCGTCGCGGCGCCGCGCTGCCTGCGCAGCGTGGTGCAGGGCCGGACGGTCTTCGACGCCGGCGCGGTCTGACCGACCCACCAAGGCGAGCTCTGCGCCCCAACTGGTCGCGTGAACGTGATCGTTGGCGCCCGGACCGCCCGGACCGCCCGGACCGGGAGGACTTGCGGACCGAAGCGAGCCCTGGCGCAGAACTTCCCGTGCGAGAGGGCTGCGGCGGCTGGTCCTCCGGTGACCGGGCCTGGCATGCTGGGCACGGTCCGCGACGGCGCGGGCCCCCGCCGGTTTCCCGGACGGGACGTGCGGCACGAGGAGCGAGGCGTGGCGACCCCACCTGCAGCGCGCAAGCCCGCGGCGAGCCGTCGGCGGGCCGGCACGAGCGAACCGATGGGCCACCGCGCCGCTGCGCTGCTCGACCTCGACCCGGTCACCGTGCGCAAGGCGCGGACCCTGGCCCGCCGCGCCGCCGCGCCCGTGGTCAAGCTCGCCACCTCGCACACCACCGTCTCGGTGGAGCGCGCCGCGCTGCGGATGGCCGGCCTGTCCGGCGCCGACGCCGAGCGCATCCCGTGGGTCAACCACCTCGTCGACGCCGTCCGCGCCGACGTCGGTCTCGAGCACGGGGTGGCGCTGCCGGTCTGGGACGCCCTCGCCCGCGGTGCCGCCGGCGACCTGCTGGAGCTGGCGCAGAAGTCCGCCGCCGGGGGCGCCAGCTTCCGGATCCCCGAGGGCAAGGACGCCGACCGGGCCCGGCGGCTGTCACGACGGGCTGTCGGAGCCGGCATCAAGCGGATCGACCAGCGCCGGGCCGAGCGGGACCGCCTGATCAAGCGGGTCGGCGACGCGCCCCGCACCCCGTGGATCTACCTCATCGTCGCCACCGGCGACATCTACGAGGACATCCCGCAGGCGCAGGCCGCCGCCCGCGAGGGCGCCGACGTCATCGCCGTCATCCGCTCCACCGGCCAGTCGCTGCTGGACTACGTGCCCGAGGGCGCCACCCGCGAGGGCTACGCCGGAACGTACGCCACGCAGGAGAACTTCCGCCTCATGCGCAGCGCGCTGGACGACGTCAGCCGCGAGCTGGGCCGCTACGTGCGGCTGACCAACTACGCCTCGGGCCTGTGCATGCCCGAGATCGCCACCCTGGCCGGCCTCGAGCGGCTGGACATGATGCTCAACGACTCGATGTACGGGATCCTCTTCCGGGACATCAACCCGGTGCGCACGTTCGTGGACCAGCGGTTCAGCCGGCAGGTGCACGCCCGCGCCGGGATCGTCATCAACACCGGCGAGGACAACTACCTCACCACCGCCGACGCCGTCGAGGCCGCGCACACGGTCACCGTGAGCCAGCTGGTGAACGAGGCCTTCGCCAAGGAGGCCGGGCTCGAGGACTGGCAGCTGGGCCTGGGCCACGCCTTCGAGATCAACCCGGACCTGCCCAACTCGTTCCGGCTCGAGCTGGCCCACGCCATGCTCGCCCGCGCGCTGTTCCCGGACGCGCCGCTCAAGTGGATGCCACCCACCAAGCACATGACCGGCGACGTGTTCCGC
>JBQCIO010000032.1:0-5143 GCA_051953655.1 Motilibacteraceae bacterium
CGCCGCGGGGGGTCGGGGCCGCGCCGCCCCGCGGGGGGCCCGGGGGCGGGGGGGGGGCGGGGGGGGGGGGGGTGGCGGTGGCGGCCCCCCCCCCCCCGCCGGGGGGGGGCCCCGGGGGCCGCCCGACCTGGGGGCGGGCCGCCCGGCGGCCACCGGGTGGGGGGAGCCCGCGCACCCCGACGACGTCGCCGACCTCGTGCTGGTCGCCTGCCCGCCCGGGCTCACCGCGCAGGTGCTGCTGGAGGCCCAGCGGCAGGGGTTGGGGACCACCTACACCGACGTCGCGAGCGTGAAGGCGCAGCCGCTGGCGCAGATCGAGGCCGCCGGCGGCGGGGACAGCTACGTCGGCGGCCACCCGATGGCCGGGCGCGAGCGCAGCGGCCCGGGCGCCGCCCGCGGCGACCTCTTCCTCGGCCGGCCGTGGGTGCTCACCCCGGGCTCGGCCGCGCCGGGCCACCTGGAGCGGGTGCAGTCGCTGGTCCAGCTGTGCGGCGCGCTGCCCGTGGTGCTGCCGGCGGCCGCGCACGACGAGGCGGTGGCCCTGGTCTCGCACGCGCCGCAGGTGCTGTCCTCGCTGGTGGCCGCCCGGCTGCGCGACGCCGCACCGGCGGCGGTGGAGCTGGCCGGGCAGGGGGTGCGCGACGTCACCCGCATCGCCGCCAGCGACCCCGCGCTGTGGACCGGCATCCTGGCCGCCAACGCCGGGCCGGTGCGCGACGTGCTGGTGGCGCTGCGCGAGGACCTGGACCGCTTCGTCGCCGCGCTGGACGCGCTCGCGGCCGACGGCGACGGCGCGGGGGAGGGCAGGGCCCGCGACGACGTCCGCGACCTGCTCGCGGACGGGGTCGCCGGGCGGGCGCGGATCCCCGGCAAGCACGGCGCCCCGGCGGTGGCCTACGCCTCGGTGCCGGTCGTCATCGGCGACCGCCCCGGCGAGCTGGCCCGGCTGCTCGTGGCCGCCGGCGAGGCCGGGGTGAACGTGGAGGACGTCAGCATCGAGCACTCGCCCGGCCAGCCGGTCGGCCTGGTCGAGCTCGCGGTCAAGCCCGCGGCCGCCGAGGAGCTGGCCGCCGCCCTGCGCGCCGCCGGCTGGACCGTCCACCGCTGACGCTTCCTCTCACCCCTGGTGATCGGTCATGCAAAAGATGTCGATCACCTCCGCGAACCCCTTGTCGATCTACATGTTGTGCATGATCACCCGCTGAGGGGCGGGGGAGGGGGAGGGGAGCGGGCCTAGGATCGTCGACGGCGTCGGCAGGCCTGCCGGCGGCGGGACGGACGAGGAGCTGGGCAGCGGTGGGCGAGGGCACGACGGGCATGCAGGACGGTCCCCGGGGCCTGGTCGTGGCGATCGACGGCCCGTCCGGGTCGGGCAAGTCCACCGTCTCGCGGCGCGTCGCCGCCGCGCTGGGCGTCCGCTACCTCGACACCGGCGCGATGTACCGGGCGCTGACCTGGTGGGCCCTGGACCAGGGCGTCGACCTCGCCGACGCCGCCGCGGTGGCCGGGCTGGGCCGGCGCCTGCCGCTGGTCATGGTCCAGGACCCAGGGCGGCCCCGGGTGGTCGTGGGCGAGGTCGACGTCACCGCCGCCATCCGCGAGACGCGCGTCTCCGAGGCGGTGTCCGCGGTGGCGACCAACCTCGAGGTGCGCGCCGAGCTGGTCCGCCGGCAGCGCGAGCTGATCGCCGCCGCCGTCGAGGAGGACGGTGGGATCGTGGCCGAGGGGCGCGACATCACCACCGTCGTCGCTCCCGAGGCCCCGGTGCGGATCCTGCTCACCGCCGACGAGTCGGCGCGGCTGGCCCGCCGGGCCCGTGAGGTGCACGGCGAGGACAGCGCGGAGGCCCTGGCCGCCACCCGCGCCCAGGTCGTCGCCCGCGACGCCAAGGACAGCACGGTCTCCCAGTTCCTGGCCCCGGCCGAGGGCGTGGTCGAGATCGACTCCTCGCACCTGGGCATCGACGACGTCGTGGCCGCGGTGCTGGCGCAGGTCGAGCGCGTGGCGCCGGGGCTCGCGGCCGGTCGATAGGCTGGACGCGCAGCACCATCTCTGAGCACCACCTCTCAGCACCACCTGTCAGCACCACCTCCATCGCGTCCTGTCAGCACGTCCCTTCCGGCGACGTCCTGACCCAGCCGGACGGCGAGAGCGGACCGTCCGGCTCGAGCAAGCCGACGCACCTGCCGCGCCGTCCCCCTTCCTGAACGGCAGAGTGAGGCATGAGCAGCGGCGACGACTGGGACGGCGCCCTCGGCGCGGACGAGCTCGCCGAGTGGGAGGCCGAGGCGCAGTCCGGCGGCATCGGTGACGGCTCCCTGGACGACGTCGACGGCGGCTCCGGCCCCTCCGGCGCCTTCCCGGTGCTGGCCGTCGTCGGCCGACCGAACGTGGGCAAGTCGACGATGGTCAACCGCATCCTGGGCCGGCGCGAGGCCGTGGTCGAGGACGTCCCCGGCGTCACCCGCGACCGCGTCCCCTACGACGCGTCGTGGAACGGGCGCAGCTTCACCGTGGTCGACACCGGTGGTTGGGAGCCCGACGCCGTCGGCATGGCCGCCCGGGTGGCCGCCCAGGCCGAGCTCGCCATCGACACCGCCGACGCCGTGCTGTTCGTCGTCGACGCCACGGTGGGCACCACCGACACCGACGAGGCCGTCGTGCGGGTGCTGCGCCGCTCCGGCAAGCCGGTGGTGCTGGCCGCGAACAAGGTGGACGGGCCGTCCGCGGAGGCCGAGGCCGCCTCGCTGTGGTCGCTCGGGCTCGGCGAGCCCTACCCGGTGTCCGCGCTGCACGGCCGGGGCAGCGGCGACCTGCTCGACGCCGTCCTGGCCGCGCTGCCCGAGGCCCCGAGCGAGCGCGTGCTCGCCGTGGGAGGACCGCGGCGGGTCGCCCTGCTGGGCAAGCCGAACGTGGGCAAGTCGAGTCTGCTGAACAAGCTCGCCGGCGAGGAGCGCGTCGTCGTCGACAACGTGGCCGGCACCACCCGCGACCCGGTGGACGAGCTGGTCGAGCTGGGCGACCGGACCTGGCGGTTCGTGGACACGGCCGGCATCCGGCGCCGCGTGCACCAGACCAGCGGCGCCGACTTCTACGCCAGCCTGCGCACCCAGGCGGCGCTGGACAAGGCCGAGGTGGCGATCGTCCTCATCGACGCCAGCGAGCCGCTGGCCGAGCAGGACACCCGGATCATCAGCATGGTCGTCGAGGCCGGCCGCGCCCTGGTGATCGCGTACAACAAGTGGGACCTGCTGGACGAGGACCGCCGGCTCGTGCTCGAGCGCGAGATCGAGCGCGAGCTGATCCGGGTGCCGTGGGCCCCGCGGGTCAACGTGTCCGCCCGCACCGGCCGCCACCTGGACCGGCTCGTTCCGGCGCTGGAGACGGCGCTGGAGAGCTGGGACACCCGCGTCCCCACCGGCCGGCTCAACGCCTTCCTCGGCGAGCTGGTCGCGGCCACCCCGCCGCCGGTCCGCGGCGGCAAGCAGCCCAAGATCCTCTTCGCCACCCAGGCCGGCACCCGGCCGCCCCGGTTCGTGCTGTTCACCAGCGGGTTCCTCGAGGCCGGCTACCGCCGGTTCATCGAGCGCCGGCTGCGCGAGGAGTTCGGCTTCGAGGGCTCGCCGGTGGAGGTCTCGGTGCGGGTGCGGGAGAAGCGCAAGCGCTAGGCGCCTGCACCGTCCAGCAGCCGATGGTGTCGCCGCCCGCGGCTCCGGCTGCGGTAGTGTTCTCTCTCGTCCGGCGGCTCGACCGCCGGGCCCGGGACGTGGCGCAGCTTGGTAGCGCACTTGACTGGGGGTCAAGGGGTCGCAGGTTCAAATCCTGTCGTCCCGACGGGCGAACGTGAGATCAGGGGCCGCTCCGGAGAGATCCGGTGCGGCCCCTGACGCGTCTCCGGGCGGGTCGTGAGACTGGCCACGCTCAGCCGGGGTGCACAGCGCAGCACCGTCCGCGAAGGGTGGCGGGTCAGGGCGCGAGCCCGGCGGCGCGAGCGAGGGCCGCGGCGGCCGCCCGGTCGGGCACACCGAGGCGGTCCAGCAGCGCCGAGACCTGGTTGCGCACGGTCTTGGGGGCCAGGTGCAGGCGCTGGCCGATCCGCACATTGTCCGCGCCGTCGCCGATGAGGGCGAGCAGGTCGAGCTCGCGGTCGGTGAGATGGGCCAGGGCGTCGCCGCCGCGCCGGGGGCGGCCGGCCTGCGCGGCGCGGGCGATGCGGGCGCCCACCTCGGGCGCGAGGACCATCTGGCCGGCCGCCGCGCTGCGCACGGCCCGCTCGATGTCGGCGCTGCCGGCGCCCTTCACCAGGAACCCGACGGCGCCGGCGCTCAGGGCGTCGAAGACGTGCTGGTCGTCCTCGTGCAGCGTGAGCACCAGGCAGCGGCACGAGGGCAGGGCCCGGGCCAGCTCGGTGATGACGCCGACGCCGGCGAGCTCGGGCATGTCCAGGTCCACCAGGGCGACGTCGGGCCGGTGCTCCTGGGCCAGGCGCACGGCGGCGCGCCCGTCGGGCGCCTCGGCCACCACGTGCAGGTCCGCCCGCCGCTCCAGGATCAGGCGCAGGCCGTCGCGCACGACCGGGTGGTCGTCGGCGATGAGGACGCGGATCACCTGCGCCGGCGGGGCGTCGGCCGCGGAGGTCACGCCGAGCCGACCCGGCTGGGGGAGGACTGCGCGGGCAGCGGGGCGGCGGTCGCGGCGCGCAGGGGCAGCTGGACCAGCACCCGGGTGCCGCCGCCGACGATGTCCTCGAGCCGCACCTCCCCGCCCACCGCAGCGGCCCGCTCGTGCATGGAGGCGAGCCCGGTGCCCGAGCTCCCGTTCCCGACCCGGCCCTGGCCGTCGTCGGCCACCTCCAGCTCCAACCGGTCCCCGGTCGCGGCCAGCCGCACCCGGCAGTGGCGCGCCCCGCTGTGGCGCAGCACGTTGGTCATCGCCTCCAGGCAGATCTTGTAGGCCGCGTCCTCCACCGCGACGTCCAGCTGCGGCAGCGAGGTCGGCGTGTCCAGGGCGAAGGCCGGCGCGTGCGGGCCCTTCAGCCGCGTCGCGGCCGCCGCCACGGCGGCCGGCAGGCCCAGCTCGTCCAGCTCGGCCGGGCGCAGGTCGCGCACCAGCCGGCGGACGTCCTCGGTGGCCCGGGCGGCCT
>JBQCIO010000033.1:0-4227 GCA_051953655.1 Motilibacteraceae bacterium
GCGCCGTCGCGGCCCATGCCGGTCAGCAGGACGCCGACGGCCCGCGGCCCGCAGACGGCGGCGGCCGAGACGAACGCGACGTCGACCCCGGGCACGTGGAACTGCCCGGGACGCGGCACGTCCAGCTGTACCCGCAGCCCCGGGCGCACCAGGGTGTTGCGGCCGGCGGGGGCGACCAGGACGTGCCCGGGGCGCAGCACGTCGCCGTCGCGGGCCACCGCGACCGGCAGCGGGCCGACGGTCGAGAGCCAGCCCGCCAGCCCGTCCACGAAGCCTTCGGCCATGTGCTGGACGACCAGCAGCGGCACCCCGAGGTCGGCGGGCAGCCCGGCGAGGATGGCTGCCAGCGCCGGGGGGCCGCCGGTGCTCGCTCCCACCACGACCAGCCGCGCGCAGGGGGGTGCGGCCGGCTCCGGGCGGCCGGGCCGCTCCTCGGTCGGTGCGGCGGTGGTGGGCGGCTCCGCGCGCCACCGCCCGCGCGGGTGGGTGATGACCGGCATCCGCGCCGCGGCGGCCAGTCGGTCCCGCAGGCCCTCCTCGGCCGGCCCGGGTCCGTGGGATCTGGCGCCTCTCGGGGTCAGGAGGTCGGCGCCGACGACGTCGACCGCTCCCGCGGAGAGCGCCGGCGCGGGGTCCGGACCGCAGACCGCCACGACCGGCGTCGGGGTGCGGGCCATGATCTGCTCGATCGCCGCGAGCCCGGCGTCCGGCGGCACGAGGTCGACGAGGACGACGTCGGGGCGGGCCTGGGCCACCGTCTCCGCCGCGGCCTCGGGGCTGCGGGCGGAGCCGAGCAGGCGCACGCCGGGACCCTCCACCGCGCGGGCGAGGAGCCGGACCCGGGGCGCCGACCCGGCGACGACGACGACGGACAGGCCGTGGGGCTCGCGCGTGGCCAGCCGCGCTGCCGGGCCCTGCACCGCTCCCGGCCCGGGCACGGGGCGGGACGCGGCAGGGGGCCTCACCTGCTCAACGATCGACCGTCCGGCCCCGCGTCTTGAGGCCGTGGCTTCTGCGCCAGCCGATGCTCCACCTGATGTACCGGCTGATGTGCCGGGCCAGGCACCGGATCACCCGCGGGGCGAGGGCAGACCGGGCTGCTCGAAGGTCGCGGGCCGGTGCAGGCCGCCCGCCCGCGAGAGCGGCCAGACCACGGCCACCGCGCGGCCGACGACGTCCGAGACCGGGACGAAGCCGTGCCCTGGCGAGTCCCGGTGTGCGCGGCTGTCGGCGGAGTCGCTGCGGTGGTCGCCCATGACCCACAGCGACCCGGCCGGCACGACGACCCGGAAGTCGACCGCGGTGGCGACGTCCCCGGCGTGCACGTAGGGCTCGTCCAGCGCCACGCCGTCGACGTAGACCCGGCCGTCGCGGCCCTCCACGACGTCGCCGCCGACGCCGATGACCCGCTTGACCAGGTCCTGCTCGCCTGGCGAGGGCAGCACGCCGACGAAGGCCAGGGCCCGCTCGATCCCCCCGGTCAGTCCACCCGGAGCGACGCTCTCGTCCAGCCAGCCGCCGGGGTCGCGGAAGACGACGACGTCGCCGCGCTCGATCCCGGTCCGCCAGCGCGAGGTGCGGTCGACGAGGATGCGGTCGCCCGTGCAGCCCTTGCAGCCGTGCAGCGTGGGCTCCATCGAGCCGCTGGGGATCGAGAAGGCCTGCACCAGGAAGGTCTTGACCAGCAGGGACAGCAGCAGGGCGAGCACCACGACCAGGCCCAGCTCGCGCGGCGCCGAGCCGCGACGGTGCGACCGTCGCCGGCCCCGGCCCCGGCCGCGCCGCTCCGTCGGGCGCGGGGTGCCGGGGGCGGCTCGGTGCCGGCCCGCGGGCCGCTCGGGTCGCGAGGGGGCCCCGGGGAGCACGTCGGCGCGGCCGGCCGCTCCCATCCGGTCCGCGCTCGGCCCGAGGTCCACCGACGGCGCCACCGACGGCGCCACCGACGGGGCCACCGACCGCTCGGCCTCCGCGCTGCCCACGCGCCCACTCTCCCATCCGGGCGCCACCGGTCCGCCCCGCTCGGGCGGTGCGCCCTGCTCGCCCATCGGCGGGCGGCCCGCGCGTGGGAGGATCCGGCGCGAGATGTCCGCCCCGCACCGTCCCGACGAGCCCGCGACCGGCATCGGCGCCGGCACCGGCATCGACATCGACATCGGCATGATCGCCGTCGGTACCCCGGGGGGCGGTGCGGCCACCGCAGGCCCGCATCCGCTGCACGCACCCGTCCTCGCCTGGTACGCCGTGGCCGCGCGGGACCTGCCCTGGCGGGCCCCCGGCGCCGGCGCCTGGCCGGTTCTGGTCAGCGAGGTGATGCTCCAGCAGACGCCCGTCGCGCGGGTGGAGCCGGTCTGGCGGGCCTGGCTCGAGCGCTGGCCCACCCCCGCCGCGCTGGCGGCCGAGCCGCCCGGCGAGGCGGTGCGGGCCTGGGGGCGGCTGGGCTACCCCCGCCGCGCGCTGCGGCTGCACCAGGCCGCCGTCGCCATCACCGAGCGGCACGGCGGCGAGGTGCCCCGCGACCACGACGCCCTGCGCGCGCTCCCCGGCGTCGGCACCTACACCGCGGCGGCCGTCGCCAGCTTCGCCTTCGGCCAGCGGCACGCGGTGGTGGACACGAACGTGCGCCGGGTCCTGGCCCGCGCGGTGGCCGGCCGGGCGCTCGCCGCGCCCACGCAGACCGCGGCCGAGCTGCGCCTGGCCGAGCAGCTGGTGCCGGCCGCGCCGGCGGTGGCCGCCCGGTGGGCCGTCGCCGTGATGGAGCTCGGCGCCCTGGTGTGCACCGCGCGCACCCCCTCCTGCGGCCGGTGTCCGGTGCTGGAGCTGTGCGCGTGGCAGCGGGCCGGGTGCCCACCGGACGACGGCCCGCCGCGGCGGGGCCAGGCCTGGGCGGGCACCGACCGCCAGGTGCGCGGCCTGCTTCTGGCGCTGCTGCGGGCCGCCGACGCCCCGGTGCCGCAGGAGGCGCTGGACGCGGTCTGGCCCGCCGACCCGCTCCAGCGCGCCCGTGCCCTGGACGGCCTGGTCTCCGACGGCCTGGTCGAGCCCCTCGGCGGCGGCCGCTACCGCCTGCCCGGCACCGGCTGACCGGCGCCTCGCGGGCGGCCTGCCCTCGCCAGCCCCGGCGGGAACGATCACGGCCTCGTGGTCGTGGCTCGCCGACCCAGGAGGATTCTCCTGGGTGGGCGAGCGGAGATCACGGTGTTCCTGATCGTCCCCGGCCCGCGCCGACGGCCCGGCGACCGGCGGATCGAGGAGGCGGGCCGACGACGGGCGCCCAGCGCGGCTCAGGAGCCCGCCCGTCCCGCCGACTAGAGGGCGAGCAGGTGCGAGGCGACGGCCCTCGCGCACGCCCGGACGGGGTGCGCAATGGGTCGCGGGCATCGCTCGGCGGGGGCAGGGCCGCGGCTCGGGAGGGGACCGCGGCGAGGCGCAGGGGCGGACACACCATGAGGGACAGCGCGGGGAGCACCGGACCGGGCACGGCGAGCGAGCCGTCGCCCCCGGCCGTCGTCGCCGCGATGCGGCCGGCCGAGATGGCCCGCGCGCTCGGCCTGCTCTACGTGGCCGGCGCGGCCCTGGCCCTGGTGTGGACCCGGCTCCCCCACGGCGAGCGGGCCGGCGACGGCGTGGTGGCTCTCATGGCCCTCGTCGCGCTGCTGATGGGCGCCGGACTGCTCACCCGGCTGGCCGAGCGGCTGCCGGTCGCCGCGGTGCACACCGTCCTGGTCGCGATCCAGGTCGTCATCGCGGTGGCCTATGCCGCGGCGCAGGACCCCGGCAACGACATCCGCCTGTTCTTCGTCTGGGCCACGCCGTTCGCCGCCCTCTACTTCGGCCGCCGCGCCGCCGCAGCGCACGTGGGCTGGACCGCGGTCACCCTGGCCGCCGCGCTGCTCGCCCAGCCGGCCGGCTTCTCCGGCCGGGCCCCCTCGGTGTTCGTCATGACGCTGGGCGCCGTCGCCACCACCGGCGCGCTGGTCTCCTGGGCGGCCTGGCGCCTGCGCGCCGCCGAGGCCCGCCAGCGCTGGGAGGCCCGGCACGACCCGCTCACCGGACTCCCCAACCGGCTGCACTTCGCCGAGACCGCCGAGCGCACGCTGGCCCGCTGGCGCGAGACCGGCGGCTCGCTCGCCGTGGCCCTCATCGACCTCGACCGCTTCAAGCAGGTCAACGACACCTACGGCCCCCCGACCGGCGACCGGCTGCGGCAGGCCGTCGCCCCGCTGCTGC
>JBQCIO010000034.1:0-3455 GCA_051953655.1 Motilibacteraceae bacterium
TTGGGGGGGGGGGGGGTGCGGGTCCCTCCCCCTTGCTCTGCCCCGGGTGTGGCGCTGGGGGGCGCGGTTTTTTTAGTTGTTGGGGTCCCGCCCACCGGCGCGCGGCGGTCTGTCGTGCTGCGTGCTGTCCGGACTGCTGACCGGACTGCTGACCGGACTACTCGGCCGAGCTCCCGGCGGTCTCCGGGGTGGCCACGGTGTCCGCGCTCTCCGAGCCCGGCTGGTTCGTCCCTGCCGTCTCGTCGGTGGTGACGTCCGTGGTGGCCTCGGCCGCCGCGTCCTGGGCCGGGGTGTCGATCCCGGCCTCGGTCGCGTCGTCGGTCAGCGTGTCGGCAAGCGTGTCGGTCACGTCCTCGGTCTCGGCGTCGCGGGCCGCCCGACGGGCCGCCTTCTCCGCCTTGACCTCGGCCATGGCCTCGGCCTTCTTCTTGTGCGGGCCGAGAACCATGATCATGTTGCGGCCGTCCTGCTTGGGCGAGGACTCGACGAAGCCGAGCTCCGAGACGTCCTGGGCCAGCCGCTGCAGCAGCCGGAAGCCGAGCTCGGGACGGCTCTGCTCACGGCCGCGGAACATGATCGTGATCTTGACCTTGTCGCCCTGCTTGAGGAACCGGACCACGTGACCCTTCTTGGTCTCGTAGTCGTGCGGGTCGAGCTTGGGGCGGAGCTTCATCTCCTTGATGACGGTGAGGACCTGGTTCTTGCGGCTCTCACGCGCCTTCTGAGCGGTCTCGTACTTGAACTTGCCGTAGTCCATGAGCTTGGCGACCGGCGGACGCGCCGTGGCGGCCACCTCGACGAGGTCGAGGTCGGCGTCCTGGGCCAGCTGCAGGGCCTTGGCGATGGGGACGATCCCGACCTGCTCGCCGTTCGGACCGACCAGACGCACCTCGGGCACGCGGATCCGGTCGTTGATGCGGGGCTCCGTGCTGATGCTGCCTCCTCAGGCCTGCGGGTGGAGGACCGGCGGCACGAGAAAGGGCTCCCGCGCCACTGCTCGCGGGAGCCCACATCGACCGGGTGCGCCGGCAGGCCGCCTGCAGGCGGTGCCGCGCACGGGCCGGACGCCGGACCCTTGCGGGACCGTGCCGGCCTGACCGGACCCGACGGCTCTGAAGGGGTACTGCGTGGTGCTGGGTGCTGCTGAGCCGGTGCGGGTGGGAGGTGGACCTCCGCTTGCGCGTCGGGCCCCGAGGTCGGGACCTGACGGGTCGCATGTCAGGGTAGCAGCATGCCGCCAGCAGACGAGAACGACGTGCGCGCCGCTGTCCCTGTCACTGCAGGGTCGAACACCCCGGGACCGGACGCTATGCCCGGCGGGGCGGCCTCACAGTCAGGGGGCGTCGACGACGCGGTGCGCGACCTCGCCGAGGTTCCGGCTGCGGAGGTCATCGTGTCGGTGGCCGTGCACCTGATGAGCGCGGCGGCGGTGAAGTGCGGGCTCGCGGAGGACGAGGCCGTCGCCCACCACCGCGACCTGGACGAGGCGCGCAAGCTGATCACCGCGCTGGCGGGCCTGGTGACGGCGGGGGCTCCGGAGATCGGCTCGCAGCACGCCGCTCCCTTGCGCGACGGCCTCAAGGCGCTCCAGCTGGCCTTCCGGGAGGCCTCGGTCGTGCCGGACCCGCCCGGTCAGGGGCCGGGCGAGAAGTGGACCGGCCCGGTTTCCGGCTGACCTGCGCTCAGCCGGTCCGCCCGGCCAGCGCCCCGATCGGCAGCAGCTCGCCGCGGGCGACCGGCTGGACCGTCGCCTGCGGGTGACGGCGGGCCACGGCGTCGAGGAACTCCGACAGCGGCGAGCGGAACCGGCCGTAGTCGTCGTAGTGAACGGGGACGGCGGTGGTGCGGGGGCCGAGCCGCAGCAGCTCGAGCAGGTCGACGCCGTCGGCGCCGTCCATCGTCACCTTGATCCCGAGCACCCGGGTGCCGCCGAGGTGCAGCAGCACGAGGTCCAGGTCCGGGAAGCGCTCGGTCACCTCGGCCAGCTCGGGCACCAGCAGCGTGTCGCCGGTCACGTAGGCGCGCAGCGGGCGGCCCGACGTCGGCGCCAGCTCGAGCACGCTGCCCATGACCGTGGGCAGCACCCGCTGCATCGCACCGGGCGCGTGCCGGCCGGGGACCGCGGTGACGGTGATCCGGCCCGCCGGGGTGGTGGTCGACCACTCCTGCCAGGGCTCGAGCGGCGCGGTGGTGAACCGCTCGCGGTCCAGGCAGCGGGCGGACTGCGGGGTGGTCACGACCGGCACGCCCTCGTCCTGCAGGGCGAGCCGGGCGCGGGCCACGCGGTCGAAGTGGTCGCCGTGCAGGTGGCTGAGCACGACCGCGTCCGGGGTGGGGACCTGCTCGGGCTCGATCGCGGGGTCGGTGCGGCGGCGGCTGCGCAGGCCGTAGCCCAGGTGCGCCCACTCGCCCCGGTGCAGGAAGTTGGGGTCGGTGAGCAGGGTGAGCCCGCCGTGGCGGAGCAGCACCGTGGCGGTGCCGACGAAGAGCAGCCCGTCGCGGTCGGCGAGCCGGCCGTCGTGGACGGTCGCGGGCTGGGGTGCGCTCATGCGCCGGGCGGTGCCCCGCCCGGCGAGCGGCAAGCGCGCCGGGGTGGGCGGGCTAGCGGGAGAACACCGGGTCCGCCGGGCGCGCTGCCCCGGCGGGCAGCAGCGCGAGGTCCAGGCCGCGGGTGACGACCCGGCGCACGGCGTCGGTGTGCTTGAGCCGCTCGGCCAGCGAGCGGGCGGCCGCGGAGACCGCGGCGGCGTCGTCGGGGTCGGCCACCTGGATCAGCAGCCGGGCGTCGACGCCGTCGGCGGGCACCAGCCAACCGGCGGTGACCGCCGGCGTCTCGGCGAGCAGCTCGGCCAGGGCGGCCCGGACGGCCGGGTCGGCGTGCGCGGGGAGCATCGGGTCGCCCTCGGCCAGCCGGCGCAGCGCCGGGCCCTCGATGACGTAGGTGACCGGGCCGGCGACGTCGAGGACGAGGACGTCGGCGCCCTCGGCCGCCGCCGACAGGGCGGCCCGGGTGGCGTCCACCCCGACCGGGCGGGCCTGCGGGTCCCAGGCGGCGAGGCTGGCCAGGCTGGTGAACAGCGGCAGGGCGGTGCGCCCGTCCTTGCCCCGCAGGGTGACCACGGCCATGTCGGTGGTGCGCTCCTGCCGCAGCCCGGCGGCCGGGCCCTCGGCGACGACCTCCTCCTCCACCGCGATCGCGACCACCGGGACCAGGACGCGGGCGGCGGCGAGCGCGGCGAGGACGTCCTGCGGGTCGCCGGCGCCGGCCGCGTGCGCGACGAGGGCGGCGGTCAGGCGCGGGTCGGCGCTGCCGTCGTCGTCGGGGAAGAGCGGGGCGGGCACGTGCGAGCCGGTCACGGGTCGACCCTACGAGGAGCGGTGCGGTCGCCCCGTGCTCCGCCGTGCTTCCCACCCGAAGTGGGGGGGAGGGGCAACAAAAATAAATAAAAAAAAAA
>JBQCIO010000035.1:0-17883 GCA_051953655.1 Motilibacteraceae bacterium
GATGCGCTGGGCCAGCACCGGGCCGACGCCGGGCAGGGCGTCGAGCTCGGCGAGGGTGGCGGCGTTCAGGTCGAGCGGTCCGACCGGACCGGCGCCCGCGGACGTCCCGGCCGCAGCGCCCGACGGCGGCGGCGGGACCACCTCGCCCGGCGCCGGGACGCGCAGCTGCTCGCCGTCCACGAGGACGCGGGCCAGGTTGACGGCGGCCAGGTCGGCTCTGGCGGTGGGTCCTCCCGCGGCGCGCAGGGCGTCGTCCACGCGGGCCCCCGCGGCCAGCCGCACCAGGCCGGGCCGGCGGACCTGTCCGACCACGTGCACCACGACCACCGCGGCACCCGGGACGGCCGTGCCCGCACCCGCTGCGGATGTCGATAGGGGTGTCGATGCGGGTGCCGACGCGGGTGCCGATCCCGTCGTTCCGCCGGTCTGCTGCGACGGCGCGGCGCGCGCCGAGCTGACCGTCCGCACGCCGAGCGGAGCGGGCGTGGACCCCGCAGCCGCGGAGGCGCGCGCGGCCACCGGCTCGACCGGCACCGCGCGGGCCCGCCACATCAGCCCGCCGGCCAGCGCCGCGGCGAGGAGCGCCACCACGGCCAGCCCGAGGACGGCCGGCCGGCCCAGGCCCAGCTCGCGCCGGCGGCCGGGGTCCCGCCGGGGCGGAGGGACGTCACGCCGGCGGTGTCCTGCTCGGCCGCCCTTCCGCACGCCCTTCGCGGCGCTGACCCCGCGGGGGCGGTGGGCCCCCACCCGCAGCCCGGCCTCCCGCCCCTCGCCCGCCGTCGGCACGAGCCCGGGCACCAGCCCTGCACCCGCCGTCGGGGCCGGCTCGGCCGGCGGCCCGGGGTCGCGCTCCCCCAGGTCGTGGGCCGAGCCGGGCCGCGGCGGCACCCAGCCCCCGTCCCCGTCACGCCCGGCGTCCTCGACCCGCTCTCCCGTCCACTCCATCCACGCCGGCCGGCCCGCGGGCTCGCGCTCGGCCGGCGGCCCGCCCCCGAGCTGCACAGCCACGGCGGCGAGGCGCTCGCGCACGTCGCGGGCGAGCTGGTCGGAGCGTCGGGACACGCTCAGTGACGCTAGGCGCGGCGAAGCCAGGCAGGTCGGCTGCCGGCGCCGGTCTGTGGACGGTGCCGGCGGGGTCTGGGGACGGCGCCACGGGGATCTGCGCAGGCGGCTCTCGGGCAGGTCCCCCCGTGAGGTCAGCGAGGTCGGTGACCACGGTCTCCGAAGCTGGCGAGCGCCGGCCGTCCACCCTCGCTGCTGCGAGCGACGGGCCGCTGCGGGGCACCGGCGGTTCTCCCGAGGGGGAAAGGCTGGCCCAACGGGCATGGCGAACCGACCCGTCAGGACGCCAGAGCTTGTGGCGGTCGGACCGGCGCGTCCGTACGGTCGTGACCACCGGCACGTCCGGGGAGACGGGGGCATGAGCTGCGCATCACGAGGAACATCCGCCAGGCATCTGCTCGGCGCAGGAGCCAGTGGCTCGCCTTGCTGGTCGGGCCACCTGCGCTGGGCCTGGTTCTCGCCGCTGCCGGGTTGGGCACCTTCTGGGTCGTGCTGCTGGTGATCGCCGGGCCGCTGATGGCCCTCTTCACGGTGGGCACCTACGGTCGTGGCGGATACGTCGACCCGAGCCACGGTGGGTACCAGGACCCCCGGGTCGGCTCCGCAGGGCAGGGCTACGGGTCGCAGGGGGGCGGCACCTCCGCCGACGCCGCGGCGCCGTCAGCGGGGCACGCGGGCGGTGCGTGGCGGTCCGAAGCGAGGTAGGACTCAGCGCGGGGCGACGACGACGCCGAGCATCCCCGGCCCGACGTGGGCGCCCACGACGGCCCCCACCTCCGCCAGCCGCAGGTCGTGCAGCCCGGGCACCCGCTCGCGCAGCCGCTCGGCCAGCGCCTCGGCCCGCTCGGGGCTGGCGAGGTGGTGCACGGCGAGGTCCACCGGGCCGGAGCCGGCGCGCTCCACCGCGAGCTCCTCCAGCCGGGCCAGGGCTCGGGAGGCCGTGCGCACCTTCTCCAGCGGGACGATCCGCCCGTCCAGGAGCTGCAGCAGGGGCTTCACGGCCAGGGCCGATCCGAGCAGGGCCTGCGCGGCTCCGATCCGGCCGCCGCGGCGCAGGTGCTCGAGGGTGTCGACGTAGAACAGCCCGGCGGTGGCGAGGGCCCGCTTCTCCGCCACCGCGGCCACCTCCGCCCCGGACGCTCCGTCCGCGGCGGTCTCCACGGCGCTGAGCACCGCGAAGCCCAGGCCCATCGCCATCGAGCGGCTGTCCACGACGTGCACCGGGACCGGCGCCTCGCGCGCGGCGATGGACGCCGACTCGATCGTGCCGGACATGTCGGCGCTGATGTGCACCGAGACGACGGCCTCGGCCCCCTCCGCGGCGGCCCGCTCGTAGGCCGCCAGGAAGGCGTGCGGGGTCGGCCGTGAGGTCGAGACCGGCACGTAGCGCCGCAGCGCGTCGGCGACGTCGGCGGGGGTGATGTCGGTGCCCTCGTCGTGGCTCACGCCGCCGACGACGACCTGCAGCGGCACCACCTGCAGCGGCAGCGCCGGCACCCGCACCCCGGGGGCGCCGGGTGCGGCGACGTCGTGCCCGTGCACGAGCTCGGCCGGCAGGTAGGCGGTGGAGTCGGTGACCACCGCGACCCGTCCCATGCTGACCAGGCTAACCGTCACCACGGCGACCGACGCCGGTTCGCGCGCGGCTGCCCCGGTCTCCGCGGAGGTCGGGGCAGCCGGTCGCGACCGCTCGTCGGCCGGCGGTCACGCAGGGACGACGTTGACCAGCTTGGGCGCACGCACCACCACGGTGCGCACCCCGCGGCCGTCGAGCGCACGCTGCACCGCCTCGCTGGCCAGCGCCAGCTCGCGCAGCTCGTCCTCGCCGATCCCCGGGGACACCTCGACCCGGTCGCGCACCTTGCCCTGCACCTGCAGCACACAGGTGACCGACTCGGCCACCAGCAGCGCCGGGTCGGCCTCGGGGAAGGGCGCGTAGGTGAGCGACTCCGCGTGCCCCAGCCGGGACCACAGCTCCTCGGCGGCGTGCGGGGCGAGCGGCGCCAGCATCAGCACCAGCGGCTCGACCACCTCGCGCGGGGCCGGACCGTCCAGCTTGACCAGGGCGTTGTTCAGCTCGATCAGCTTGGCCACGGCCGTGTTGAAGCGCAGCCCGGCGTAGTCGGTCCGCACGCCGTCGATGGTCCGGTGCAGCAGCCGGCGGGTGGCCTCGTCGGCCGGCTGCTCGCCGACCGACAGCTCGCCGGTCTCCTCGTCCACCACGTTGCGCCACAGCCGCTGCAGGAACCGGAACGAGCCGACGACGGCCCGGGTCTCCCAGGGCCGGGAGGTCTCCAGCGGGCCCATGCTCATCTCGTAGATGCGCAGGGTGTCCGCGCCGTAGTCGGCGCACATCTGGTCGGGCGTGACGCTGTTCTTCAGCGACTTGCCCATCTTCCCGTACTCGCGGCCGACCTTCTCCGACCCGTAGTAGTAGGCGCCGTCGCGCTCGACGACCTCCTCCGCCGGCACGTAGACACCGCGGTCGTCGGTGTAGGCGTAGGCCTGGATGTAGCCCTGGTTGAACAGGCGGTGGAAAGGCTCGCTGCTGGAGACGTGCCCCAGGTCGTGCAGCACCTTGTGCCAGAAGCGGGCGTAGAGCAGGTGCAGCACCGCGTGCTCGACGCCGCCGACGTAGAGGTCCACGCCTCCGGTGTGGTCCTCGTCGCGCGGGCCCATCCAGTAGCGCTCGACCTCGGGGTCCACGAACCGCTCGGTGTTGGTCGGGTCCAGGTAGCGCAGCTCGTACCAGCACGACCCGGCCCACTGCGGCATCGTGTTGGTCTCGCGGCGGTAGCGCTTGGGCCCGTCGCCCAGGTCCAGCTCCACCTCGACCCAGTCCTGCGCGCGCCCCAGCGGCGGCTCCGGCTCGCTGCCGGCGTCGTCCGGGGTGAAGGTGCGCGGGGAGTAGTCGTCGATGTCGGGCAGCTGCACCGGCAGCATCGAGTCCGGCAGGGCGACCGGCAGGCCGGTCTCGTCGTAGACGATCGGGAACGGCTCGCCCCAGTAGCGCTGCCGGCTGAACAGCCAGTCGCGCAGCTTGTAGGTGACGGTCCGCTGCCCCAGCCCCTTGCTCTCCAGCCAGTCGATGATCCGGGTCTTGGCCTCGGCCACGCCCAGGCCGTCCAGCGAGACCTCGTCGTTGGCGGAGTTGACCGCCGGCCCGTCGCCGGTGAACGCCTCGCCCTCCCAGCCCTCGGGCGGGGCCACGGTGCGCACGACCGGCAGGTCGAACTTCGCGGCGAACTCCCAGTCGCGCTCGTCCTGCGCGGGCACGGCCATGATGGCGCCCGTGCCGTAGCCCATCAGCACGTAGTCCGCCACGAAGACCGGGACCTGCTTGCCGTTCACCGGGTTCACCGCGAACGAGCCGGTGAACACGCCGGTCTTGTCCCGGCCCTCGGTCTGCCGCTCCAGGTCGGTCTTGCGCCCGGCCTGCTCGCGGTAGGCGCCCACCGCCTCGGCCGGCGTCGCCGCTCCCCCGGTCCACGCCGGGCGGGTGCCCTCGGGCCAGGCCTGCGCGGTCAGCCGCTCCACCAGCGGGTGCTCCGGCGCGACCACCATGAACGTGGCGCCGAACAGGGTGTCCGGGCGGGTGGTGAAGACCTCCAGGTCGCCGTGGTCGGTGGCGAACCGGACCCGGGCACCCTCCGAGCGGCCGATCCAGTTGCGCTGCATCAGCTTGATCGGCTCTGGCCAGTCCAGCCGGTCCAGGTCCGCCGCCAGCCGGTCGGCGTAGGCGGTGATCCGCATCATCCACTGGCGCAGGTTGCGCTTGAACACCGGGAAGTTGCCGCGCTCGCTGCGGCCGTCGGCGGTGACCTCCTCGTTGGCCAGCACCGTGCCCAGGCCGGGGCACCAGTTGACCGGCGCCTCGGACAGGTAGGCCAGCCGGTGGCCGTCGACGACCGTGCGCCGCTCGACGTCGGACAGCTCGGCCCACGGCCGGCCGTCCGGGGTCGGGCGCACCCCGCTCTCCAGCTCGGCGACCAGCTCGCCGATCGGGCGGGCCCGGCCGCGGCCGCCGTCGGCCTCGGTGTCGTACCAGGAGTTGAAGACCTGCAGGAAGATCCACTGCGTCCAGCGGTAGAACTCGACGTCGGTGGTGGCGACCGAGCGGCGCGCGTCGTGGGCCAGGCCCAGGCGGCGCAGCTGGCGGCGCATGTTGGCGATGTTCGCCTCGGTGGTGGTGCGCGGGTGCGTGCCGGTCTGCACCGCGTACTGCTCGGCCGGCAGACCGAAGGCGTCGTAGCCCAGGGCGTGCAGGACGTTGTAGCCGGCCATCCGGTGGTAGCGGCCGAAGACGTCGGTGGCGATGTAGCCCAGCGGGTGGCCCACATGCAGCCCCGAGCCCGAGGGGTACGGGAACATGTCCAGCACGTAGAGCTTGGGCCGGCCGGCCACCGCGTCCGCCTCGCCCAGCGGGCCGGACGGGTTCGGCGCCTCGAAGGTGCCCTCGCGCTCCCACCGGTCCTGCCAGCGGGCCTCGACGTCAGCCGCGAGCGCGGCGGTGTACCGGAACGGCGGGACCTCGTCGACGCTGCTCGTCGCCGGGCTGGTGGTCGCCGTGCTGCTCGTCTCGCTCATCTCGTCCTCGTCCTCGTCTCTGGCGCGGCCGGGCTGCCTTCCTGGACAGCGACCGCAGGCGGTACGGCGGGTCCGACCGGGCAACAAAAAACCCCTCGGGTCACGAGGGGTCGCCGCGCTGACAAGGTCGGAAGGTCAGCGCGGCCCGGTAAGGAGCAGGCGCACGGTCCGCATGGCACGCATTGTACCGGACCGCTCGCCCGGGCGGGCGGCCGACCGGTGCCCGGCGGGCCGGACGCGCCGCTGCCCCGGCCCCCTCGCGAGGAGGGACCGGGGCAGCGGGCTCAGACAGGTGCTAGGAGAGGCTGACCCGCCAGATCCCGCGGCCGTGCGTGGCCGCGTAGAGGTAGTCGCCGTGCACCTCGACGTCCATCACGGTCGCCTTGGGCAGGCCGCTGGCCAGGTTCTGCCAGACCCCGTCCGTGCCCTGCACGAAGACACCGAGGTCGGTGCCCACGACCAGACCCTTGCTGGTCATCTTCACCGTGTTGGCCGGCACGTCGGGGAACGTGTCGCCGTCGAGCGAGGTGACCTTGGTGCCGTCGAGCTGCCAGACGTGGTCGATGCCGGCGCCGGGACCGTCGGTGAAGCGGCGGGAGAAGCCGCCGTCGACCGCGTAGACGTCACCGGTGTCCGTGACCGTGACCCCGCCGATGTAGCGGGCGGCGACGTCCTGGCTGGTGCCGACGTTGGTCCAGTCCGGCGTGGCCTTGGTGATGTCGTTCGTGACGACCACGCCGCCGACGAAGTTCTCACCGCACGGGCCGCACCAGGCCACCGCGGCCTTGTTCTTGTTCAGCGCGACGGCCGTGGCGACCGGGTAGCTGACGCCCTTGACGCCGGCATCCGGGAGGAACGTGGCCAGGTCGAGCTTGTTCTGCCAGACCTTCGCGGGGTTGTCCGCGGTGCGGATGCCGAAGCCCTGGTCCTGGAACCAGACGTGCTGCCCGGCGGCGATCCAGTTCTTCGCGTTCGACCGGTCCTGGTCGAACGGCGCGATGAACCGGGCGTTGGTCTCCGGCGGAGCGATGTCCTTGGTGTTCGCCGCCGAGGCGTCGACGAAGGCCTTGGCGTCCGTGGACTCGGCGCAGTTGTCGGTCGCGCGCATCGACAGGTAGACGTACTCCTGCACGATCTTGCAGCCGTCCTTCGGGTCGACCAGCACGTCGCCGCCGTCGCCGCCGAAGTTGGACGAGAAGACGGTGCGGCTGGCGTTGGCCGTGCCCTCGGCATTGGTCAGGCCGGTCCGCAGCAGCGAACCGCCGTTGTCCTGCAGGCCGCCGGAGACGTCCACCGAGCCGGCCTGGGCTCCCTTCGCCTGCTCGTCACCCACGCCGACGGCGTAGTACTGCAGCGCGTCGATGCTGCCGTCGTTGAGCGAGGTCCAGTCCTCGGCGTGCCCGTCGCGGTCCTCGACGCCCTCGACCGGACGGGAGTAGATGCCGCCGTCGTTGCCGACGTAGACCGTGGGCGTGCCGTCGGCGTTCTCACCGAAGGCGACCGAGTGCTGGTCCGAGTGCGTGGTGGCGTTGCAGCCGTTGGTCTGGGTGAAGGCCTGGTAGTTCCAGCAGCCGAAGTAGAAGTTCCAGTACGGGCCGACCGTCTTCCAGGTGGCACCGCCGTCACGGGTCTCGTAGACCTCTTCGAGGCCCACGTAGACGTGCTTGGGGTCCTTCGGGTCCACGCCCAGGAACTGGTTGTACCAGGACTGGATTCCGGGGCCGTATCCCTTGCCGCCCACCGACTGCTTGAGCGCGGAGCCGGAGTTCGCGAACTTCTGCTGGTCGGCGATCTTCGTCCACGGGCCGGAGACCGAGCCGCTGTTGGAGACGTAGACGCCCTTCAGGTAGCTGTTCACCGTGCCGGTGGTCTTGCTGTAGAGCTTCACCGACTGCACGACGGCGTAGAGCTTGGAGCCGTCCTCGGAGAAGCCGAAGGTGGCCTGGCCGACGTCGGTGGAGTCGATCGAGTCGATGCCGCCGTTGAGGTTCACCTTGTGCCAGCTGCCGGAGGCGCCGCCCTGGGTGCTCTCGTAGAAGCCGTTGTAGCTGTCGCCGCCGCGCCAGCCGACCGCCGCGATGACGTCCCGCGAGTTCTTGGGGTCGACGGCGATGTCGTTGACGATGTTCTTGTAGCCGGCGTTGGACGCGCCGGCGTCCTTGCCACCCGGGAGGTAGCTCGGGTTCGGCGTGAAGACCTGCTTCCAGGGCGCGGTCATGTCGCCGCTGGTCGAGTGCCTCCAGATGCCTCGGTTGGTCGCCGCCCAGGCGTAGCCGCCGCCGAAGCGGATCTTCTGGATGGTGGTGCTCTCGAGCTCCGTCCCGCCGACCCGGTCCTTCGGCGAGAACGCTCCGCTCGCCGGGTCAGCCAGCCGGTAGACGCCCTGGCCCACGAAGGACGTGCCGCCGGTGTTGCCCTCGCCGGTGGCGTACCAGAGCGCCTGGTCCGGACCCACCCGCAGGTCGCCCGTGGAGAGGGTGCCGAGCTCGTCGGTGATCGGAGTCCAGTGCCCGCCGCCGGTGGTGGAGCGCCACACGCCGCCGTCGGCACCGCCGGCGAAGACGGTCTTGCCCAGGGTCGCGATGCCGGTGACCCGCCCGGTCGTGTTGCCCGAGCCGCCGGAGGAGTTGGAGAAGTAGTCGCGGTACCGCGGGTCGTCCGAGTTGTACGGCGTGTCGGTCACCTCGTCCCAACCGCTGCTCAGCGCGGTGCCCAGGCCGTTGATCTGGCCGAGCGCGGCCGAGTAGGCGCCGGGCGCCACGATGCCGCGGTGCTCGGCGAACTGCTCGGCGGCGGTCCTTGCCTCGAAGGCCTCCCCGCCGGCGCCGCCGTTCTCGACACCCTGGCTGGACGTCTGGAAGCTCTTCTCCGCGACGTCCTGCTCCCCCTTCATCTGCTCGTAGAGCTCGTGCGCCTTCCACGGAAGGCGCTCGGCGTTCCTCTCCTGCACGTAGGCGAGGGAGCCGAAGGTGCCGGCGGCGAGCGCTGCAGCGGCGGTGGCCGCCACGAGCGTTCGACGGCGACCCGCGGGTCGAACCATCTGGTCCTCCTGTCGGGGCCCGCGGGCACGGGTGCGTGCCGCGCCGGGCGTCGGGCTGGGATCAGGCAGAAGGCATGACAAAGCCCGCCGGCAGCGCCGACGGGCAGGTGTCTGTGCCCCCGACGGTCACCCCACGACCGTCGGCGAACACTCTCCGCTATTCAGACATGTCCGAAAAGGGTTTTCAGCAAAGATTGCGTCAAGGCTGGAAGATCCCTCAACCCACGCAGACTGCTGGCCCCGTCCCCAGCAGGCGCAGGGGACGGGGCCAGCGGGTCAGCCGCTTGTCAGCCCTGAGGCTTGGCCACCGGCAGCTGCCAGAGGCCGCGCCCGTGCGTGGCGGCGTAGACGGAACCGTCGGCGCCGACGACGAGATCGCTGGTCAGCACCGGCGGAAGCCCGCTGCCGGCGACCTTCCAGGAGTCCCCGTCCAGCGTGAGGACGCCGTAGTCGGTGGCCGCGAAGAGCACCCCGTTGCTGCGGGCGAGCGCGGTGACCGGGATGTCGCCGAGGTCGTTGGACAGGTCCACGACCGTTGCGGCCTTGAGGTCATCATCGAGGGTGACCTCGAAGACGTGCCCGCCTGGCGAGTAGGCCGAGTAGCCGCCGTAGGAGATCCAGGCGTGCAGCGGGTTGTCCGGGTCGAGGACGATGCTCGTCACGAACCGGGCCGGGAGCTTCGCGAGCTGGTCGATCCGGGTGAAGGTCACGTCGTTGTCCGGCGCGCTGATGTTCTGCGAGACGAAGACACGGCCGCGACGGGTGGCCGACCACAGGACGTCGCTGCCGCCCGTCGCCGGCGTGACGTCGACGACGTAGTTGCCCACGCCGGCGTAGTCGTCGCCGTAGAGCGACCCGGACAGGTCGCCCGGACCGTTGAGCGCGGACCCACCGAGCGGCGTCCAGTCACCACAGGTGATGGTGCCGTCGTAGGTGAACTCGTTGCAGTGGGCGTCCAGGTCCTTCTGGAGACCACCGTTGTCCTGCGTCCGCCAGATGTGCTGGAGCCCGTCGTAGACGGTGCCGTTGCGCTTCTCATTGGGGTCGACGACGAAGGGCGTGTAGAACGACGCGGCTTCTCCGCTGGCCAGCAGCGGATCGGAGATCCAGTCCCATCCCTTCGGGTCGGTCCCGTTGAAGTTCACGTCGTGCTGGGGCGCGTAGTACGAGTGGAAGTAGGCGTCGCCGTTCGGCGTGATGCCGGACAAGCCGCCGTCACCGCCGACCGACTCGAACCAGTCGTTGGCCAGCTTGTTCTGAACGCCCTCGTTGGACCAGGTCCCGTTGTCCTGGGTGCCGCCGAGCAGCTGACCCTTGGGTCCCACGCTGAGGCTCTGGAACTGAAGCGTGTTCAGCGTCTGGTTGATCGCCGTGTTGGCCGAGGGAACCGCCTTCAGCCAGGCCAGGCAGTCCTTGTAGTCGACGCTGCCTCCCTTGAGGCCCCGCGACGGGTCGTTGCAGGTGGCGCTGCCGTTCACGAACGGCCCGCTCTGCCGCACGATCCCACCGTCGCTGGCCGAGAAGAAGGTGGTGTCGCCGCCCTTGCTGCCCGGGACCAGGACCAGCGCGTGCTGGTCGGGGTGCAGACCGTTGGCGGCGACGTCGTTGGTCATGTCGGTGAAGCTGACCCCGGCATCAGTCGACCGGACGACGGCACGCCCGTTGGACGGGCTCGGCGTGTAGAAGATCTCGTCGTAGTTCATCGACCCGGACAGGTAGACCTCGTCCGGAGCAGAGGGGTTGGCCGTGACGGCCATGTCGTAGGAGCACTGGGCCTGGCAGAAGTTGTACGAGCCGTAACCCGCGCTGCCCTTGCCGGGAGCGGACAGGCGCTGCACGTTGAACGACGGCTGCAGCGCATCGTCCGAGCGCAGCAGCCCGGAGACCAGTCCGTCCTTGGTCTTGAACATCGTCGCGTCGCCGATGTAGATGCGCGTCTTCCCATTGCGGAGCTTGACCGTGTCGAACGCGATGCGACTGGACAGCGTGTCCGGGTTCGGCGTCGCGTAGACCTCGGTCCAGGCGTTAGAAGCCGCTCCGGCCTGGCGGCGGTAGAGGCCGTAGGCGTTCACCGCTGCGAACGCCGCCGAGCCCTTGGCGGTGGGCACGAACCCCACCTGGCTCACGCCACCGCGGAAGTAGTCGCCCCCGGTGGCGCCGCCGGTGAACGGGTCCTGCGGTTCGGTCAGCACCCGCGTCCAGTGCTTGCCGCCATCGGTGCTCTCGAAGGCGCCGAGCGTCGCCGCTCCGGGTGGCGTGAAACGGCCTCCGTTCACTGCGCTCGCCCCATGCCGCGCGACCTCGGTGCCCACGAGAAGGTGATCCGGGTCCTTCGGATCCACGGCGACAGCGCCGACGGCACGACCGGCCGTGAAGTCACTGCCGTCGGACTCGAAGGTCGGGACGCGGTCGAAGTGCGAGCCGCCGTCGTGGGAGACGTAGAGACCCAGCCCCGACTCGGAGTCGGAGGATCCGTTCTGCTCACCAGTGCCGACGTAGATCGTGTCCTTGTCGGCGACGACGACCGTGCCGACAGCGGTCGATGGGATCTCCCCGTCGCTGATGTTCTTCCAGTCCGGGTTGTCGGACATCGCGTCGTCGGTCTTCCACAGCCCACCCCCGGCCGTTCCCGCGTACAGCGTGCAACTCCCGCTGGTGCAGGCGGCGTCCGGGACGAGGGCCAGGGCGGTGGTACGCCCTCCCACGTTCGCATCCTGGCCCGTGTACGTGACGGCCCCGGGCACGAAGCCGCCGGTCGGGCCGAGGGGGCTCCACTCGCCGAGGTTCGCGGCAATCTCGCGATCCGTTTGCGCGACCCCGGGGCTGGAGGCGAGAGACGGGGCTCCGGTCGACGGTGACACGGACTTGGCCTTGCCCCTGGCCTTGGCCCGGTCGAAGGCGGCCTTGGCGCCCTTGGTCTGCGCCGGCGCGATGGCCGCGGCGGGGAAGGCGTTGGAGTCGTACAGCTCCTGAGACGGCCCGTTGAAGACCTCCCCCGCGGCCTCCCCGCCCTTCTCGGTCTTCTCCTTGACGAAGGCGAGGGCCTGCGAGTGCAGGTTGAGGTTCCCCCGGTGCTCCTTGGCGAACTCGTGGAGGGAGTCGGACTCGCCCCCGTGGACCTTCTCCCAGATGGCCTCGCCGTTGGTGGCGACGACCCCGCCGGTCAGGAGCAGGGCGCCGACCGCGGTGGCGGCGACCCCTCGTCTCCGACGCGAGCTGGATGCGGACATGCGTCTCCTCGTGCAGCTCAACAGTGATCGGCCGCCCCCGAACGATCCGTGGCCGACACTCTGAGCCGTGCAGGTGCCTACCGGGAGCAGCCGAGCAGCAAAGGAATGGTCAAGTGAGTCAAGGTTCCATCTGGAGAGGAATACCGCCGGAGAATCTCAAGGAAGCAGGCTCTGAGGCGGAGATCTTGTGCTAACGATCGTCGCGGCGAGGCGATCCGGGCCTCGGCGACCGCTCCTCGCAGGTCATGACACGTCCGCACTCGTCGCGCTTACGGTGTCCGATCTTTTACCGGCGCATGACCTGCTGCGGGCCCCGCGGAGCTCCCGTTCGGACGACCCACCTCGGACCCCACGAGCGCCCCCACCCGCCGCCCCACCTCCAGGTGCACCTCCCACCCCCAGTGCAGGCCGTCCGGGTTGTTGCGCCCGGCGGCCAGGTGCGGGCCCACGACGTCGTCGAGCTCCACCAGCGGCACCCGCTCGCGGGCGGCCCAGTGCCTCGCGGCCGCCACCGCCGGCTGGTGGGTGGTGTGGACCGGGTAGGCCGCCGACCCCCAGGGCGAGGGGCCGAGCAGCACGACGGGCAGCTCGGGGCGGTAGTAGCGGACGCCGTGGAGGATCCGCGAGAGGTAGTGGTCGGTGGCGCCCTGCGGGAGCACCCGCAGCCGCCCGCCGTGGGCGCGGACCAGGTGCGGCGAGGCGAGCCGGTAGGCGCGGCGGACCCGCCGGCGCACGGCCGAGGGGCGGACGTAGGGGATGCTCTCGCGCAGCCAGGTGGGCACGGCGGCCGGCAGCTGGTCCATCTGCCCGACGGCCAGCACCAGGGCGTCGGCGCGCGGGACGGCCACCGACCACATCCGCGGGTCGCGGGTCAGGGCCCACCAGGCGTCGCGGGCGGTCCACCCCAGCCGGGCCACCACGTCGGGGGCCCACTCCCGCCCGCACCGCTCGGCCAGGACGGCAGCGGCGACGTTGGGCCACAGCCGCGGCTCGGTGAGGGGCTCGACCCGTTCGGGGCCGTGGAAGGTGAGCGAGTCGCCCAGCACGAGCAGGCGACGGACGCGGTCCGCCACAGAGCCCACCTCCCTTCGCGCCCGGGCGGGAAGGCTACTGGCGAGCCGGTCAGGCCTCCCCCGCCGCCGCCCGCCGCGGCAGCACGCCGTCGGGAGCGGTGCGCTTGCGCAGCTCGCGGCGGATGCCGGTCTCACGCTCGGCCGCGTCGAGCAGGCTGGCCAGGTCGCCGGAGTCCCAGGGCGCGAGGATGGCCGACCCCGCGCACAGCCGGGGGGCCACACCCCCGCCGGGCATCGCGGCCACCCGCTCGAGGACCCGCCGCTCCAGCTCCAGCGGCGGCACTCCGGGGCCGGGGCCGATGACGCAGAACGCGTCGCCCCGCCAGCGTGCAACGACGTCGGTGCCGCGCACCGAGCCGGCCAGCGCCTCGGCGACGGCGAGCAGCAGCTCGTCCCCGGCCTCGTGCCCCGCCGCGTCGTTCACCGCGGCCAGGCCGCCGACGTCGAGCACCAGGCAGTGCAGCGCGTCGCCGGCGCGGCGGGCGGTCTCGAGCATGGGGCCGCCCAGCATGAGCAGGCCGCGGCGGTTGACCACCCCGGTGAGCGGGTCGCGCACCCGGGCCGCCTCCAGCGCCGCCCGGGCGGCCAGCAGCTCGCGCTGACGGCGACCGGTGCGCAGGTGCACCACGGCGCCCGCCACGACCGCGAGGGTGAGGGCGGGCAGCGCGACGCGCGCGGCGGCCGGGCTCCCCGGCACCAGCGCGGCGATCGCGGCCCCCGCGCAGACGCCGCCGGCGCCGGCCGCGAGCCGCACCGGCTCCACCAGCGCTCCGACGAGCAGGAGCACCAGCGCCGGGACCGCCACGCGCGCGGGCTGGTGCGTGGCCGCCAGACCGGTCGCCCCGGCCAGGGCGAGCAGCAGCAGCGCGCCGGTGAGCAGCACCGCCCCACTCGAGCGCACCGTCCGGACCGCCCAGGGCAGGCGCTGCTCCGGCACCGCGGCGGCGGGCGACGCAGGCAGCCCGCGCGCCGCCGCGACGGCCAGGGCCGTCAGCAGCGCCGCCACGAGCAGGGCCAGGACGTCGGCCGCGAGCACCGGGGCCTGCCGCGCCGAGCGCTCCGCGCGGTCGGCCGGGAGCAGGTCGACCAGCAGCAGGCTGGCCGACCCGACCAGCGGCACGACGGCGTCCAGGACCGGCAGCGCTGCTGCCCGCGGAAGGCGTCGACGGACGGCGCCGAGCGGCAGCAGGTCGCCCCAGCCGGCCGGTGCGGCCGTGTTCGGCTCCATGTCTCCCCCTTCGGCCGCCACCCGGCCGGTCTTGACCCGTCGGCCCCCGCGCGTGGATCAGCGTCGCCCATCCGGCGGCCCGGCCGCGCCGGATCGGGACCGACAGCTGCCTCCGCCGAGGGGGTGGACCGGGCTAGCCTCCGGCAGGTGAGCGGAGAGCGGAGCGAGTCCGCGCGGCCGGGGTCGCGACGGACCGAGCGGCTGGTCCTCCGGCGGTGGCACCCGGACGACCTGGGTCCGTTCGCGGCGCTCAACGCCGACCCCGCCGTCGTCGAGCACCTGCCCGGGCCGCTGTCCCGCGCCGAGAGCGACGCCTTCGTCGAGCGGATCGAGGCGCACTTCGACCGGTGGGGGTTCGGGCTGTGGGCCGTCGAGGTCGCCGACGGCGGCCCGCTGCACGGCCGGTTGGCCGGCTTCACCGGTCTCTTGGTGCCCGAGTTCGACCCGCCGTTCGCGCACGCGGCGCAGCCCTGCGTGGAGGTCGGCTGGCGGCTGGCCCGGCCGGCCTGGGGCCACGGCTACGCCACCGAGGCCGCGCGCGAGGCGCTGCGGGTCGCCTTCGGCGAGCTCGGGCTGCCCGAGGTGGTCTCGTTCACCGTGCCGGCCAACACGCGCTCGCAGGCGGTGATGCGTCGGCTCGGCATGACCTACGACGCGTCGTCGGACTTCGCCCACCCCCGGCTGCCTGCGGAGAGCTCGCTCTCCAGACACGTGCTTTTCCGAATCCAGCGGGGTGTGACGCCGTAGCCTCCGGCTGTGACCCTTTCGGTGGTGCTGCCGGGCGTTCTGGGCGTGCTCGCCCTCGTCGCCTTCGTCGTGACCACGCTCCAGTCCCGGCCGCTGCCTGGTGGCGTCCTGACCGAGGGGACGGTGGTGGCGGTCGAGCGGCGGGTGTCCGAGGTGCGCACGGACTCGAGCGTCTCCTCCAACAGCTTCAGGACCGACAGCCGCACCTACGCGCCCGTCGTGGAGTTCGTGGACCAGCAGGGCGCCACGCACCGGGTGACCACCTCGGTGAGCGGCGGGGTGCGGCCCGAGGTGGGGTCGACGCGCACGGTCTCGTACCTGCCCTCGGACCCTTCCAAGGCCCGCCTGGTCGGTGACCGCCAGGGGCAGGTCGGCCGCTGGCTGCTGCTCGCCGCGGGAATCGCCCTGCTGGTGGTCGCGGTGCTCGTGGACCGCTCGGCCTGAGCTCAGGCACCGGCCCGCAGCGAGCAGCACGAAGGGCCGGTCGCGGACGACCGGCCCTTGCTCTCATGCCCTGCTTCGGTGGAGCTGAGGGGACTCGAACCCCTGACCCCCTCCATGCCATGGAGGTGCGCTACCAGCTGCGCTACAGCCCCGGTGCCCTCGCGGGCTCGCACAGTCTACGTACGAGATCCGTGCGCTCCAAATCGACTTCGCCACGTGAGCGACAGCGGGCTCAGCCTTCCTCGCCGAGCACCGGCTCGGGCAGGGTGCCGGCGTTGTGCTCGACCAGCCGCCAGCCGCTGCGCCCCTCGTGCAGCACCGACCAGCAGCAGTTGCTCAGCCCGCCCAGGGCCGCCCAGTGGGCCTCCGGCAGCCCGATCAGCTCGGCCACCGCCACCCGGCCGGTGCCCCCGTGCGACACCGCCACCACGGTCTCCTCCGGCCCCACCCGGTCGGCGGCGGCCCGCAGCGCGGCGACCGCCCGGGCAGCGGCCTCGCGCCGGCTCTCCCCGCCCGGGGGCCGCGCGTCCGCCTCCCCCAGGCTCCAGGCCCGCGCCTCGTCCGGGTACTTCGCGTCGATCTCCTCGAAGCCCAGGCCCTGCCACTCGCCGGCGTAGACCTCGCGCAGGCGCGGGTCGTAGGCCACCTCCAGCCCGGTGAGGCGGGCCAGCGGCGCGGCGGTGGCGGCGGCCCGGGACAGGTCGGAGGAGACGATGGCGGCCGGCGCCAGCGCGGCGAGCATGGCTGCGGCCCGCTCGGCCTGCGCGCGCCCGACGTCGTCCAGGCCGATGTCGAGCTGGCCCTGGAAGCGACCGGTCGAGTTCCACTCCGTGCGCCCGTGCCGCCAGAGCACGAGCCGGCGACCGCTCAGCGGGCGCTCCCGCCGGCCATCCCGAAGCCGGTGCCGCGCGTCGGGTCGTCGTGCACCGTGCGGGCCCGGTTGACCTCCTCGGGCAGCTCCACCAGCGGGCAGTCCTTCCACAGCCGCTCGAGGGCGTAGAAGACACGGTCCTCGGCGTGCATGACGTGGACGATGACGTCGGAGTAGTCGAGCAGCACCCAGCGGCCCTCGCGCTCGCCCTCGCGGCGCACCGGCTTGGCGCCGGCCAGGCGCATCTTGTCCTCGATCTCGTCGACGATCGCGCGGACCTGGCGGTCGTTGGGCGCCGAGGCGAGGACGAAGACGTCGGTGATGACCATCTGGTCGCTGACGTCGAAGGCGAGCACGTCGTCGGCCAGCTTGTCGGCCGCAGCCGTGGCGGCGGTGACGGCGAGCTCGACGGCGCGGGGGGTTGCGGGCACGGGGTCCAGGCGTCCTTCGATCAGGGGGTGGGTCCCCTCCAGGGTCCCACAGCGGCGCATCCGGTCACCTGACCCGCCGCTCCCCGCGCCCGGGACGCCCGGGCCAGGCCGGTCAGGGGCGGAAGTCGGCGCCGAGGAGGACGACGACGTCGGCCACCGTCTGCCCCCGGGCGGAGACCTGCACGGCGGTGTCGGGCAGGCCCAGGGCACGGGCGACCCGCCGGCCCTCGTCGGTGCTCGCCGGGGTGGCGTCGGGCACCAGCACGGCGCTCGTGGCGAGCCCGAACCGGGAGGCGTTGCCGCCGTCGCGGAAGACCAGGCCGCGCGCCACCAGCCGGCTGCGGGCGGCGTCGAGCAGCCCCGGCGTGCCGACCCCGTTCTCCACCAGCACGCGCACCGTGCCCGGGCCGACCGCCTGCAGCGCGCCGGGGAAGTCCTGCCCCAGCTCGGTGCGGGCGGCCGTGGTGTCCAGGCCGTAGAGGGCGACGTCGCCGCCGCTGTCGATGCTGCGCACCGGCAGCGTGTCGTAGGTGGCCGAGCCGGCGGCGACGACGTCGTGCAGGCGGACCAGCGACGCGGCGAGGTCGGGCGCGGCCAGGGTGCTGCTGCCCCCGCTGGCGCGGACCACCGCGGCGGCCCCGGCGCTCTGCCCCGGCAGCGCCGCGAGCACCCCGCGCAGCACGTCGTCGAAGCGGGCCAGCCGGGCCTGCTCCGGCTCGGCCGCCTCGAGCACGGTGGCGAAGGCGGCGGCGGTGCGCCCGTCCAGGTGCTGCCGGCCGGCCGGCAGGGTCAGGCCGCCCGCGGACGGCAGCGAGAGGTCGTGGTCGACCTGCACGTCGACGCCGCCGACCTGGTCCACCAGGGCCGCCAGCCCGGCGGCGGGCAGCGACCAGGTGCCGTCGATCCGCAGCCCGAGCACGTCGGTCAGGGCGTTGGCCGCGGCCGGCGCGGGGCGCGCGGCGGCCTCGGCGAGCGGCACGGTGCCGGCGCCGGTGACGTCCACCAGCAGCCGGGTCGGCACCAGCACGACGGACCCCCCGGCACCGGCGGAGCCGTGCGAGGTGCCCAGCAGGGCCGCGAGCTGCCCCTGCCCGTCCGCGCCGACGACCTGCACGAGCAGCACCCGCTCGGTGCCCGCGGCCTGCGGGGCGGGCGGGGCCGCACCGTGCC
>JBQCIO010000036.1:0-33111 GCA_051953655.1 Motilibacteraceae bacterium
CCACCCGGCGCGCGACCAGGGCGGCCAGCGCGGTGCGGGCCTCGTCGCCGACGTCGGTGACCCGGAGGAGCTCGCGCCGCTCGACGCCGGCCACGTGCGCCACCAGCTCCTCGGCGTCGAAGCGCGGGGAGGGAACCCCGGCCTGGGCCAGCCGTGCGGCCACGACGTCGACCAGCTCACGGACCCGCGGCTGCACTACCCGCCCTGCTTCCTAGACGCCCTGCGCCTGGGCCAGCTTGGCCTCGGTGTCGGCGTCGACCAGGGCCTGGACCACGGCGTCGAGCTCGCCGTCGAGCACCGCGTCGAGGTTGTGCGCCTTGAAGCCGACCCGGTGGTCGCTGATCCGGTTCTCCGGGAAGTTGTAGGTGCGGATGCGCTCGGAGCGGTCGACGGTGCGCACCTGGCTGGCGCGCTGCGCCGAGGCCTCGGCGTCGGCCGCCTCCTGCGCCGCGGCGAGCAGCCGGGCGCGCAGGATCCGCAGCGCCTGCTCCTTGTTCTGCAGCTGGCTCTTCTCGTTCTGGCAGGACACGACGATGCCGGTGGGCAGGTGGGTGATCCGCACCGCGGAGTCGGTGGTGTTGACGCTCTGCCCGCCCGGGCCGGAGGAGCGGAAGACGTCGATGCGCAGGTCGTTGGGGTTGACCTCGACGTCGACCTCCTCGGCCTCGGGCAGCACGAGCACGCCGGCGGCGCTGGTGTGGATGCGCCCTTGGGACTCGGTGACCGGCACGCGCTGCACGCGGTGCACGCCGCCCTCGTACTTCAGCCGCGCCCACACGCCCTCGCCGAGCGCCGGCGCGCCGCGCGACTTCACCGCGAGCGAGACGTCCTTGTAGCCGCCGAGGTCGGACTCGGTGGCGTCGATGACCTCGGTCTTCCAGCCCTGACGCTCGGCGTAGCGCGTGTACATCCGCAGCAGGTCGCCGGCGAACAGGGCCGACTCCTCGCCGCCCTCGCCGGCCTTGATCTCCAGGATGACGTCGCGGTCGTCGTCGGGGTCGCGCGGCAGCAGCAGGTGGCGCAGCTTCTCGGCCAGCTGCTCGGCCCGGGCGTCGTTGTCAGCCGCCTCGGCCGCGAAGCTCGAGTCCTCGGCGGCCAGCTCGCGGGCGGCGTCGGCGTCCTCGCCCGCCTGCAGCCACTGGCGGTAGGTGTCCACCACCGGGCCGAGCTCGGCGTAGCGACGGCCGAGCCGGCGCGCCTCACCCTGGTCGGCGTGCACGGCCGGGTCGGCCAGCCGCCGTTCGAGCTCGGCGTGCTCCTCGACCAGCTCGGCCACACCCTCGAACATCTCGCCCACCTCTCTCACGCGCCCGGCAGCAGACCCTGCACGACGACGGCGCCGGCACACACGTCCGAAGACGTGCGTGCCGGCGCCGCGGAGTCGCTACTTGCTGCTGCCGGCGTTCTTGCCGAAGCGCTTCTCGAACCGGGCCACACGGCCACCGGTGTCGAGGATCTTCTGCTTGCCCGTGTAGAACGGGTGGCAGGCCGCGCAGACGTCGGCGTGCAGGGTGCCGGTCTTGGCGGTGCTGCGGGTGGTGAACGTGTTGCCGCAGGTGCAGGTGACCTGGGTCTCCACGTAGTCCGGGTGGACGTCGGGCTTCACGGGCTCTCCTCGTTGTCGGGTCAGGTCGCCGGGTCGGCCGATCAGCCGTGAGCCGGAACCACGATCAGTGTGCCAGAGGCGGGCACGTGCGCCGTAACGCGCACCTGCCCGCCCCTGTTCCCCGTCTGGTGCGCGGCGTCAGTCGTCGTTGGAAGAGCCGCCGGACAGCGGCGAGGTCTTCTGCACCTGCATGAGGAACTCCACGTTGGAGCGGGTCTCCTTGAGCTTGTTGAGCAGCAGCTCGATCGCCTGCTGCGAGTCGAGCGCGGAGAGCACCCGGCGCAGCTTCCAGACGATCTGGAGCTCCTCGCGGGACATGAGGATCTCCTCGCGCCGCGTGCCCGAGGCGTCGACGTCGACGGCCGGGAAGATGCGCTTGTCCGCGAGCTTGCGGTCCAGGCGCAGCTCCATGTTGCCGGTGCCCTTGAACTCCTCGAAGATCACCTCGTCCATCTTCGAGCCGGTCTCGACCAGCGCGGTGGCGAGGATGGTCAGCGAGCCGCCGTTCTCGATGTTGCGCGCGGCGCCGAAGAACCGCTTGGGCGGGTAGAGGGCGCTGGAGTCGACACCGCCGGACAGGATCCGGCCGCTGGCCGGGGCCGCGATGTTGTAGGCCCGGCCCAGGCGGGTGATCGAGTCGAGCAGCACGACGACGTCGTGGCCCATCTCCACCAGGCGCTTGGCCCGCTCGATGGCGAGCTCGGCGACCATCGTGTGGTCCGACGCCGGCCGGTCGAAGGTCGAGGCGATGACCTCGCCCTTCACCGTGCGCTGCATGTCGGTGACCTCCTCCGGCCGCTCGTCCACGAGGACGACCATGAGGTGGCACTCCGGGCTGTTGGTGGTGATCGCGTTCGCGATCGCCTGCAGCACCAGGGTCTTGCCGGCCTTCGGCGGGCTCACGATGAGACCGCGCTGGCCCTTGCCGATCGGCGCCACCAGGTCGATGACGCGCGTGGTGGTGATGCCCGGCTCGGTCTCCAGCCGCAGGCGGTCCTGCGGGTAGAGCGGGGTCAGCTTGCCGAACTCGACCCGCTGACGCGCCCGCTCGGGCTCCATCCCGTTCACCGTGTCCAGGCGGACCAGCGCGTTGAACTTGTCCCGCGCCGAGCCGCGACCACCGCTGCCGCCACCGGTGTTGCCGCCGCCCTGCTGCTCGCCGTCGCGGGGAGCACGCACGGCGCCGGTGACCGCGTCGCCCTTGCGCAGGCCGGACTTGCGGACCTGGTTCAGGGAGACGTAGACGTCGTTCGGGCCCGGCAGGTAGCCGGAGGTGCGGATGAAGGCGTAGTTGTCCAGCACGTCGAGGATGCCGGCCACCGGCACGAGGACGTCGTCCTCGGAGACCTCGGGCTCGGCGTCGCCGCCGGGGGCGAAGCCGTCGCGGCCCCGACGCCGGTTGCGGTCGCGGTAGCGACCGCGCCGACGGCGGCCGCCGAACTCGTCGTCGTCGTTCTGGTCCCGGTTGCTCTGGTCGCGGTTCTGGTCACGACCGTTCTGGTCGCGGTTCTGCTCGCGGCGGTTCTGGTCGTCGCGGCTCTGGTCGCGGCCGCCGTCCCGGTCGCGCTGCGGGCGGTCCTGCCGGTCGTTCTGCCGGTCGCCCTGCTGCCGGTCGCCCTGCTGGCGGTCGTTCTGCTGCCGGTCGCCCTGCCGGTCCCGGCGCTCGCGGCGGTCGCCACGGTCGCCGCGCTCACTGCGGTCGCCCCGGTTCTGGTCGCCGCGGTCCTCGCGGGCCGGCCGCTCGCGGTCCTCGCGGGCCGGGCGCTCACGGTCGTCCGCCGCGGGCCGCTCGGTGCGGGTCCCGGACCCTGCGGTCTCGGCGCTCTCGGACCCGGCCGGGGCGGCGACCACGGCGGAGCTGGTCGCGGAGGCCGCGCTCGTGGCGGCGGGCGCGGCGTTCTCCGCGCCGTGCGACGTGCCATCGTCGGCAGCCGCGGCACCGTTCACGCCGGTGCTCGGCGCGGTGCCGCCGGCGGTGGCCCGCCGGCGGGTGGCCGGCTGCTCGGCCGGCGCGGTCGCCGATCCGTTCGCGCCGCCGGAGGGGGCGCCGCCGCCCTGGCGGGCGGTGATGGCCTCGATGAGCTGGCTCTTGCGGAGCTTCGCGGTGCCGCTGATGCCGAGCTGCGCGGCCAGCTGCTGCAGCTCGGGGAGCACCATCGCCGACAGGCCGCTGCCCTTGCGGCGCGCCGGCTTGGTCGCCGTCGCGGTGGCGGCGGAGGTCCCGGCCCCGGCGTCGCCGGCGGTCGGGGTGGACTCGGCGGACGCGGGAGCGTCCGTGAGACCGGTGGTGTCGGACACGCTGGGTCCTTCCGTCATGGGCTGGCGTCCCCGGCCGGGTCGGCGCGGCGACGCGGGAGGTGCACCCGGACCGGGGGTGGTCTTCTCCTGCCTCGAGCTCACCGGATGTGTGTCATCGGCGCCTCGAGCCGGCCTGACCCGCCCGCCCCGGGCCGCCCACCGCCGTGCGATTCGTCGCAGGGTCGGTGCGCGGAGCACCGCGGGGCGTTTCAGGGTGCGAGGGCTCGGACGACTCCTGCCGGCTACCCGGTCCCACCCCGTGCCGGGGAGAGAGCTGGATCGGGGAGCCACGCCCGACGGCCACGCCGGTTGTTGCTCCGGCGAGCACGGCGGTGGAGGGAGGTCCCTTCCGGGGAGTCGTGGCAGAGCACCGGCCTCATCGGGCCCCTGGTGCACGTGGAGCGTAACACCCTCGGCTGTCCGGACGTTCCCGAACACGCGAGATCGTTCGTGTCCCTGCTGCCCGGCGAGGAGCCGGGCACTCTCCCGCGACGCCACCGGCCCGCCAGCGGCTCAGCGGCTCAGCGGCTCAGCGGCTGGACAGCACCTCGACGCCGGCCGCCTGCAGCGGCAGCACGTGCGCGCGGAACGCCGCGTCCAGCTCGGCGGCCCGGGACACCACCGGGGCGGCGGCGTGCTCGGCCACGAGCACCAGGACGGTGGGCCCCGCCCCGGACACGACGGCCGGCAGGCCGTCGGCGCGCAGCGCCTGCACCATCGCCAGGCTCGCCGGCATGGCCGGGCCGCGCTGGCGCTGGTGCAGCCGGTCCTCGGTGGCGGGCAGCAGCAGGTCAGGCCGGCGGGTGAGCGCCTCGACCAGCAGCGCCGCGCGCCCGGCGTTGAGCGCGGCGTCGCCGTGCGGCACCTCGGCGGGCAGCAGGCCGCGGGCGAGCTCGGTCGAGACGCCGGTGGGCGGCACCAGGGCCACCGCCACCAGTCCGGCCGCGGGATCCAGCCGGACCGCCCGCGGACGGCCGTGCCCGCCTGCCGCTTCGGCCTGCTCGGCCTCCTCCGTCCAGGCCACGGTCAGGCCGCCGAGCAGGCACGCCGCCACGTTGTCCGGGTGCCCCTCGAAGGCGGTGGCGAGCTCGAGGGCCGCCTGGTCGTCGAGCCGGTGGATGCCGTCGGTCACCAGGGCACGGGCCGCGCTGATGCCCGCGACGACAGCCGCCGCGGAGGAGCCGAGACCGCGCGCGTGCGGGATCCGGTTGGTGCAGGACAGACGCAGCCCTGCCGGACGCCCGCCCATGGCGTCGAAGGCGGCGTGCAGCGCGCGAACGACCAGGTGGGTGGCGTCGCGCGGCACGTCCCCGGCGCCCTCCCCCTCGACGTCGATGGCGAGGCCCTGCTCGGCGACCTCGACCACGACCTCGTCGTGCAGCCCGACGGCCAAGCCCAGGGCGTCGAAGCCGGGGCCGAGGTTGGCGCTGGTGGCCGGCACCCGCAGGCGCACCGGCCCGCGGTGGAACGAGGGTGCGCCGGAGGAGGCCGTGCTCACGCCAGGCCCAGCGCCGCGGCTGCCGCCTGCACCGTGGGCTCGACCGCGACGGTGGAGATCTCCCGGCCGCGCAGGGCGGTCTCGGTGTCCTTGAGGCCGTGACCGGTCACCGTGACGACCACGGTCTGGCCGCGGTCGAGCGTGCCGCGCTCGGCGGCCTGGAGCAGGCCGGCCACCCCCGCGGCCGACGCCGGCTCGACGAAGACGCCCTCACGCTCGGCGAGAAGTCGTTGCGCAGCAAGGATCTGCTCGTCGGTGACGGAGTCGACCAGGCCGCCGGAGCCCTGGACGGCGTCGAGCGCGAGCTGCCAGGAGGCGGGGTTGCCGACGCGGATCGCGGTGGCCACCGTCTCCGGGTGCGGCACGACCTCGCCGCGCACGATGGGAGCCGCACCCGCGGCCTGGAAGCCCCACATCCGGGGCCGGCGCGACGAGACGCCGTCGGCGGCGTACTCCTCGTAGCCCTTCCAGTAGGCGGTGATGTTGCCCGCGTTGCCGACCGGCAGGCAGTGCAGGTCGGGCGCGTCGCCCAGGGCGTCGACGACCTCGAACGAGGCGGTCTTCTGGCCCTCCAGCCGCACCGGGTTGACCGAGTTCACCAGCACCACCGGGTAGTCGGCGGCGAGGCCCCGCACGACGTTCAGGCAGTCGTCGAAGCTGCCCTGCACCTGGAGCAGGGTGGCGCCGTGCACCACGGCCTGCGCGAGCTTGCCGGCGGCGATCTTGCCGCTGGGCACCACCACCACGCAGCGCAGCCCGGCCTTCACGGCGTAGGCCGAGGCCGACGCGCTGGTGTTGCCGGTGGACGCGCAGATCACGGCCTGGGCGCCGTCCTCCACGGCCTTGCTCATGGCCATGGTCATGCCACGGTCCTTGAACGAGCCGGTCGGGTTGGCCCCCTCGACCTTGAGGTGCACCGAGCAGCCGGTGAGTGCGGAGAGGGCTCCGGCCTCGACCAGGGGGGTGCCGCCCTCGCGCAGGGTGACCACCGGGGTCGACGCGGTGACCGGGAGCCGGTCGCGGTACTCCTCGATGACGCCGCGCCACTGGTGCGCGCCGCGGCGGGCGTTCCCGGCGGGGTTCTCCACGGCTGCTGCTTGCGTGCTCACTGCTGTCCCTGCTCTCCCTCGACCCGCATGACGCTCGCGACGTCGCGCACCACGTCCAGCCCGCGCAGCCCCTCCACGGTGGCGGCCAGGGCGGCGTCCGGCGCGGCGTGCGTGACGACGACCAGCTCGGCCTCCCCGCCGGCACCGACGGTGCGCTGGCGGACGGTCTCGATCGACACCTCGTGCCGGGCGAACACCTGGGCCACCCCGGCCAGCACGCCCGCGCGGTCCTCGACGTCGAGGCTGACGTGGTAGCGGGTGACCGTCTCCCCCATCGGCCGCACCACGAGGTCGGCGTAGGCGGACTCCGCCGGACCCCGGCCGCCGGACACCCGGTGGCGCGCGACCGCGACCAGGTCGCCCAGCACCGCGCTGGCGGTGGGGGCGCCGCCGGCGCCGCGACCGTAGAACATCAGCTCGCCGGCGGCGTCGGCCTGGACGAAGACCGCGTTGTAGGCCTCACGAACCGCGGCCAGCGGATGGCTGCGCGGGATCATCGCAGGGTGCACGCGCACGCCCACCGACGAGCCGTCGGAGGACAGCTCCGCGATGGCGAGCAGCTTGACCACGCTGCCCATGGCCTTGGCGCTGGCGACGTCGGCGGCGGTGACCTCGGTGATGCCCTCGCGGTGGACCTCCGCGCCGCTCACCCGGGTGTGGAAGGCGAGCGAGGCGAGGATGGCGGCCTTGGCCGCGGCGTCGAAGGCCTCGACGTCGGCGGTGGGGTCGGCCTCGGCGTAGCCCAGCGCCTGAGCCTCCTCCAGCGCCTCGTGGAACCCGGCGCCGGTCTCGTCCATCTTGGTGAGGATGTAGTTGGTGGTGCCGTTGACGATGCCGAGCACCTTGCGCACGCGGTCGCCGACCAGGCTCTCGCGCAGCGGGCGCAGGATCGGGATGGCACCGGCCACCGACGCCTCGTAGTAGAGGTCGACGCCGTGCTTCTCGGCGGCCGCGTGCAGGGTGGGGCCGTCCTCGGCCAGCAGCGCCTTGTTGGCGCTCACCACCGAGGCGCCGCTCTCCATCGCGGCGAGGATGAGCGAACGGGCCGGCTCGATGCCGCCGATCACCTCCACCACGAGGTCGACGTCGGGCCGGGTGACCAGCGCGTGCGCGTCGGTGGTGAACAGCGCGGGGTCGACGTCGAGGCCGGCGCGCTCGCGGCCGAGGCGGCGGACCGCGATCCCGGCCAGCTCCAGCGGGCGGCCGGCGCGCGCGGCGAGGTCGTGCGTCTGGGTGGTGAGCAGCCGGGCGACCTCGGTCCCCACGACGCCGCACCCGAGCAGCGCGACCTTGAGGGCCGGCTCGCCCATGGCTCCCACCTCCGTCTGCGCAGTCCACCGTCCGCGCTGTGTCCACCCGGCAGCCGCCCCCACGGCAGCGCTCAAGCCTCCCGCACGCCCCGCCGGGCCCGTCGCATCCTCTCGCATCCTGGACCGTCGCGTTCCGGGAAGCGGACGGACGGGCCGGCGACCACGCTGTCGACCAGTCTCCGATCAGCTGTCGATCAGGTCAGGCCGGCGTCGAGCCGCAGCAGGTCGTCCTCGGACTCCCGGCGGACCAGCACCCGGCTCGCGCCGTCGCGGACAGCGACGACCGGCGGACGCGGGACGTGGTTGTAGTTGCTGGCCATCGAGCGGCAGTAGGCGCCGGTGGCCGGCACCGCGATCAGGTCGCCGGGGGCGAGATCGCCGGGCAGGAACTCGTCGGGCACGACGATGTCGCCGCTCTCGCAGTGCTTGCCGACCACCCGGACCAGCGTGGGCTGCGCGGCGCTGGTGCGGGAGGCCAGGGCGCAGGAGTACTGCGCGTCGTAGAGAGCGGTGCGGATGTTGTCGCTCATGCCGCCGTCGACGGACACGGAGGTGCGCACGTGCCCGCCGGCCAGCTCCACCGGCTGGACCGTGCCCACCTCGTAGAGGGTGAAGGCCGCCGGGCCGGCGATGGCCCGGCCGGGCTCGATCGCGATGCGGGGCAGGGCCAGGTCGCGGGTGGAGCACTCCCGCTCCACGATCGCGGCCAGACCCTTGGCGAGGACCGCCGGGTCGGCCGGGTCGTCCTGCGAGGTGTAGGCGATGCCGAAGCCGCCGCCGAGGTCGAGCTCGGGCAGCTCGACGCCGTGCTCGTCGCGGATGTCGGCGAGCAGACCGACCACCCGGCGCGCGGCCACCTCGAACCCGTCGGTGTCGAAGATCTGCGAGCCGATGTGCGAGTGCAGGCCCAGGAGCTCCAGCGCGTCGAGCGCCAGGACCCGCCGCACGGCCTCGGCGGCCTGCCCGCCGGCCAGGGAGAACCCGAACTTCTGGTCCTCGTGGGCGGTGGCGATGTACTCGTGCGTGTGGGCCTCGACGCCGACGGTGACGCGCACCAGCACCCGGGCGCGCAGGCCGCGCTCGTCGGCGAGGAAGGCGACCCGGGCGATCTCCTCGAACGAGTCGAGCACGATCCGGCCGACGCCCGCCTCGAGGGCCCGGACGATCTCGCCGGTGCTCTTGTTGTTGCCGTGGAGGGCGATCTGCTCGGCCGGGAAGCCGGCGGCCAGGGCCACCGCGAGCTCTCCCCCGGTGCACACGTCGAGGTTGAGCCCGTCGGCCTGCACCCAGCGCACGACGTCGGAGCAGACGAACGCCTTGGCCGCGTAGAAGACGTCGACGCCGGGGAACGCCGCGAAGGCGCCGGAGAAGGCGTCGCGGTAGGCGCGGGCGCGCGAGCGGAAGTCGTCCTCGTCCAGCACGTAGGCGGGGGTCCCGTGCTCGGCGGCGAGGTCGCGCACGTCGACGCCACCGGCCACCAGGGCGCCGTCGTCGCCCCGGTGCACGGTGCGCGGCCAGAGGACCGGAAGCAGCTCGTCCGGGTCCGGCGGGGCGGCGAGCCAGTGCGGGGCGGGCTGCGACGCGTCGGCGTGCAGCGCGCCGGCCTCGTGGGCGCGGGCCACTACATGCGCTCCGGAGCGGAGACGCCGAGCAGGTCCAGGCCGTTCGCGATGACCGTCCGGGCGGCGTCGTTGAGCCAGAGCCGGGCGCGGGTGAGGTCGGTGACCTCCTCGTCGCCGCGCGGCAGGATGCGGCAGGCGTCGTAGAAGCGGTGGTAGAGGCCGGCGAGCTCCTCGAGGTAGCGGGCCACCCGGTGCGGCTCGCGCAGCTCGGCGGCGGTGGCGACCACCCGCGGGAACTCGGCCAGGGCGTTCAGCAGGGCGCCCTCGCGCTCGTGCTCGAGAAGCTCGGGGCGGAAGTCGGCGGCCTCGCCGCGGGTGACGCCCATCTCGGCCGCGTTGCGGGAGACCGAGGCCGTGCGCGCCGCGACGTACTGCACGTAGAAGACCGGGTTGTCGTTGGTCTGCCGGGTGATGACCTCGATGTCGAGGGTGAGCGGGGAGTCGGTCGGGTAGCGGCACAGCGAGTAGCGCACCGCGTCCACACCGGCCATCTCCACGAAGTCCTCGAGCGTGACGATGTTGCCGGCCCGCTTGGACAGCCGGACCTCCTCACCGCCCTTGAGGATCTTCACCAGCTGCCCGATGAGCACCTCGATGTTGTGCTCGGGGTCGTCGCCCGCGCAGGCGGCGATCGCCTTGAGCCGGCCGACGTAGCCGTGGTGGTCCGCGCCGAGCAGGTAGATGTTGACGTCGAAGCCACGGGCGCGCTTGTCGACGTAGTAGGCGGTGTCCGACGCGTAGTAGGTGAGCTCGCCGTCGGCCTTGACCAGCACCCGGTCCTTGTCGTCTCCGAAGTCGGTGGTGCGCAGCCAGACCGCGCCGTCCTGCTCGTACATGTGGCCCTGCTCGCGCAGCCGCTCGAAGCCGCGGTCCACCGCACCGGACTCGTGCAGGGTGCGCTCGGAGTACCAGACGTCGAAGTGGGTGCGGAAGGAGTCGAGCACCGCCTGCTGCTGGGCGAGCTGGCGGCGGTAGCCCTCCTCCCGGAAGGCGACCAGCTGCTCCTCCCGGGGCAGGTCGAGGATCTCGCGCTTGTCCCCCACGATCTCGCGGGCGAGGTCCGCGACGTACTCGCCGTGGTAGCCGTCCTCGGGCGTCGGCTCGCCGTGCGCGGCCGCCATGATCGAGGCGCCGAACCGGTCCATCTGCACGCCGCGGTCGTTGATGTAGAACTCGCGGGTGACCGTGGCGCCCGCGGCGTCCAGGACACGGGCCAGGGCGTCGCCGACAGCGGCCCAGCGGGTGTGGCCCAGATGCAGCGGACCGGTGGGGTTGGCCGAGATGAACTCGAGGTCCACCGCCTGGCCGTGCAGGGCGTCGCCGCGGCCGTAGGCACTGCCGGCCTGCACGATGGCCCGCGCCAGCTCGCCGGCGGCACCCGCCTCCAGGCGGACGTTGAGGAAGCCGGGGCCGGCCACCTCGACGGCGGAGATCCCGGCGTGCTCGCGCAGCCGCGCGGCGAGCAGCTCGGCCACCTCGCGCGGCGGGCGACCGGCCGGCTTGGCCAGCTGCAGCGCCACGTTGGTGGCCCAGTCGCCGTGCTCCTTGGACTTGGGTCGCTCGACGCGCACCTCCGCCGGCAGCGCGACCTGCAGCTCGCCGGCCTCGACGGCGGCGCGCAGGGACTCGAGAACGGCCTCGGAGAGCTCGGCGGGGGTCACCGCGCCAGGGTACCGAGGGGCCGCCTCCCACCGGCGCGCCTGGTCGAGGGGTGGACGGGGGCCTGCCCGCCTCCTGGGGGCTCCCCGTGGGGCTCAGCTCAGCGTGCCCCCGAGGCGCCCCGGAGGCAGCAGCGAGGCCACCAGCGCGACGAGCCGGTCGGGGTCGAACGGCTTGGTGAGGTAGCCGTCCACCCCGGCCCGCTCGGCCCGCTGGAAGTCCGCCGCCTGGGAGGCGGAAGTGACCATGACGACCTTGAGGTGCTGCGTGCGGGGGTCGCGCTTGATCCGTTCCGCGGTGGCGAACCCGTCGAGCCGCGGCATCACGACGTCGAGCGTCACGACGTCCGGCGCGGCCTGCACGGCCAGCTCGAAGGCGTGCTCGCCGTCGGAGGCGGTGATCACCTCGTAGCCCTCGAGCTCGAGGTTCACCTGGATCAGCCGGCGGATGTTGGGGCTGTCGTCGACGACCAGGACCCGCGGCCGCACGGGCTCGTCGGCCATGGGCACGTCGCCCTCAGCGTCCTGCACGCCGTTCTGCACGCGCCGAGGCTACCCAGGCGAGCGCCGCGCCACAGGCACTCCTTCGGGCTGGTAATCTCTGCTCCGCCCAGAGCCCCCGTAGCTCAGGGGATAGAGCATCGGCCTCCGGAGCCGTGTGCGCAGGTTCGAATCCTGCCGGGGGCACCAGCACGGACATCGGGTTTCGCCGCTCGCGAGCCCGCCCCACGTCACAGTCCGTCGAGGACGCCCAGGCCAAGATTGTCTAGCGGCCTCGGCTCGTACCCGGTGCGCAACTCGCGCAGCCGCGCCGGCGTAGCCACGACGACGTCCCGACCGCCGACCACTCCCACGGCGCGCTCCGCTGCCGGGTGGACGAAGGCCTCGTCCCCGAAGCCCTGCTGGATCCCGTCGCCGTTCGCCTGGATCGTCCTGGGATGGACGGCGACCCGGCCGGCCGTCGAGACGAGCTGGACGTGGACAGCTCTCCAGTCCTCGGTGGCTTCGTAGCCCCGGCTCTGGAGCCAGGAGAGCAGGCGCGGCACGGCGACGGTGTCGATGAAGGGGTCAAGGTCCTGGTGCGGCCGGGTCTCCTCCCGCGAGAGCGACAAATGCTGGAACGAGTACTAGGCGACGCCAACTACCGGGGCTACTATGCGTCGCATGGGAGCGGGGGCCGGTCGCCAGTCGCAGCTGCTGCGCGGCACCCTCGACATGTGCCTGCTGGCGCTCATAGGGCAGCGGCCGAGCCACGCCTACGAGGTGACAGCACGCCTGCGCGCCGCTGGCTTCGAGGACGTCAGCTACGGCACGGTCTACCCGTTGGTCACCCGCCTGCGAGGCCAAGGACTCGTACGCGAGCAGGTGGAGGACAGCGCGACGGGCCCTCCTCGGAAGGTCTTCCACCTGACGACGAAAGGTCGTTCCGCCCTGGACGACTGGGTCTCTCAGTGGGATGCGACGCAGCGGCGCGTTCAGGCCGTTCTGCAGGGAGCAGGTGCCCTCACGGGGCTCGACGCAAGGGGGAAGACGTCATGAAGGATGCCGCTGTCGAGACCATGCTGGACGAGCTGGACGAGGTGTGGCGCAGGCGCGGTCTGTCGGTCGGCCAGCGTGATGAGCTGCGAAGGGACGTAGCCGTCGAGCTCGAGGCGGCCGCAGCGGACGGCGTGGACCCACGAGCCCTGTTGGGGCCGGACGTCGCGGTGTTCGCTGCGGACCTCGCCGAGGCTCGTGGATGCCACGCGCCTCGGCCAGAGCGCTGGCGGATCCTCATCGGCTGCCTGCTGGGCACCACCACAGGTGTCGCTGCCTGCATGGTCGCCACTCCCTTCGTGGCCCGATACCTCACATCGCGTGTCCAGCTGCAGCACCACTACCCGGTACTGGGGCCGTTCCTGGCGTTCTGCGGCGTCGCGCTCGTCGCTGTGCTGTCCTGCGCGGCCGGTGTGGCCGCGCTCCTGCGTGGCCAACCCGCGATGCGGAACACTCTTCGGCGGGTCATCCCTGGCTACCTGGCTGTCGGTCTCTTCACGGCCGGCGCGGCGGTGGCAGCTGCCTTCCCCACGCATGAGGGTGGGCAGCTCGCCCTGGCAGCTGGTGCCGTGCTGCTGGTGGTCGTTCTGCCCACGGCCTTGACCGTCCGCATCAGAGGGAGTGCGTTGCGGCAGCTGCGGTGAACGACCGATCTCCGCACAGAGGGCCACGCAAGTCGCGGATGTGTTTCATCGCATGATGGCGACCCTGCGTCGGGTCGGCCATCATCGGGGCCGACCAGTGCGGGGTGGGGTGCTGGCACGATGCTCGGCTGCGACGCGGTTTCCGTCGGACATCCGCAGCCTGCTCCGATGGGTCGTAGGACCCTCAGATTCATTGCCTGGTCTTGACCCTTCTCGTGCTGGTTCTCGTTGCTCAGCAACCGGAACTGTCGGTGCCGGTCTCTAGCGTGGGTTCCATGACGGACACGTTCGGGGTGCTGGCCGGTAGCGGGGTGATGGTCCGTGCCGAGGTGCTCGGGGTGCGGCGTCGCTCGGTGTTCGCGGACAAGGTCGGTCGGGTGGGGTGGCAGTTCCGGGAGCTGCTCGGCTCGGCGCCGGCGGACTTCTCCACCGTGGACCGGTCCGACCCGTGGTGGCGGCAGGTGCTCGATCCGCGGGTCGGCGCGGCGCTGGTCGCGGAGGGGATCCTGGCCGGGGACCTGCCGCCCGAGCAGGAGGCGGCGCGGCGCGGACGGGCCGAACGCCGGGCGGAGAACGGCGAACCGCCGCTGGTCGAGCAGGACCCACCCGAGCCGTTCGCGCGCCGCATCCTGCGCGGCGTCATCGCGCAGCCGGACCCGCTCGGGGTCGCCCGGATGGCCATGCTCGACACGCAGGAGCTCGCCTCCTACGACCGGGTGCTGCTGGTCAAGGCGTGGGACGCCGCCCTGGCGTGGCTGCACGCCCAGCGCCTGGACGCGGCGGCGCTGGTCGCCGGCGAGCCGACCGTGGACGCCAGCGGCAGCTACGAGATCGGCACCGAAGAGGTCCGCCTCGCCCTCACGCTGACCCGCCGCGAGGCCGACGCCCTGGTCGACCTCGCCCGGGCCCTGAACTCCCGCCTCCCAGTCACGAAGGCGGCGCTGGAACGCGGGGCGATCAGCGTCGAGCACGCCCGGATCGTGTTCCGCGGCACCGAGCAGTGCACCGACACCGAGTGCGGCCTCATCGAGGCCGGACTCGCGCGCTCCGGCGCGCTGCCCGCGCGCGGTAAGCGCACCGACCGCACCACCGCCTCCCTGCGCGACTCCGTCCGCCGGCAGGTGCTGCGGGTGCGCGGGCCCGAACCGGACGAGGATCGCGCCCGGGCCGCCGGCCGCCGCCACGTGCGCGTCGACGACGCCGGCGACGGGATGACCGACGTCGTCATCAACACCCCCGCCGTCGGCGGGCAGACCATCTGGCTCGCGATCGACGCCCGGGCCCGCGCGATGCGCGAGCACGCCAAACGACAGGGCCTCGATGACCAGCGGGGCATCGCCGCCTGGCGCGCCGACGCCGCCGTCGACCTCGCGTCGGCCTACCTCAACGGCGGCGCCCAAGCCATCACCCAGCTCGGCGCGGAAGACGCAACCGCCCTGGCCGACAAGCCCGCAGTAACCAACCCGCTGCTGCCGGCCGTGCCCGAAGGTCAGGAACCCCTGCCCGGCCTGGCCGCCGTCCAGGACGTCCTCGCCGCCGCACCCCAGGTGCCCGTCCCATGGACCGGAGCACCCACCGCCCACGGCCGCGCCGTCCTACCCGTCGTCGTCATCCCCGCCGAGGCCCTGTTCGCCACCGACGGGCAGAACGCCTCCGAGCCCGGCCTGCTGCGCGGGCACGGCCCCGTCCCCGCCGACGTCGCCCGAGACCTCGTCCTGGCCGAGAAACGCTGGCGCATCGCCCTGGTCGACAAGCACCACCAGCTGCTCGCCGTCGACACCTACGAACCCACCCAAGCCATCCGCGACTGGGCCATGACCAAGCACGAACGCTGCTCCACCCAAGGCTGCGGCAACCCCGCCATCCGATGCGACCTCGACCACGAGAAAGCCCACGCCGACGGCGGACCGACCGCGGCGACGAACCTCCCGCCCCGCTGCCGCTTCTGCCACATCTTGAAGACCATGGGCGTCACCAGCATCGACACCGAGCACGACGAGCACGGCGAGACGCGGCGCGTCCTGCGCATGCCCTCCGGACACACCTACCCCCTGGCCGACCCACCCCTCACCGAGCACGAGACCGTCGACGGCGAGGCCGGCAGCAGCTGGGGCAGTGCGGGACAGGACGAGACCGCTCCGTTCTGATCGCTGGCCCAGCCGTCCTTTCTCACCGATAGCGAGGGTCCAGCTCGGCAGGGGGCGGCAGCGCCAGGACAGGCTTGCCCTCCTCGAGCGGAAGGCGGAACGGTTCGACCACCTGATGAGGAGCCGCGCTCACGTCGAGCCGGGTGGCGCCCTGCTCCGTCGCCTCGTAGGCGAGCTGCCAGAGCAGGCGCGAGAGCAGTGCCTGCCCGTCCTCCACACCCGCCAAGACCTCGACCGTGTCGACGACGGCCGACCGGTCCTCGGTCCAGGACGCAGCGGCGTGGGCCACCGGAGTGGGCCGCGCCTCGTTCGTGTAGGCCTGCAGCCAGCACAGCAGCCGCCCCGCCAGCAGGCTGCTGCGCGCCCGGTCGACGTGCAGGCCGGCCTCGTCGAGCCACCGCCCCGCGAAGGCAGGGTCGAAGTCCGGGACGGGACCTCCGCCGATGACGATGACGTGGGTGCCCGGCGCGATGGGCCTGGTCGGGACCTGGTCGACGTAGTACCGGTCACGCTCCGTCGGCGACCGGTCGAGGTCGAGGATGACCGGCTCGCTCCTGGTCAGTCGCGGCGCCCACCGGACCCCGCCGGTCTCGAGGCTCTCCATCAGACGCCACCGCAGGTCCTGGGCCCACTCCGTCTCGCTGATCGTCGGCACGCCCGGCCGCGAGGGACGATCCCTCGGGCCGCTGTCGTCGATGAGGTAGCCGTAGACCGTCGGATCCCTCCTCCATCGGAAGGTGAGGAGCACACCTCCCGGCGCGGCGGTCGCGTCGACGAGCAGGGCCTGGTCGCTGATGCCGCCAGGGCCGTCCAGGACGTCGCGCACCGCCGCCGCGGCCGCAGCCGTGGACCAGGGGGACCTGTTCACCGGGGGCATGAGCGGACAGCGGAGCCGGACGACAGGAGCACCACGTCAGACGTCGTTCGCCGTTCGGGTGGGGAGCCCGTACTTCTCCGCGATCGGGTTCCACAGCGTGACGAAGATGCTCTTGGCGCTCTGGGCCGACCGGGACAGCTCGTTGCCCTGGCGCAGGGCCTGCGCGGGCGGCTGCTGGCCCGGGGTGCAGCCCTGGGCGTCGTCGGCCCACTGCACGTAGGCCTGGTCCGCGGCGATCGATGCCTGCATCGCGCTGCCGAGCGCGCTGACGAGCTGGTCGCCCGAGGGCAGGGCGGCGACCTGGGCGGCGGACAGCGCCTGCAGGTCGGCCAGGATCCGCCGGCGCTCGTCCACCACCGACTGGATGGTGGAGGCCGCTCCTGCGGGGTCGATGCGGCAGGTGCCCAGCGGGCCGGTGGCGGAGTTCAGGGTGCCTCGGGCCCGGTCGCTGCGGACCAGCAGCCCCTCGACGGCGCGTGCCACCCCGGCCGGATCGGCGGAAGCAGCCGCGGCCGAGGGCGTCGGCGTGGCAGCCGGAGCCGAGCCAGCCGGTGCCGGGGTCTGGGCGCCGGCCGCCGCGGTGGTGCGCTGCGCCGAGGCGTCGCCCTCCGGGCCCGAGCCGCCCTTCACCAGGAACGCGGCCAGCACGGCCAGACCGCCGACGGCCAGCGCCCCGACCAGGAGAAGTCCACCGGGCAGGCGGCCCGGTGCCGGCGACGGGTCCGACCGCCGCGACGCCCTGCCGCCGTCGCCGGGCGGGACCCCGGGACCGGAGCCGGCGAGGTCGTCGAAGAGCAAGCCGCGCGGCGCGTCGGGGCTGACCTGCGCAGTCGTCGGTGCGGAAGGGGCTGGCGGCACCGGCGGCAGCTCGCGGGTGTCCGTGGTCGCGGCGGCGCCCGCGCCCGCGCCGGCGGCAGCGGTCTCAGCCAGCCGCTCGCGACGGTGCCGGTCGGACCGGCGCCGCTGATCGACCTCGTGCGGCTGGTCGCGGTGCGCAGGCTGGTCGGGCTCGACGTCGTCGAAGAACTGCCGGATCGAGGTGGGCACCTCGTCCCGCCCGGACCCCGCAGCGGCCAGGGAGCTCCCGCAGACCGGGCAGCCGAGCAGGCCGTTGGAGACGTCGACGTCGGTCCCGCAGGTCGGGCACGTCCGGATCGACATGCGCCCGATCCTCCCATCCCCTGACCGACCACTGACGGACCCCGTGACGGGCTGCACGCGGGTGCACCGGCGTGGACGGCGTCGCGCGGCGGGACGTCCGCCTCCTACGCTGCGCCGGTGGAGCACCTGCTGCAGCCGGTCCTGCTGCTGGCCATCGTCGCGGCGGTGTCGGCCATGGCCCGACGGCTCGGCGTGGCCAGCGCGGTGCCGCTGGTCCTCGCCGGGGTTGTGCTGTCCTACGTGCCCGCGTTCCCCGACTACCGGCTCGACCCCGAGCTCGTGCTCGTCGTGGTCCTCCCCCTGCTGCTGCACAGCGCCGCCCTGCAGTCCTCGCTGGTCGCGCTGCGCGCCAACGCGCGCCCCATCGCGCTGCTCGCCTTCGGGCTGGTGCTGTTCACGACCGCGGCGGTCGGGCTCGTCCTGCACCTCGTGGTGCCCTCGCTGCCGCTCGCGGCCTGCCTGGCCCTCGGCGCCGTGGTGGCCCCTCCCGACGCGGTGTCGGCGACGGCGGTGGCGCGCAGCGTCGGGCTGCCGCGCCGCGTGGTGACCATCCTCGAGGGCGAGAGCCTGCTCAACGACGCCACGGCCCTCACCGCTCTGCGGGTGGCGGTGGCCGCGACCATCGGGGAGGCGGTCAGCGGCGGTCGGGCCACCCTGGACTTCGTGGTGGCGGCGGCCGGTGGCGCCGCCGTCGGCATCGTGGTCGGCGCGGTGATGGCGTGGCTGCACCGGCGCACCGACGACCCGCTCATGGACAACACGCTCTCGATCCTCACGCCGTTCGCCGCCTACGCCCCGGCCGAAGCGGTGCACGCCTCCGGGGTGGTCGCGGGTGGTGTTCGCCGCGCTGTTCGTCTCGCACCGGGACGTGCGCCTGGTCTCGGCCGCCTCCCGGCTGCAGATGGAGGCGTTCTGGCGCGTGGTCGAGTTCCTGCTGCAGGGCGCGGTCTTCCTGCTGGTGGGCCTGCAGCTGCGCGGGATCCTCGAGGGGATCCGCACGCCCACGGGCACGGTGGTGGCGGCGTCAGCCGCGGTCCTCGCGACGGTGGTGCTGGCCCGCATCGTGTGGACCTTCCCGGCCACCTACCTCGCCCGGCTCGTGCCGCGGGTGCGCCGGCGCGACCCCGCTCCCCCGCTGTCCGTCCCCACGGTGATCTCCTGGGCCGGGATGCGCGGCGTGGTGACCCTCGCGGCCGCCGCCGCCCTGCCCCTGGAGACGGCCGACGGGCAGCCGTTCCCCGGCCGCGACCTGCTGCAGATGCTGGCGTTCGTCGTCGTCGCCGGCACCCTGCTGCTGCAGGGCACCACGCTCGCGCCGCTCGCCCGGGCCCTCAAAGTGCCCCGTGACGACCCGACGGCCGACACCCTGGCCGAGGCCGAGGTCCGCCGGGAGGCCCGGCGCGTGGCCGAGCAGCGGCTCGACACCCTGTCGCCGGACCTGCCCGACCAGGTGGTGCGGCGGCTCCGGGCGGTGGCGCGCACCATCGACGACCGGTCGTGGGAGCGGCTGTCCACCTCCGGCGAGCCGCCCAGCGCGCTCTACGGCCGTGCCCGGCGCGACATGCTCGCGGCCGAGCGCGACGTGTTCGTGAAGGCCCGGGACAGCGGTCGGGTGCCCGAGGACGTCGCCCGCCGCGTGGTGCGCGACCTCGACCTGGAGGAGGCCCTGCTCACCGAAGAGGTGGACGCCGCCGGCACCGGCAGCACCCCGACCCCGGTGCGCGACGCCTGCCCGCACCTGGCGATCGCCGCACCCGACGCGGTGGCGCAGTCGGAGAAGGGCTGCGTGGGGTGCCTCGAGGAGGGCCGCGACGACTGGGTCTCCCTGCGCCTCTGCCTGGACTGCGGCTACGTCGGCTGCTGCGACTCCTCGCCGCGCCAGCACGCCACCCACCACTTCACCACGAGCAGGCACCCGGTCATGCGCTCGTTCGAGCCCGGTGAGACCTGGCGCTGGTGCTACGTCGACGAGGTCGTCGGGTAGCCGTCGCGCGCGGTCGCCTCGAGCGCTCGCCCGGCCAGCAGCTGCACCCGGCGGTCCGGGTCCTCGGTGGCGCGCCGCAGCGTCTGCGCGACCCGGTCGAGATCCTCTTGTCCGGCCTGCTGATTCGCGGCAGGCATGGTGGCGGCGAGCGCGGTGAGTGCGCGCACCCGCACGTCGGCATCGTCGTCCTCGGCCGCGTCGGCGAGCGGGGCGAGACAGCTGGGGCTGCCCATGAAGCCGAGCAGGTCGACCACCTGTGCGCGGACCCCGGCGTCGGGGTCGTCCCGGCGGGCCGCCAGGACGTCGAAGGCGTCCGCACCGAAAGTCTCGATCGCGGTGGTCAGCGTGGTGGCGGACTCCCCGCAGACCCCGCCGAGCATCCCCACCAGGGTGGGCAGGGTGGCCGGGTCGCCGATCTGGCCGAGCGAGAAGACGATCCGGTCGCGCACCGGCGGCGCGGCCGTCGGGAGGGCGTCCAGCAGGGCGGGCACCGCGGAGGAGTCCCCGAGCTTGCCCAGCACCTGCACCGCCGACCGCTGCGCCTCGACGTCGCCGCCGCGCAGCAGGTCGACCAGCGACGGGACGGCCGTGGTGCCCATGTGCACCAGCGCCCAGACGAGCGTCTCGCGCACGAAGAAGTCGTGCTCGGAGGCCAGCGCGGTCACCAGGGCGGGGACGTGGCGTCCGTCCCCTCCGGTGCCGATCGCGACCGCCGCGTCGATGCGCACGTTCTTGTCCGGGCTGCGCAGCCCGTGCCCGCTATCTCTTCCGTGCCCGCCGTCCCTTTGGTGCCCGCTGTCTCTGCTGTCCGTCTTGTCCCCCGTCACGGGCGTGACGCTACCGACCACACCGAGCGACGGCCATCCCCATTCCGCCCGTCCGTGCCGTTCTCACCTGTCCCAAGGGGTCGAGAGCCGGGACCTCCGTCCCTCAACAGCGGCCGCCCCCTCCCGCACGGTGGACGCGGGTGGCGCGAGCCGGTCGGGGCGCGGGGGTGCAGACCGGCTCGCGCTGCTGCGGGAGGTGGCCGTGACCGTGCTGCTGGACCCCGCACGCTTCGACGTCGTGGCGCTCGACATGGACGGGGTCGTCACCGACACCGCGTCGGTCCACCGCCGGGCCTGGGCGCGGTTGTTCGACCCGGTCCTGCGCGAGCACGCCGAGCGGACCGGCACCCCCTTCGTCCCCTTCTCCCGCGAGGACTATCTGCGCCACGTGGACGGCCGACGGCGCGAGGACGGGGTGCGCGCCTTCCTGGCCAGCCGTGGCATCGACGTTCCGCCCGGCGAGCCCGGCGACGCCCCCGGCCGCTTCACCGCGGTCGGGCTGGGTCGGCGCAAGAACGCCTACTTCCTCGACGCCGTCGCCACCGAGGGGGTGCGGCCGTTCCCCGGCACGGTGCGGCTGGTGCACGCCCTGAGCACGGTCGGCCTCGCGTGCGGCGTGTTCACCGCCTCACGCAACGCCCACCAGGTGCTCGCCGCCGCCGGGGTGGCCGACCTGTTCGCCGCCGTCCTCGACGGCGACGAGGCGGCCCGCTGCGGGCTGGCGGGCAAGCCGGCTCCCGACGTCCTGCTCGAGACGGTGCGGCGGCTCGGCGGGACGCCCTCTCGCGCGGCGGTGGCCGAGGACGCGCTCGCCGGGGTGGCCGCCGGCCGGGCCGGCGGCTTCGGCCTCGTCCTGGGCGTGGACCGCGGCGGCCCGAGCACGGGGCAGGGCCCCGCGCTGCTGGCCGCCGGCGCCGACGTCGTGGTGGGCGACCTCGGCGAGGTGCTGGTGGTCACGGGGGTGCGCCGGTGATGAACAGCTGGGTGCTGCGCTACGAGGGCTACGACGCGGCGTCGGAGGGCGTACGGGAGGTCCTCTGCGCGCTGGGCAACGGGCGGTTCGCCAGCCGGGCGGCGGCGCCGGAGTCCGTCGCGGACGGGACGCACTACCCCGGCACCTACGTCGCCGGCGTCTTCGACCGGATCGTCGGCACGGTGAACGGTCACACGGTCAGCAACGAGAGCATCGTCAACCTGCCCGACTGGCAGTCCCTGCGGTTCCGCTTGGGCGACGCGGACTGGTTCGACCTGGCCAGTGCACGCGTCGAGAGCTACGTCCAGGAGCTGGACCTGCGTCGCGGGGTCCTCGTGCGCCGCTTCGTCGTGGTGCACGACGGCGATCGCCGCACCTCGGTGGCGCAACGTCGGTTCCTGTCGATGGCGGACCCCTTCGTGGCCGCGCTGGACACGACGTTCGTCCCCCGCGGCTGGTCCGGTCCCATCACCGTCCGCAGCGGCGTGAACGGCGAGGTCGCCAACGCGGGAGTGCCCCGCTACGCCGGCCTCGGCGGTGACCACCTCGACGCCGTCGGCTCCGACGTGTCGTCGGAGGAGGGGATCTGCGCCCTGGACGTCATCACGCGCCAGTCGCGCCGGCTGGTGTCCACCGCCGTGCGGCACCGGCTCCTGTCGCCCTCCGGTGAGGTGAAGGCGCAGGAGCGGCGCGAGCTGCTGGAGGGCGGCTGGGTGGGCGAGGAGCTGGTCCTCGACGCTCACGACGGCGAGCCGGTCACCGTGGAGAAGATGGCCGTCGTCGTCACCAGTCGGGACCGCGCCATCAGCACGCCCGCCGAGGCCGCGCGGGACCGGGTGCGTTCGCTGGTCGGCTTCGACGCGCTGCTGCGCCGGCACGTGCTCGCCTGGGACCACCTGTGGACCCGCTGCGACCTGGCCATCGAGATCGAGCCGGTGGCGGACCACGAGGCCGCCGGCATCGACGCGGCGCTCGTGCTGCACCTGCACCTGTTCCACCTGCTGGAGACGCTGTCCACCCACAGCATCGACCTCGACGTCGGGATCCCCGCCCGTGGGCTCGTCGGCGAGGCCTACCGCGGCCACGTCTTCTGGGACGACGTCTTCGTCTTCCCCTGGCTGGCGCTGCGGATGCCCGAGCTGGCCCGGTCGCTGCTGCTCTACCGCTGGAGGCGGCTGCCCGAGGCCCGGCGGGCCGCCCACGCGGCAGGACTGCGCGGGGCGCTGTTCCCCTGGCAGAGCGGCTCCGACGGCCGCGAGGAGACCCAGCGGCTGCACCTCAACCCGCGGTCCGGCCACTGGCTCGAGGACCACTCGGACCTGCAGCGGCACATCGGCCTGGCCGTGGCGTGGAACACCTGGCACTACTACGAGGCCAGCGGCGACCTGGACTTCCTCGCACAGCAGGGCGCTGAGTTGGTCCTGGAGGTGGCCCGGCTGTTCGCCGGGCTGGCCACCTACGACAGAGCGTCGGACCGGTACCGGATCACCGGGGTCGTCGGACCCGACGAGTACCACGACGCCTACCCGTGGCGGGAGGACCCGGGGCTGGACGACAACGCGTACACCAACGTCATGGCCAGCTGGGTGCTCTCGCGCGCCCTGCTGGCCGTCGAGGCGCTGCCCGAGCGACGTCGCCAGCAGCTGCTGGACCTGCTCGAGGTGCGCCGCGAGGACCTCGAGCTCTGGGACCACGTGAGCCGACGGCTCCGGCTGTGCTGGACGCCCTCCGGGGTGCTGCTGCAGTTCGACGGCTACGACCGGCTCGAGGAGCTGGACTGGGCCGGCTACATCGAGCGCTACGGCGACATCTCGCGCATGGACCGGATCCTGGAGGCGGAGGGGGACAGCACCAACCGCTACCAGCTGGCCAAGCAGGCCGACGTGCTCATGCTCTTCTACCTGCTCAGCCCCGAGGAGCTGCAGGAGGCCGTCGAGCGGCTGGGGTACCGGTGGGACCCGTTCCTGATCGAGCGGAACACGCAGCACTACCTGCAGCGCACGGCGCACGGGTCGACCCTGTCCAAGCTCGTGCACGCGTGGGTGCTGGCCCGGACCGACCGGCCGGCGGCATGGCGCTACTTCCTGGAGGCGCTGGAGAGCGACATCGCCGACGTCCAGGGCGGCACCACCCGCGAGGGCATCCACCTGGGGGCCATGGCGGGCACGATCGACCTGGTGCAGCGCGGCTTCACCGGCCTGTCCACCCGGGGGGCCGCGCTGCGGCTGGACCCCTGCCTCCCCGACGGCCTGCGCCGGCTCGCGTTCCGGATGCGGTTCCGAGAGCACTACGGGCTGGAGGTCGTCGTGACGCACGACGAGCTGGCGGTGGGCGGCCACGGCCGGCCCGGACCGCCGCTGCTGCTCGAGGCCGCCGGCCGACGGCTCACCCTGGACCCGAGCGGGCGGACGACGATCCCGCTCACGTCGCCGCCGGGCGGGTGAGCTGCGGCCGGCCTGAGCGCAGGGCGACGGCCAGCAGCGTGGCCGCGGGCCCGGCGGGCTCGGCGTGCGAGCGCCAGACGGCGCGGAACCGCCGGCGCAGCGGCAGGTCGGCCGCGACCGCGACCAGCACCCCGGCGTCGACGTCGGCCCGCACCGCGAGCTCGCTGAGCACGGCCGGCCCCTCCCCCGCCACGACCGCGGCGCGGATGGCGGTGGTGGAGCCGAGCTCCAGCGCCGAGCGTGGCCCGAGGCCGCGGGCACGCAGCACCCGCTCCAGCGCCTCCCGGGTGCCCGAGCCCTGCTCGCGCAGCACCAGCGGCTCGGCGGCCAGCTCGGCGGCCGGGAGCGGGTCCTGCCGGCCGGCCCAGCGGTGCGCCGGCGCGACCACGACGACCAGCGAGTCCTCGCCCACCACAGCGGACCTCAGCCCGCGGGGCGCACCGACGCCCTCCACGAAACCGAGGTCGACGGCTCCGTCGCGCACGAGCTCGGCCACCCCGTCGGAGTTGACGACCTGCAGCGCCACCGCCGAGCCGGGCCGCTCGCGGTGGTAGGCCACCAACCAGCCGGGCACCAGGTGGTCGGCGACCGTGAGGGACGCGGCCACCCGCAGCCGCTGGTCCCGCCCGTCGTGCAGCGCCTCCACGCTGCGCGCGAGCACCTCCACGGCGTCCAGCACCGGGCGGGCCCAGTCGACGACCGACGCCCCGGCCGCGGTGAGCGTGGACCCCGAGGTGGTGCGGGTGAGCAGGGTCAGGCCCAGCCGTCGCTCGAGGTTGCGCATGCGCTGGCTGGCCGCTGGCTGGGTCATGGCCAGCCGAGCGGCCGCCCGGCCGAGGCTGCCGGACTCGGCCACGGCGACGAGCAGCCGCAGCGAGGTCAGGTCGAGGTCGTCGGCGAGCGGCATAAGCAGAGCCTATGACCGCATCACCGACCGCTCCCTACCGGGCGCGAGGAGTCGTCGCCAGGGTGGGCACGCTGCCGGACGTCCGGCGAACGACCGGGACCAGTCGACGGAAGGGCCGACGTGCATCGCCAGGCCGAGGTGCTGCCGCGCGTCGGGAAGCCGTCGCTGCGCGCGATCACCCCGCGCCTGCGCATGCTCGCCCCCGGGCTGGTGCCTGCGGTGGTGGTCGCCGCGGTGGCCACCGCGCTCGGACACGTCGTGCCGCTCGTCGGCGCCCCGGTGCTCGGCATCGTGCTCGGCGCACTGGTCGGCGCACTGCGTCGACCGGGCGAGCGGCAGACACCCGGCCTGCGGCTGGCCTCCCGCGGGGTGCTGCAGACCGGCGTCGTGCTGCTCGGGACCGGTCTGCCGCTCGGGGAGGTGCTCCGGGTCGGCGGCGGCTCCCTGCCGGTGATGCTGGGCACCCTCGCGGTGGCTCTGGGCGGCGCCGCCCTGCTCGGCCGCCTGCTCGGGCTGCCCTCGGGCATCCGGACGCTCGTCGGCGTCGGGACCGGCATCTGCGGCGCGTCCGCGATCGCGGCGGTGACCAGCGTCGTGTCCGTCGCCGAGGCCGACGTCGCCTACGCCATCGGCACGATCTTCACCTACAACGTGGCCGCGGTCCTGGCCTTCCCCGCCATCGGCCACGTCCTGGGCCTGTCCCAGCATGCCTTCGGGCTGTGGGCCGGGACGGCGGTGAACGACACCAGCTCGGTCGTGGCGGCCGCCTACTCCTACGGCACGTCGGCGGGCTCCTACGCCGTGGTCGTGAAGCTGACACGAAGCCTGATGATCGTGCCGATCTGCCTGGTGCTGGCGGCGATGTCGGCGCGTCGGTCCGCCGCCGCGGGCACGGGCACGGGCACGGGAGGCACCCGGCCGTGGCGCCTGGTGCCGCCGTTCATCGTCGGCTTCGTGCTGGCCAGCGTGCTCGACACCCTCGGGCTGGTGCCCGGTTCCTGGCACGGGACGCTCACCTGGCTGGCGGTGTTCTGCACGACCGTCGCACTGTCGTCGATCGGGCTCACGACAGATCCCGGCGCACTGCGCCGCGCCGGCTCTCGGCCGCTGCTGCTGGGCGGGCTGCTGTGGGTGCTGGTGGCGGTGTCGAGCCTGGGGCTGCAGGCGGTCACCGGGACGCTCTGACGACACCTCCTTCTGGTGATCAGATCATCGTCGGGCGCCGGTCCGGTGGTGGTCGGGTCCAGGGCGGCTGGTGACGAGAGCGGGCGTGTTCTCGTTGCCGGCAGCCGGTTTTTTCGCGCATCATGAGACCTGGTGCACCCGCTCTGAGCGTACGGGTGCATCAAGATCGGCAGACTGCCGGCTTCGATGTCACCGGCGACCCCGACGAGGCGCCCCCGTTCTCGCTGATGCCGAGGCGGCAGCCGCCGCAGACACCGACGACGTGACGTCCTGCCCTGCCCGCCGCCCAGCCCAGCCCAGGTCGCAGCATGGCGCCGCCGACCTGCTGGGCCCGGCACCGCAACCCGGTCCCCTCTACCGCAGCATCGTGCGCGCCCGCTCGACCTCGTTCCTGCTCATCGCCGCTGGCGACGTGGCCGACGAGCCGGACGATGCCCGGTCGCTGCGCAGACCGCCTCGCCCTGGCGGCCAACGTCCTCAGCGAGATCTAGGACCCTGCACGGGCCAGCTCAGCCGGCCTCTCTCCTACCGTCCGTCGTCGTTTCGGCCTCCTCGGGGGGCGCGCCCACCGCGGGCTGCCCGGTGGGCTCGAGCAGGCCCCGCTCCTCCACCAGCGGGATGGACAGGACCTTGTAGCCGGCCTCGTCGAACAGCACGGTCACCTTGTCGCCGTCCTCGGCGCCCATGACCGTGCCGTCGCCCCACTCGGGGTGATGCACCCGGCTGGCCGCAGGCAGCTCCTCGGTGCCGCCGGCCACGGTGGACGGCTCCTCCCCGGCTGCCTCGGCGGCGAGGCAGATGTCGCAGTTGCCGCACGGACCGGGCAGCTCCTCGCCGAAGTACGCGAGCAGGTAGCCGCGGCGGCAGGCGGTCGTCTCGGCGTAGCCGCGCATCATGTCCGTGCGCGAACGCTCCACGGCCCGCTGCTGCTCGGCGAGCTCGAGCGCGGCGTCGACGGCGTCGCGCGGGTCCTCCGGTCCGCACCAGGTCAGCCTGCCGCGAGCGTCCGGCCGGGCCGCACCGCTCTCCACCAGCAGGTTGGCCAGCACGCCGACGCGCCGGATCGGGAGGTCGGCCCGGCGGCCGAGAGCGGTACGGGCCAGCGGGCCGTGCTGGCGCAGCACCCGGACCACCTCGGCCAGGTCCTCCCGGTGAGGAAGGCCGGCGCTGAGGAAGCGCTGCAGCCCGAGGTCGCCGGGACGGTAGACCAGCAGGCCGAGCGCCGGCTCCCCGTCCCGGCCGGCGCGGCCCACCTCCTGCCAGTACTCGTCCGGCGACGCGGGCACCGCCGCGTGCAGGACGGTGCGCACGTCGGGCTTGTCGATGCCCATGCCGAACGCCGACGTCGCCACGACGACGTCGAGATGGCCCTCCAGGAAGGCTCGCTGCACGCCCTCCCGTTCGTTGCCGCGCAGCCCAGCGTGGTAGGCCGCCGCCGAGAAACCCAGCGCGGCCAGTGCTTCTGCGACCTCCTCGGTGGCGCGCCGCGTGGAGCAGTACACGATCTCCGGCTTGGCCTCGGCCGCGGCGCGCAGCACCACCGTCTCCCGCTGCGCATCGCCCTGCTCGGCGCGCACGACCTCGAGGCGGATGGCCGGCCGGTCCAGGTCGCGGAGGACGACCGCCGGGTCGACGAGCCCGAGCCGGGCGACGACGTCGTCGCGCACCGGCGGCGACGCGGTGGCGGTGAGCGCCACCACCGGCGGGTGGCCGAGCGGGCCGAGCGCCTCCGGGATGCGCAGGTAGTCCGGCCGGAAGTCGTGGCCCCACGAGGAGATGCAGTGCGCCTCGTCGACGCACACCAGGCCGGGACGTGCCGCGGAGAGCTGGTCGAGGACGCCGGCAGCGGCCAGCTGCTCGGGCGCGAGCAGCAGCACGTCGAGCCGCCCGTCGTGGAGCGCCTCGAGCACCGCCGACCGTTCGCGCTCGGACTCCTGGGAGGACAGCCGGGCCGAGCGGATCCCCGCTCCGTCCATGGTCGCCACCTGGTCGCGCTGCAACGACAGCAGCGGGGAGACGACCAGTGTCGGCCCGGCCCCGGCCTCGCGGCGGAGCAGCCCGGCGAGCTGGTAGACCGCTGACTTGCCCGAGCCGGTCGGCATGACCGCGAGGACGTCCCGCCCCCGCACCGCGGCGAGGATCGCCGCCTCCTGGGCCGGGCGCAGCCGCTCCCAGCCGAAGCGCTCCCGGGCGAGCTCGGCTGCCCGGGCGAGGACCCCCGCGTCGTCCGTGGCCTCAGCCATCGAGCAACCGCAGGCCCCAGCTGCCGGTGTGGGAGGAACCCGGCTCGAGCCGGACGACGCCGGTGCCGTCGCGGAAGGCGTTGGGCGGGCAGGTCATCGGCTCCAGCCCGAGGCTGCGCCGGCGCTCGGACTCCTCCGGCAGCGTGTCGCCGGTGAAGACCTCGATCCATGCGTGCTTGTCGTCCACCCAGAACTCCACCGTGCGCCCACCGTCCGGATGGGCGACGGTGACCACGGCACGGCCGGAGGCGTCGCGCTCGAGGTCGACGTAGGCGTTGTCGATCTGCCGGTCCCCGAGCCGCTGCGGCGTGCGCAGGTCGTAGGGCGTGCCCTCGACGTCGGCCACGCCGGTGGGCGCCTGCTGCTCGCCGGTGGGCAGCCACCTGGCTGCCGGCACGTGCACCACCGCGTCGTCGATCAGGTCGGTCCCCACGGTGACGTAGGGGTGGGCGCCGCTGCCGTAGGGGGCCGCCTGCCCGCTCAGGTTGGTGGCGCTGGTGGTCACCGTGACGCCGTCGTCGGTGAGCTCGTAGCGCGCCTGGACCTCGAGCAGGAAGGGATAGCCGGTCTGCGGCCAGACGGTGGCACCCATCACGAGGCAGCGCTCGTCGCGCTCCACCAGCCGCCACGGGGCGAACCGCAGCAGGCCGTGCAGGGCGTTGGACTGCTCCGGCTCGGTGAGCGCGAGCTGCTGCTCCTGCCCGTCCCAGCGGTAGGTCCCGTCCTGGACCCGGTTGGGCCAGGGGATCAGCAGCTGACCCCGGGCCGCCGTGACGGGTTCGTGCTCGCCGTAGCCGGCGAGCACGGGCACGCCGCGCACGGACAGCTCCCGCAGCCCCCCGCCGACCTCGACGACGACCGCCCGCACGTCCCCGTGCTCGAGGACGTGCTGCTCCCCCGTCGGGTTGCGCTCGAACGACGTCTCGCTGCTCATGCCCTGCACCTGCCCTCGGGTCCGTCCACCAACCGTCGAGCAGGATGTCGCACCGCGCACTCGTCCGTCACGGCAGCCCCACCACCTGGTAGGCCTCGTGCTCGCGCTCCAGCACCGTGGTCGGCGCCTCCAGGTGGTAGGCGGCGCTGGGCACCAGGCCGGCACCTCCGTACCGGGCCATGACGCGCAGCTGGGCGAGCACGTCCTCCCCGCTGTGCGCCGACGGCAGCTCCCCCCAGAAGTCGAACCCGCCGCACTCGAGCAGCCGCTCCCGGTCGTACATCGCGCAGCCGCCCACCCAGGCCACCTTGTAGGCCCGCCACTCACCCTCGGCCAACCCAAGCTTCTCCGCCAGGTGGAGGAGGTTGGCCGCGTTGTGCAGCCGCCAGCGCTCCCAGGCCGCGCTCTCCGGAGCGACCCGCTCCGGCAGCACCTCTCCCTCCCACTCCTCGTAGGAGACCAGCTCGTCCGGGCGCACGTCATCCTTGAAGGACAGGCCCTGGACCGCCATGCCGACGAAGCCGCAGCGCAGGACGTCGAGCGCATCACCCATGGTCCGCAGGGCGTGCGGGCGCAGGAGGACGTCGTCGTCCAGGCACAGCACCCGCCCAGCGTCGGCGCGGGAGAGCAGGAAGGCGCGCTGCTCGGCCACCCCCCGGCGTTCCGGGCGGTGGTGCAGCTCCACCTCGACGCCGGTGTGCTCGAGCAGCCGGACCACGGTGGCCACGGCCGGGGCGCGGTAGGACGCCTCGCCGCGCGTCTGGTCGCTCACCACCACCCGGTGCGGCCGCGCCTCCTGGGCCGACAGCCCGGCGAGGGTGACCGCGAGCTCGGTCGGCCGGTCCACCGTCGGCACGAGCACATCCACCCGCCGGTCGTGCTGGACAGAGCTCATGCCTTCCCTCGCACATCCGCCTCCGACGGTCCGTCGGAGCTGTTGGAGCTGTTGGAGCCCATGGGGTCCTTGGACTCGTCGGAGCCGTCGGAGCCGCTCGAGCCGTCGGGGCTCAACGGCAGGTCCAGGTAGCTCGTCAGGCGCAGCTCGGCCCCGACCTCCTGCGCGGCGTCCAGCTCGGGCACCATCTCCGGCACGTAGTCCCCGCCCTTCACCAGCACGTGCGGCCGCAGCCGCCGCAGCACCCCGCGCGGGCTGGGCTCGTCGAACACGACCACGTGGTCGGCCAGGCCCAGGCGCTCGACGGCGGCACGACGCTGCGCGAGCGGCTGCCGGGGCGGACGCCCCTGGGTGAGGGCCGTCATGCCGGCGTCGCTGTTCACCGCCACCACGAGCACGTCGCCCTGCTGGCGCGCCTCACGCAGATAGCGCACGTGTCCCTGGTGGAGCTGGTCGAAGCAGCCGGTGGCGAGCACCACGCTGGTCCCGGCGGCGGCGGCGTCGCGACGGATCGCGTCGAGCACCTCTTCCAGCCCGACGGCGGCGTCGCTCGTCGGCACGCCCAGCGACGCGAGCAGCTCGTCGCGCGGGCACACGGCGGTGCCGGGACGCCGGACAGCCAGCGACGCGGCGGCGCAGCCCAGCGCGAGAGCCAGGCCCTCGCCGTCGGAACGGCCGTCCCGGAGGGACACGGCGAGCGCGGCGGCGTAGGCCGCGGTGAAGGCGTCGCCCGCCCCTACCGCGGGGACGTCCACCGGCTCGGGGACCGGGGCCGTGGCCACCAGCGACCCTCGGGAGAGCAGCGCCGCGCCGTGCCGGTCGAGGGTGACGGCCACCCGCTGCGCACCCAGTCGTCCGAGCACCTCCGACGCGTGGTCGGAGAGCCAGGAGCTCCTGTGCTCGCCGGCGACCTCCCCTGCGGCGGTGACGGCGGAGAGCTCGGGCCAGCTCGGCGTCATGGCGTGCACGCCGGCCTCGCGCCAGCGCGTCGGGTCGTGGGCGTCCACGACCACCGCGCACGGCCGTCGCCGGACCGGGCCGGCCAGCAGGTCGGCCAGGAGCGCCACCACCTCGGACCCCGCCGCCCCCAGCCCGTAGTCGCCGACGACCACGGCCGGGCGAGGCCCCGCGCCGTCGCGCAGGTCGACCACGTCGGGGGGCGTCGCGGGGGGCACCCCGTCCAGCACCTCCCGCAGCTCAGCGGCCACCAGGGCAGCGACGTCGCGCGGCCGGCAGCCCCGGTCGACGCGCGCGACGATCGAGCCGTCGGCCACGAACCGCTGCTTGACCGGCGTCTGCAGGCCCGGCACCCGCGGGCCGCGCACGAGCACTCCGGCCTCGGCCAGGACCGCCGCGAGCTGGTCGGCGCCAGGGTCGTCCGGCCCGCCCAGCGCGGTCACCATCGTCACCTGGCAGCCCAGCGCGGCCAGGTTGGCGGCGATGTTGGCCGCCCCGCCCGGGGCCCGGCGCACCGACTGCTCCTCGACCACCGGCACCGGCGCCTCCCGGCACAGCTTGGTGGCCGTGCCCTGCACCCAGACGTCGAGCACCGCGTCGCCGACGACGACGACCGGCAGGCCGGCCAGCGCGCGGACGAGCTCACCGGCGGCGGCCTGCGAGGCACCGTCGGTGAGGACGGCGGCGCCGGCGGCGCCGCCTCCGGCGGTACGGGACGTGGGTGCGGCCACGGGCGCTCCTTCCCCTGCGGTGCGGCTCGGCTCCTGCGCGCGGGACGGCGCACGACCGTCCGCGGCGACGGTCCTTGGTGCCTCCAGCGGGGCAGGTCAAACGCCCGAGCGGACTTCTCCTGCTCCTGCTCCTGCTCCTCCTCGTCCTCCTCCTCGGTCCGCGGACGGCGGCACCTCGTCCCGGCACCGCATGGAGCCCTCGGACGCGGGTAGGCGCCGGGACGTGCACGCTCCCACCCCCGTCGCGCAGCCGGCCGTCCCACCGCTCGCCGACGGCGACCTCGTCCCCGACGTCCGCAAGATCGCCGTCGTCCGTGCCAACGCGCTCGGCGACTACCTCTTCGCCGAGCCGGCGCTGTCCTCGCTGAAGGCCGCCTACCCCGACGCCGAGCTGGTGCTGATCGGCGCCCCGTGGCATGCGCGCTTCCTGCCGGGGCGCCCCGGCCCGGTGGCCCGGGTGCTGGTCGCGCCGGTCCACCCCGGAGTCCGGGACCCGGGCCCGGACGCCCCCGTCGACCCCGCGGCTCAGCGGGCCTTCGTCGAGCGGGCCCGGGCCGAGCAGTTCGACCTCGCGCTGCAGATGCACGGAGGCGGCCGCAACTCCAACCCCTTCACCCTGGCCCTGGGCGCCCGGCTGACCGCAGGCACCCGCACCCCCGACGCAGCGCACCTGGACCGGGAGATCCCCTACTCCTACTTCGCGCCCGAGGTGTTCCGGTTCCTGGAGATCGTGGGCCTCGTCGGGGCCCCACCGGTACGCATCCGCCCCCTCCTGGAGCCGACGGTGGCCGACCGGGCCGCCGCGGCGGCCGTCGTCCCTGATGACGGCCGCCCGCTGGCCGTGCTGCACCCCGGGGCCACCGACCGGCGACGCCGGTGGCCGAGCGAGCGCTTCGCTGCGGTCGGCGACGCCCTGGTCGCGGCCGGCGGCCGGGTGCTCGTCACCGGCACCGCACCCGAGCGCGAGGTGGTGACCGACGTCGTCGGGCGGATGCGCGCCGACGCCGAGCCGCTCGTCGACGTCCTCGACCTCGGCGGCCTGGCCGGGCTCCTCGAGCGCGCTTCCGTCGTGGTCAGCAACGACACCGGCCCACGACACCTCGCCGAGGCGGTGGGGACGCCCACCGTCGGTGTCTACTGGTGCGGCAACCTGGTGAACGCCGGCCCGATCACCCGCCGCACGCAGCGCCCGCACGTCGCCTGGACCGTGCACTGCCCGGTCTGCGGCGCCGACGCCTCCGGCGGCCCCTACGGCACCGAGGGCCGCGGCTGCGACCACGACGTCAGCTTCGTGGAGGACGTGCCGGTGGAGACGGTGGCCGCCGACGCCGTCGAGCTGCTCCACCTCGAGCCCGCCGACGGGCGCGAGGACCTGCGCCAGGTCGGCTGAGCGCATCCCTGATCGTGAAGGCCTGATGGCGGAGAGGCGGCCTCTAGCGGTGGATGCAACACCCTGTGCTCTGGAGGTGGGTGTTGTGGCTGCACGGTTGAGTCTGGCTGAGCGTGAGGAGATCGCGCTGGGTCGGGCGGCGGATTTGTCCATTCGGAAGATCGCCGCACTGATC
>JBQCIO010000037.1:0-13076 GCA_051953655.1 Motilibacteraceae bacterium
GTCGTCGTGCTCGCTGTCGTCGTGCTCGCTGTCGTCGTGCTCGCTGTCGTCGTGCTCGCTGTCGTCGTGCTCGCTGTCGTCGTGCTCGCTGTCGCTCTCGTCCGACGAGCCGTCGGAGACCCGCTCGAGGTCCCTGCCCAGCGTCGGCGTCGGGTCCTGCTTCGGGTCGTGCGTCGGATCCAGGTCCAGAGCCGCATCCGACCCCGCCTCGAAGGGCTCGTGGGCCGCCGCGGCGCTCACCGGGCCCACCCCCGGCGCACGCGCGAGCGACCCGTCACCGGACGGTCGGTGCGCTGCGCGGGACCCATGTCACGAGCGTACGCACCGGCGGCGAGACGGACCGGCACGGACCGGCACGGAGAGGCACGGAGAGGCACGGCGCGCCTCGGTGCGTCCTGTCGGAGCCCGTGCCTACGGTGCGGCGCATGGAGCTCACCGCCGGCACCCGCGGCCGGTCAGCATCACCCGCACAGCCACCCCTCGCCGCGCTGCCGGTCCAGTCCACCTTCGACGAGCTCGGCACGCCCCTGCGCGAGGTCACCTTCGTCGTCGTCGACCTCGAGACCACCGGCGGCTCCCCGGCGGCCTGCCACATCACGGAGGTCGGCGCGGTCAAGGTGCGCGGCGGAAAGGTGCTCGGCGAGTTCCAGACCCTGGTCGACCCCGGCGAGCCCATCCCCCCGTTCATCGCCGTGCTCACCGGCATCACCGACACCATGGTGGCCAGCGCCCCGCGCATCGAGTCGGTGGTGCCCGCGTTCCTCGAGTTCTGCGGGCCGGACGCCGTCGTCGTGGCCCACAACGCGCCCTTCGACGTCGGGTTCCTCAAGGCGGCCTGCCAGGCGACCGGCCACCGCTGGCCCGACCCGCAGGTGGTCGACACGGCCAAGCTGGCCCGGCACGTCGTCACCCGCGACGAGGCGCCCAACTGCAAGCTCGGCACGCTCGCCCGCGTCTTCCGCGCCGGCACCACCCCGGACCACCGGGCCCTGTCCGACGCCCGCGCCACCGTCGACGTCCTCCACGGCATGCTCGAGCGGCTCGGCGGGCTCGGCGTGCACTCCCTGGAGGAGCTGGCCACCTTCACCGCCCGGGTCTCCCCGCAGCAGCGCCGCAAGCGGCACCTGGCCGAGGCGCTGCCGCACGGGCCGGGCGTCTACGTCTTCGAGGACGGCGACGGCCGGGTCCTCTACGTCGGCAAGTCCAAGGACCTGCGCAGCCGGGTGCGCACCTACTTCACGGCCTCGGAGACCCGCACGCGGATGGCCGAGATGGTGGGCCTGGCCGAGACGGTGCGCCCGATCTCCTGCGCCACCCCCCTGGAGGCCGAGGTGCGCGAGCTGCGCCTCATCGCCGAGCACAAGCCGCGCTACAACCGCCGCTCCCGGTTCCCGGAGAAGGCGGTCTGGCTCAAGCTCACCGCTGAGGCGTTCCCCCGGCTCTCGGTGGTGCGCGCCGTCCGCGACGACGGCTCGGCCTACCTCGGCCCGTTCGGATCGGCCCGCACCGCGGAGCTGGCCATGGCCGCGCTGCACGAGGCGGTGCCGCTGCGCCAGTGCACCCAGCGGATCTCGCCCCGCCGGCCGTCCACCGCGTGCGTCCTGGCCGAGCTCGACCGTTGCGGCGCTCCCTGCACCGGCGCGCAGACCGTGCAGGACTACGCCGTGCACGCCGAGACCGTGCGCGCCGCCTTCACCGGCGACGTCCGCACCGTCGTCGAGGCGCTGCAGCGGCGGATCGAGGTGCTGGCCGCGCAGGAGCGCTACGAGGACGCCGCCGCCCAGCGCGACCGGCTCGCCTCCCTGGTCCGGGCCGCGGCGCGCACCCAGCGGCTGGCCGCGCTCACCGCGTGCCCCGAGGTCGTCGCCGCACGGCGCACCGCCGACGGCGGCTGGGAGCTGGTGTGCGTGCGGTGGGGCCGGCTCGCCGGCACCGCGGTGGTGCCCCGCGGGGTCGACCCGCGCCCGGCGGTCGAGGCGCTGCGCGCGACGGCCGAGGCGGTGCAGCCCGAGCTGCCGGGCATCTCCCCCACCCCCGCGGCCACCGCGGAGGAGACCGAGTGCGTGCTGCGCTGGCTCGAGGAGCCGGGCACCCGGCTGGTGGAGCTGGAGGGCACCTGGGCCTGCCCGGCGTTCGGCGCCGGTTCGCGTCGCGCCTGGCTCGACGCCGCCGTCGACGCGCGGGGCGCGGCCGCTCCCTTCGACGACCGGCGCGGTCTGCGGCCGGTGTCCCGGCCGGTCGCCCCGCTGGGCGAGCGACCCGGCGGGCGCACCCGGATCGCGGTGGGATGAGCGCCCGCCGTCCCGGCCACTAGGCTCCGCACCGTCCGCCGCCGACGTCGACAGGGAGACCTGAAGTGATCACCGCGATCGTGCTGGTGCAGGCCGAGGTCGACCGCATCCCCGAGGTGGCGGCGGCGATCGCCGACATCGACGGCGTGAGCGAGGTCTACTCGGTCACCGGCAACGTCGACCTCATCGCGATGGTCCGCGTGCGCGAGCACGAGCAGCTCGCCGACGTCATCGCCGACCAGCTCAACAAGGTCGACGGCGTCACCGGCACCGAGACCCACATCGCGTTCCGCACCTACAGCAAGCACGACCTCGAGGCGGCGTTCTCGTTGGGCATGGAGGACGGGGACTGAGGGTCCGGTCGCGCCTTCGGGCGCGTTCCTCCGTCTCGTCGGCGGCTTCCGGTCGTCCGCGACACGGTCAAGGGCGCTGGTGACGGCAGCGGCGTACGCCTGGTGCGTTGCGCGGCCGGCCGGCGGCCTCCTGGGGGTCTGAACGCATGGGTGTCACACCCATACGCCTAGATGCCTATGAGTGTGACACCCTTCGATGATCAAGGGCCCGTCGGCAGCTGAAGCACGTGCGGGGACCCCTGACCCGCCACGTAGCGGGTCAGGGGACCCCTCACGCATGACCGGGGGCTACTTCAGCGCCCGCGCGACCTCGACCCAGCGCGCGAGCAGCGCCTCGGCGGCGCCGGAGTCGACGGCGGCGGCGACGTCGCCGTGGGCGGCGGCGAGGTCGTCGACCAGGCGCTCGGCGCTCGTGCCGCGGTAGGCGGCGAGCGTGGCGGCGGCGTTGAGCAGCACGGCGTCGCGGACCGGGCCGGGCTCGCCGGCGAGGAACCGGCGGGCCACGGCGGCGTTGTAGGGGGCGTCGGCGCCGCGCAGCGCCTCCGGCTGCACCGGGGAGATGCCCAGCGCGGCCGGGTCGACGGAGGTCTCGGTGACGGTGCCGTCGCCCACCACCCAGATCCTCGAGGTGGTCGTGGTGGTCAGCTCGTCCAGGCCGTCGTCGCCGCGGAAGACCAGCGCCGAGACGCCGCGCCCGGCGAACACGCCCGCCATGACCCCGGCCATCCGCGGGTCGGCGCACCCCACCGCCTGGGCGGAGGGGCGGCCCGGGTTGCTCAGCGGGCCGAGGAAGTTGAACACGGTGGCCACGCCGAGCTCGCGCCGCGGGACGGCCGCGTGCCGGAACGAGGGGTGGAAGGTGGGCGCGAAGCAGAAGGTGATCCCGACCTGCTCGGCCACCTGGGCGACCGACTGCGGAGGCAGGTCGAGCGGCACACCGAGCTCCTCGAGCAGGTCCGCCGCCCCGCAGGCCGAGGACGCCGCCCGGTTGCCGTGCTTGACCACCCGCGCGCCGGCCGCGGCCACCGCCATCGCGGCCATCGTGGAGATGTTGACCGTGTGGGCGCGGTCGCCCCCGGTTCCCACGACGTCGACGATCGGGCCCTCGACGTGCAGCGGGGCGGCGACGTCGAGGATGGCCCGGGCGCAGCCGGTGACCTCGTCGACCGTCTCGCCCTTGGCGCGCAGCGCCACCAGGAAGCCGGAGGTCTGCACCGCGGTGGCCTCGCCGGCCATGACCCGACCCATGGCCCAGGCCGTGTCCTCCGCGGACAGGTCCTCGCCACGGATCAGCGCGGTGAGCAGGTGCGGCCAGCTGCGCTCGGCTGCGTCGGCCATGGGGCTCCCTCCCGGGAGTCGGACGCCGGCGAAGGCGCCGGTCAGCGGGTGGCGGGCGTGCGCTCGATCCGGGCGCGCAGCAGCTCGGCCACGGTGCCGGCCAGCGTGACCGGGTCGATCGGGTGCGCCACGGCGGCGTCGGCGCGCGACCAGGCGGCCAGCCAGTTGTCCTGCACCCGACCGGTCAGCACGAGGATCGGGGGGCAGCGGTAGATCTCGTCCTTGGCCTGGCGGCAGATACCCAGGCCGCCGGCCGGCGTCGCCTCGCCGTCGAGGATGGCGAGGTCGAGGCCGCCCTGGTCCAGCCGGCTGATGACGGCGGGCTCGGTGGCGCACTCGACGAAGACGACCCGCGGCAGGTCCGCGGCCGGGCGCCGGCCGATGGCCAGGCGCACCTTCTCCCGCGTCACGGCGTCGTCGCTGTAGACCAGGACGGTGCACGTGGGCTCGTCGGCGGCGCTGGCGTGCTCGCTCATCGCAGAAGAAGTCCTCGTCGTGGGGAGGGATCGTCGGTGCTGAAGGGCGGTCGGTGCGCGCGGTCGCCGCGGCGCGGGGCCGGGCAGCCGCGCGCGGCGGCCATGGCGGATGCTACCGCTCGGCCGCCGGCTCCCCGGCGGCCGCCGGGCCGAGCACGTCGTAGCCGACGACGTCGCCGCCCAGCCGCTGGGCCAGGCCCGCCATCCGGGAGCGCTCCTGCGCCAGCGACAGCCCGGTGACCAGCTGCGCGCGGCTGGCCCGCACCCGCAGCACCGCCTCCCCCTCGCCGACCTCGCCGGCACCCACCACGAGGGCGTAGCCGTCCTGCGCCAGCAGCCGGGCCGCCTCGTCCACGGCCAGCTCGTCCGGGAGCAGCAGGTGGTGGCGGACCAGCAGCGGCTCGGCCAACGGCGCGCCGCGCTCGGCCATGGCGGCCACGACCGCGGAGTCGGCCGCGGCCAGGTCGTAGCTCTCGGCGAGCAGGGCGAGGGTGCCGTCGTCGGCTAGAGCCGGCCCCTCCGGGCCGCGCCGGCGGCCCAGCCAGCGGGCGAGCAGCCCGGCCACCTCAGACCTCTCCCACGGACGGGGCGGACGGCGCAGACGGTGCGGACGGCGCGGACGGCGCAGACGACCGGGACGACCGGGACGCCGCCGCGGCGGCCGCCCGCTCCTCGGCCTCGAGCCGGTCCAGCCGGCGGTCCTCCCGCGCGGCCTCGCGCTCGGACGCGGCGGCCCACTGGGCCACCAGGGCGCCGAAGACGACCAGCCCGACGATGTCGCCGGTCCCCCACAGGATGCCGCCGGCGATCCGCTGGTCCCCTGCGAGGGTCGGACCCCAGGTGCGGTGCAGCGCGGCGTACCAGTCCCCGCCGATCAAGGCCCCCGAGTCCATGATCACGACGCCGAGGATCGCGTGGAACGGCAGCGTGGCGAAGACGCCGAGCATCCGGAACAGGTGCTGCGGGCGGGACGGCAGCGGGTCGATGCCGATGACGACCCAGAACCACAGGCAGCCGACCAGCACGAAGTGCAGGTGGTTGAGGTCGTGCAGCAGCGGGTGGCGCAGCGTGGCGTCGTACAGCCCGGTGAAGTAGAGGACGAACGGGTTCACCACGAAGATCAGGAACGCCACCACGGGGAAGGTGAGCACCTTCGCCACCCGGCTGTGGATGACCGCGAGCAGCGTGCGGCGGCCCCCCAGGGGCAGCGTGCGCAGCGCCAGGGTGACCGGCGCCCCCAGCGCCATGAAGATCGGGCCGGCCATGTTCAGGATCATGTGCTGGACCATGTGGGTCCACAGCAGCGTGGTGTCGTAGAGCGCCAGCGCGCCCTGGGTCGCCACTCCGAGGAAGGCCAGGCCGACGTAGAAGGCGGCCGTGCGGCCGACCGGCCACCGGTCGCCCCGGCCGTGCAGGCGGCCGAGGCCGACGCCGTAGAGGGCGCCGACGACCAGCAGCGCCAGCAGCGGGACCCACTCGACGTGCCAGGTGAGGAAGAACCGGGCCGGCGTGAGCACCGGCGGCAGGTCGGCGCCCTCGGTGCCCCCGGCGCCCCCGTGGGCCAGCACGGCGCCGCCCACCCCCAGCCCGGCGAGCGGACGACTGGTCGGGAGGCTGGTGAGGACGGTGGTCAGCACGCCGGACGGCACCCCGCCAGGCTACGACGCCGGGGACCGGGCGGCCCGGTCGGCGGCTCGCTCGAGGGGGCGCGGAGGCGGCCGGCGATCGCTCGAAGTCGAACTTGTTCAGGACTCGCCGGGGGTGGGGGTCGTGACCATGGAGAGGTGCCGCAATAATGGCGCCCGTGGCGACAGCATCCGCAGTCCAGACAGCGCCGGCGCACGCCCCGGCCAACCGGCCGAACATGGTCAGCATCGGGACCATCGTCTGGCTGTCCTCCGAGCTCATGTTCTTCGCGGCGCTGTTCGCGATGTACTTCACGATCCGTTCCGTGGAGCCCGCGCTGTGGGCCGAGCGGGCCAGCAAGCTCGAGGTGCCCTTCGCGACGGTCAACACCACCGTCCTGGTGCTCTCCTCGGTCACCTGCCAGCTCGGCGTCTTCGCGGCCGAGCGCTTCCAGGTGCGCCGCACGGGCTCGCTGCTCCAGGTCGGCAAGTGGGGCCTGCGCGAGTGGTTCGTGCTCACCTTCCTCATGGGCGCCTTCTTCGTCGGCGGCCAGGTCTACGAGTACGCCGGCCTGGTCTCCAAGGACGGCCTCACGCTCTCCTCGGACCCCTACGGCTCGGTCTTCTACCTCACGACCGGCTTCCACGGCATGCACGTGACCGGCGGTCTGATCGCCTTCCTGCTCGTGCTCGGGCGCACCTTCGCGGCCAAGCGGTTCACCCACGAGCAGGCCACCAGCGCCATCGTCGTCTCGTACTACTGGCACTTCGTCGACGTGGTGTGGATCGGCCTGTTCGCGACCATCTACCTGATCAAGTAGGGATCGACGTTGAGCTCCCACTCCGCCCGGCGGCGATCGCCGCTGGCGACCTCCGCCGTCATCCTGCTGGCGCTGCTGGTCACCGGTGCCCTCTACGCGGTGCTCTCGCCCCGCTCGGAGGCGGCGGCCGGCGTCAAGGGCCAGAACGACCCGATCGCGGCCGGTCGCGAGCTGTTCCTCGCCAACTGCTCCACCTGCCACGGCCTGAACGCCCAGGGCTCCAGCGACGGCCCGTCGCTGGTCGGCGTCGGCGCGGCCGCCGTCGACTTCCAGGTGGGCACCGGCCGCATGCCGGCCTACACCTCGGACGCGCCGCAGATCCCCAAGGGCCGCGTGGTCTTCTCGCAGAACGAGATCGACCAGCTGGCCGCCTACATCGCCAGCCTCGGCCCCGGCCCGTCCGTGCCGACGCAGGACCAGTACGCCACCAAGGACCTCTCGGCCGAGCAGATCGCCGAGGGCGGCGAGCTGTTCCGCACCAACTGCGCGATGTGCCACAACTTCAACGGGTCCGGTGGCGCCCTCACGCACGGCAAGTACGCCCCGTCGCTGGTCGGCGTGCAGCCGAAGTACATCTACGAGGCGATGCTGACCGGCCCGCAGTCCATGCCGGTGTTCGGCAGCACGCTCTCGCAGCAGGAGAAGCAGCAGATCATCGGCTACCTCGGCACCCTGCACAGCCAGCCGAACTACGGCGGACTGGCGCTGGGCACGATCGGCCCGGTCAGCGAGGGTCTGTTCATGTGGATCGTCGGGATCGGCGCGCTCATCGGGTGCGCGGTCTGGCTGGGAGCGAAGGCATCGTGAGCGAGCACAGCAACGGATCAGCCGACGTCGTCCCCGCTGCGGGGGCGCAGGGCGGGCTCGAGCAGCAGTTCCCGGACCCGGGCCTGCCGGCCCACGTCCACCGCCGCACCGACATCGACACCGCCGCGGCCCGCCGGGCCGAGCGGACCGTCGCGCGGCTGTTCCTGCTCAGCATCGCCGGCACCGCCCTGTTCGTGGTGGCCTGGTTCCTCTTCCCGGTCAACGGGAAGCTGAGCAACGTCGCCACGTCGCGGCTGCTCATGGGCATCGGCCTCGGGCTCGCGCTGTTCTGCATCGGCATCGGCGCGGTCTACTGGGCCAAGAAGCTCATGCCCGACGTCGAGGTCGTGGAGGACCGCCACCCCATCGCCTCCACCCCGGAGGAGCGCGAAGGCGCCCTGGCGGTGCTGCGCGAGGGCGGCGAGGCGACGGGCTTCGGCCGGCGCAAGATGATCTGGGCCTCGCTCAGCGGCGCCCTCGGCGCGCTGGCGCTACCGGCGATCATCCCGCTCAAGGACCTCTGGATCCGCGACCCGCAGGCCAAGCAGCCCGCCGCTCTCCTGTCCACGACCATGTGGACCGGGGGCACCCGGATCGTCAAGGACCCCACCCTGGAGCCGGTCAAGGCCACCGACATCGAGCTCGGCGCGGTGGTGCACGTGCTCCCCGAGGGCATCGACAAGGTCGAGGACCCGCTCGACGAGAAGGCCAAGAGCGCCGTCCTGCTCATCCGGCTCGAGCCCTCCGAGGTCGGTCCGGCGCCCAAGGGCCAGGAGGACTGGTCCTACAACGGCATCTACGCGTACTCGAAGATCTGCACCCACATGGGCTGCCCGGTGGCCCTCTACGAGCAGCAGACGCACAACCTGCTGTGCCCGTGCCACCAGTCGACCTTCGACGTCACGCAGCACTGCAAGGTCGTCTTCGGACCGGCCGCCCGTCCGCTGCCTCAGCTCGCGATCACGGTGGATGCGGACGGATACTTGGTGGCGAAGCAGGGCTTCACCGAGCCCGTCGGTCCTAGCTTCTGGGAGCGTGGATGAGCACAGCAGCGCGTGCCGCCGGCACGGTCGGCACCTGGGCGGACGAGCGCCTCGGCATCGGCAAGGTGGCCAAGAAGGGCCTGCGCAAGGTCTTTCCTGACCACTGGTCCTTCATGCTGGGCGAGATCTCGCTCTACAGCTTCATCATCCTGCTGCTGTCGGGCACGTTCCTGACCTTCTGGTACAAGCCCTCGACGGTCGAGGTCCTCTACAACGGCTCCTACGTGCCGTTGCGGGGCCTGCAGCTCTCCCAGGCCTACGTCTCCACGCTCGAGCTCTCGTTCGACGTGCGTGGCGGTCTGCTCATGCGGCAGATCCACCACTGGGCGGCGCTGATCTTCGTGGCGGCGATGACCGTCCACATGCTGCGGGTGTTCTTCACCGGCGCCTTCCGCAAGCCGCGCGAGATCAACTGGGTCATCGGCTCGATCCTCGTGCTGCTGGGCATCATCGAGGGCTTCGCCGGCTACTCGCTCCCCGACGACCTCCTGTCCGGCACCGGCCTGCGCATCGCCGAGGCGATCATCCAGGCGATCCCGGTGGTCGGATCGTGGCTGGCGTTCTTCGTGTTCGGCGGCGCGTTCCCCGGCCAGGACTTCATCCCGCGTCTCTACACGATCCACGTGCTCCTGCTGCCGGGCATCTTCCTGGCGCTGATCACCGTCCACCTGATCCTGGTCGTGTACCACAAGCACACGCAGTACCCCGGCCCCGGACGGACCAACAGGAACGTCGTCGGCTACCCGCTGATGCCGGTCTACATCGCCAAGGCCGGCGGCTTCTTCTTCATGGTGTTCGGCGTCATCGCCCTCATCTCGGCCATCGCCACCATCAACCCGATCTGGATGTACGGCGCCTACACGCCCACCCAGGTGACGGCCGGTTCGCAGCCGGACTGGTACATGGGCTTCCTCGACGGCGCGGTGCGGACCATGCCGAACTGGGAGAGCCGGTTCTGGGGCATCACGATCCCCTGGAACATCCTGACCCCGGCCGTGATCATGCCCGGCATCATCACGACGCTGATGATCCTCTACCCGTGGATCGAGGCCTGGATCACCGGTGACCGTCGCGAGCACCACGTGCTCGACCGCCCCCGCAACGCCCCCACCCGCACCGGGCTGGGCGTCATGGCGCTGACCTTCTACGGCGTGCTGTGGGCCAACGGCGGCAACGACGTCATCGCCGAGACCTTCCACCTGTCGATCAACGCGATCACCTGGACCGCGCGCATCGCCCTGTTCGTGGCCCCGCCGATCGCGTTCGTCATCACCAAGCGGATCTGCCTGGCCCTGCAGCGGCGCGACCGCGAGAAGGTGCTGCACGGGCGCGAGACCGGCATCGTCATGCGCACGCCGGACGGTGAGTTCTACGAGGTGCACGAGCCGGTCAGCCCCGCGGAGGCCTACGTGCTCACCCAGCACGACACCTACCGCCCGCTGGCGCTCGAGGCCGACGTCGACGAGAACGGTGTCCCGAACCCGAAGAGCCGCAGCCAGAAGTTCCGTGCCCGGCTGACGAACTTCTACTTCGGCGACGCCATCGAGCCGCCCACGCCGCGCGAGGTCCGCGAGCTCGAGGCCGCCCACAGCGGTGGAGAGCACTGAGCCTGGCTCAGCATCACAGCGCATACGAGGGAGCCCCCGGTCCATCGGACCGGGGGCTCCCTCGTGTCTCCGGAGTCCGCTCGGGACCTCAGGCTCAGAGAGTCGGGTCGTCGACCAGCGCGAGGCGGGACTGCACCGCGGTCACGCCGGGGCCGTGGAACAGCGCGTCACCGACTCCCCCGCGTGGATGCGGCGGATCGCCTCGGCCAGCGCGGGGGCCACCGACAGCACGGTCAGCTCGGGGACCCGGGCGTGGTCCGGCACCGGCACCGTGTCGGTGCAGACGATCTCGACGACCTCGGGCTGGGCGGCGATGCGCTGCAGCGCCCCGGCCGCGAAGAGCCCGTGGGTGCACGCCACGCGCACGCTGCCGACCCCCACCTCGCGCAGGCGCTCGAGCAGCTCGATGACGGTGCTGCCCTTGGCGATCTCGTCGTCGAGCACGATGACGTCGCGGCCGGCCACCTCGCCGATGATCGAGGTGATGCTGACCCGGTCGTCGGGGAAGCGCTGCTTGGCGCCCGCCGCCACCGGCACGCCCAGCATCCGGGCGAAGGCGGCCGCCTCCTTGGCGTTGCCGAGGTCCGGTGAGACCACCGTGGTCCTGGACAGGTCCAGCTCGCTGGCGGGGTCGGTGAAGTGGCCGGCCAGCTCGCGCAGGGCGTGCAGGTGGTCCACCGGCACGCTGAAGAAGCCGTGCACCTGGGGCGAGTGCAGCGTCATCGCCAGCACCCGGTCGGCGCCGGCGGCCACCAGCAGGTCGGCGACCAGCCGGCCGCCGATGGAGATCCGCGGGGCGTCCTTCTTGTCCGAGCGGGCGTAGGCGTAGTGCGGCAGCACCACGGTGATCCGGCCCGCGGAGGCGCCGCGAGCGGCGTCGATCATCAGCAGCAGCTCGACCAGGTGCTCCTGAACCGGCGTCACCAGCGGCTGGAGGAGGAACACGTCCCGCTCGCGGCAGTTGGCCTGCAGCTGCACCTGCAGGCAGTCGTTGGCGAAGCGCTCCACCAGCACCGGCGACAGCGGGATCCCGAGGTGGTGGCAGACCGCCGATGACAGCTCGGGGTGCGCGGACCCGCTGAAGACGGCGATGTCCTGCACGTGGTCCTCCGGGCGGCGGCGAGCGGATCAGCGGGCGACTGCGGTGGCGGTCCGGACGAGCGACCGCCCGCGTGAGCCTACCGACGCCGCGGTGAGCCCGGTGCACGTCCTACAGCGCGCTCCCCGCCTGCCATCGGGCCCACGGCACGTTCCACAGGGTCCAGCCGTTGCCCGGCTCGAGCTGGCGGGGCGACCCGCTGACCTCCACGACGTCGCCGACCTTGCTCTGGTCGAAGAACCAGGCGCCGTCGACCATGCTCATGCCGACGCAGCCGTGGCTCACCCGCGCACTCCCCTGCTGGCCCACCGACCAGGGCGCCGCGTGGACGAACTCCCCGCTCCAGGTGACTCTCAACGCGTACTCGACCTTGAGGTTGTAGTAGTCCTTGGAGTCCTTCGGGATGTTCAGGGTCGCTGCGTCCATCTGGATGGTGCGGTGCTTCTCGGAGATCACCTTGGTCCCGTTGCGGGTCAGGAAGCCGTCCTTGCCGGTGGTCACCGGGATCACCTTGAGCACCTTGCCGTCGCGCCAGACGGTCATGGTCAGCTTCTTCACGTCCACCTTGCTCACGGTGGCCGATCCGATCTGGAAGCTGACCGTGCGGTCGCTGACCCCCCAGGCCCCTCCCCCGCCGTCGACGCCCTTGAGCTTCACCCCGACCTGGACCGAGCTGTAGGCCGGCCAGTACGTCTCAGGGCGGTACTCGACCACCGTGTCGCTGTCCCAGTGCCAGGACCCCTGCACCGGCTTGGAGGAGGTGACGGTGAGCCGGCGCTGCACGGCCGCCTTGTCCTTCACCGGGGCGTCGAAGGTGATGACGATCGGCATCCCGACGCCGTAGGTGCGGCCGGAGAGCGGGGTGATCGACGTGGTGAGCTTGCCGGTGGCCGTGAGCGTGCGGAAGCTCGAGGTCTGCGTCTGGGAGCCGGTCTTGCCGACGGCCCGGGCGGTGACGACGTAGGTGGTGGCCGGCAGGAGGGGCTCGGTGGCCTGCCAGCGCGTCTTGTCCGCGCTCAGCGAGCCGGCCAGCGCGGTCTTCGTCGACCCGGCGGTCACCACTTCGACCGAGGCGAGGGTCCCGTGGGCGGCCGTGACCTGCACCGGCGCGTCGGGGCGGACGTCGGTGGCGGCATCGGCAGGAGCGACCTGGACCGCGACCGGCGTCGGCACGGCGGAGGGCTGGGCAGGGGCCGAGGGTTGCGCCCGGACAGCCGCACGGCCGGCGGTCGCCGGCTGGCACGCGCTGGTGCCCAGCAGGCCCACGACGGCGAGGAGAGCGAAGGCCGCCCCCTGCCGCCCGAGGCGACCAGGCCCCCGCGATCCGGCGCTCGCCCCCCGGTGCTGCGCTGTCGTTGCCACCCGTGCCCTCCGAACCGCCGGTCCCCCGCCGAGCCCCCCGACGGGCCGGTGACGTGCGACCAGTTTCTCCTACTTCTCGGCATGCTGGGGCCACAGCGCAGCACAACCCGGTCACGACCTGGTGACGAGGTCGTGGGCGCCCGGAGACGCGACGGCCGGGACGGTCGGCGCGGGCCCGCAACGCGGGAAGGGAAAAACCCCACAGGGGAAAAGCCACACCGCGGGTGGGTACAAACAAAATAGGTGGTGTTTTC